>CAYNTS010000020.1:0-32782 GCA_964400495.1 uncultured bacterium | reverse complement strand
CCGTTTACACAAAAAACTGGATACCCATATTTTTACTTATTATTCTCGGTGCCCCTGTGTCTTTGTGGTGTAAAAAACAATATCCAGCATCCTAACAAATCTAAAAACTACAGTTTGTATTAAATATATAAAATAACAGTCAAAAATTATTAACTTTGCGAGTTAAAAAAATAAGAAATTTTATATTTCAAACCTTATAACAATAAATTTGAGAAAATAAAATCCATATATTGAATATGGTATTTTATACGAAAAAGAAAGGAATATCAATATGGCGACTTTGATTTTACGAGAAACATACCTCGCATTGGAAGAGGAAATGAAATCAATTGATAAATTAAAAAGAGAGACTTCATTAAAGATTAGCGAGGCAGCGAGTCACGGAGACCTTAAGGAAAATTATGAATACAAGGCAGCAAAGGAAGCGATGAGTCTTGTAATGTATAAGAAACAATTATTACAGTCGTATGTGCCATTTAAGTTCATCGAATTTGGCGAAATTGAAACTAGTGAAGTAAGTTTTGGCAATAAGGCTACAGTCCGTGAAGAAGGCAAAGATAAAACTATCGACTATTATATTTTGGGTCCCATAGAATTTGAATTAGACCTTTATCCTATGATTGTAACCTATCATTCTCCTTTTGGTCAAGCCATAATTGGGAAAAAAGTAAATGAAGATTTTATACTTAAAGTCAGAGGTATAGATACAAAATTTATAATTACTGCAATTGAAAAGATTTCTGCAAATTAATGGTTTGCTGAGGAGTTTGTAAAAAAATAATGGTATTGCCTCAAAATCAACCGTTTTCAAAGGTATCATTTTGAAAAGAATGTTATTGTTATTACTTTCTGTTTCGTTTTGTCAATTAGAAATAGGAAGTATCGCACCTAATTTTACTTTATCTGATGAAAATGGAGATATTCATACTTTATCCCATTATAAAGGACAATTTGTTATATTATATTTTTACCCAAAAGATAATACACCCGGTTGTACTAAAGAAGCGTGTAGTTTTAGAGATAACTATAAACAATTACATGAGTTAAATGCAGTCATTTTAGGCGTTAGTTGGGATAGTGTAGAGAAGCATGCATCATTTAAAAATAAACATAGCTTACCGTTTACACTTTTATCAGATTCTACGGGGGAAATTACTAAAATATATAAGGCAAATGGTTGGTTTTTTCCGAAGAGATATACATTTATTATTAATCCAGAAGGTAAAATTGTACAGGTTTATAAAAAGTTTGATATTTCCACACATGTATCAGAAATTATAAAATTTATTAAAGATAGTATAATCAAATAAACTATTTAATATACCGTTTTCGCCCTTCATTTAATGCTAAAGTAATTACTCCTGCAGACATTAAAGCTGAAGCTATATTTCCATTTGCATTATAAGTAGCATATCCCAAAAAAATACCAATTGGTATTGGCATAAATTTTACAATTTTTTTAATCATTAAATAAATCGTTAATACTTCCTGAAATAATCCCTGGAACCATTGTGTATTTTGCAAATGCAGCATATCCAGAATCCCAATAGTATAATTGCATACGCCACATTTGGCCATATTGAATTGCGTTTACTTTTCGACCATCGTTATACACAATAATTTCCATTGGATGTGCTGGTGTATGATCAATACCAGGAAAAGGGGCTTCATCAACCTTCCCATCACTCCTAAAGTCTGAATTTATCTTTGTAGTTCGATTTTCAGTATAATCATTGGTTATACCAAAATAAAATGCACTATTTATTTCAATTTTAGTAATTATTTTCCAACCTTCACAAGAATCTTTTCCGCCATCAATCGAATTATTTAAAGTAGTTTCAATATTCGTAATCGCATCATCAATAGAAATACTTTTAAACAGAATATTTTGAGAGTCTTCCCAGTCATTCCAAAGTGCCATCATTTTAGCGGGTCCATCGCCATTAAATCCATTATAATCGCCTTCATCTCGTAATGGGGGTTGTTGCTCAAATATTGCATTACCAGGTATATTTGAAACAACATCGTTCATTTCATCAATTACCCCTTGTGCGCCAGCAAGTAGTTGATCATAAAATTTAGAATCTTCATAATATACCATTGCGTGGGCAATAGGGTTTGTCATGCTGATATATGTTTTTCGGCCTGTGCCATATTCATAAATAGCCACACGAATTACTTGAGCAGAAATAGTCTTGGGGTCTTCATTTTTCGCTAATTCAACATACTCTGGAGATGTTAGAATATATAATCGTGATTTTTGTCCGTCAGTATTTGATGTGTTGAAATCATATTTTGCATGCAATTGAAAACTGAAATTGTTTAGAACAGTTTCAAATGCCGTAGTGGTTTCATCAAATGTGCCGGATGCATTGAATATTTTATTATAAATGCCAATATCATTAGCATATAATGATGAAGTAAAAATAATTAACAATATTGTTTTAGTAATATTCATATCGATTCCCTATTTAATTGTGGAAATGTCTTACACCAGCACCCAAAGTTGGATGCTGGTGTAATTGTTTTTTTATTTAGAATTTGTAGTTAACTGAAACTGTAAATCCCATTTGTGAATGAGTAACATCAGCAGTTGAAGGTTGAGTTGAACTAGGGTCCCCTCCCATGTTATAAACCATACCTTGTGTTAGTCCTGTTGTATTATAAGAATTTGTAACTTCAGGAGTAAAAATTAATGCAAGGTCAAGGGTTAATGCATCACTAACTACATATCCACCCCCTAGGGTATAATGGCTTTCAATAATAGCTGGAAATCCTGCTAAATTAAAGAAATTAATGCCGGCATTGTCATATCCTAATCCATCAGGATTAAACATTGAACTACCGTCTAACTCAACAATTGGTGAATTGGCATAATTATATCCCGCTCTAAGTGCAAAAATATCAGTATTATACTCATACCCTAAAGCAAATATAGATTGATTTTCCCAACCAAAATCACTATAGCCAAGTGCATCACCCCAAGCAATTTGTTTATAGTCAACTGCAATCGTATTATTTGTATTTATAAATGAAAGTCCCAACCCGGATTCAGCAGGTTGCTCTAGTTTGTCACCCGATGTAATACTTGAAATACCAAAATCAGTTAATGCACTTGCAATATTATCTTCATATTCCATCTCAATAGCTGATTTATAAACAGCACCTAATGTTAATCCATTTATGATTTCTGTTACTAACCCTAATTCAAAGCCATAACCAGAAGAACTAGATTCTGGATTTGTGGAAGGAATAAATGCATCTGATCCATCAGGTTCTACGGGGGCTGGATTACCTTTTAGATAATTCATTTGAAGCATTCCATATTGGAATATGGGTGAAAATCCAAATGTGTAACTAGAACTCGTATAGGATAGTGGAACGGCTATTTTGAGAATAGATAGAGAAGTTTGCATTGCAAATGCTCCATTATCAGTTGAAGTGCTATAATCAACACCCATTCCAGCAGTACCCGTCATTGATACGCCATATACTAAAGCATCAGTAAGTCGATTAGCAAAGTATATTTCTGGTATGATGGGTATAGCCGGTTCAAATTCACTCGTTTGCATTGCAATTGGATTATCTAGCCCATTCATTGCATTTGAACCTGCGTTTGAGCCAAAGCTAACATCAGGTGTAAAATAAGTAAATCCACCAGCAACTTCCATATTATCAACTGAGTTTAACAATGCAGGATTTGCAAGGCTTGATTCTGCACCAAAGCTCATTGCAATTCCAACACCACCCATTGATCTTGATTTAGCTCCTTGTCCAATCATTAAATCACCATTTGTTGCAAACAATATAGTTGAACCCATCATTATCGCAATAAATATATTTTGTTTTATCATATATTTCATTTTCTATCCTTTATTTAATTAATATTAATTACTATTAACAGGAATACAATACCTGTATATCATATTATAATTTAATACGAATTAGGGTTATTTAAATATAAAATACTTATAGGGTATATTTGTTTTAGTTTGATGGGTGCGTTTTACTTATCAAAATTTCCAATAAAAACTAACAAATGGTCGTTGGAAGTGAAGCCCAAATCTGAAAGATTCATTAAATGCATAAATAAATCCAAAATCTAAATGAACAGGGGATGCATCAGAAGGTTCTTCAACAATGGAATCGCTTAATTCATTTTCGTCCCACATATCCATATCACTGTCAATTATTTGCCACATTTCTAAAAAATATGGGTCATAGAAAACTTCACCAATCATTTTTAATTTTGCATTAATATCAACATCTAATCCATAATACGCTCGTTTTAATAGTTTAGATTCTTTATCAAGAGTGAAAAATTGCACATTTCCACCAATCGTATGAGAAATTCGACCTTTTAATCCCGGTCGAGCTTGAGAAAATGTATATGCTCCGAACAACTCAACCATTTCAACAAATTCATCATCTGTTTCATCAATTCTTTCAATAAATGATTCATCCTTTAACTCAAATAGTGGATTTTCATTTATCAAGTAATATCCTCCCCAATATTTATCATCCCCATTAATATTGATAGTTCCATTTTTCCATTCATATTTATTGGGCCACCAACGAGAATGATAGTGTGCACCAATCGATAAGCTGTGTTGATTTTCCCAATTCCCTTTTTCAAATAGTTTATACTTTGGTCTTAGATTCATGTCACCCCAAAAGAAGTTACCCCATTTTGTAGTAATTTGAAATCTATCTGTTACACCAAAGCCAAATGATAGTCCACTTAAATACAGGGTACTTTGTTTCAAAGTATATCCAGTAGGGTCAAAAAAGAGATCAACAAGTTGTTCTTCCCCCAACGAAAAATCTGTATTTTTATCTAGTGTGTATCCACCAAACAGGTAATCAACAACGCTATATGATCTTCTGTATGGGGGTGTCTTTTTTGCTTCTTTCACTTCTGACTTTTCTAAAATGGATTTTATATTTTCCTTTATAATTTCAAGTTCACCATATTTAGTTTTCAGTTTAATAATGGAATCAGATTCAGATAATTTTTCACCGATAATTGTCTCATCAGATTGCAAGGTAACAATATATAATTTAGGTAAAATATCTGATTTCAAGATAGTCATTTTCCCCAAACTTGTTTCTATTATGAACTCAGTATCCGACTCTGAAATAATGACACCATCAACCTTAGTTCCATCTTTTAATTCATATACTTGTTGCGAAAAAATTATTGTACAACAAAGAAATAATATAATTGTTTTAATCATGGTAAATCCCTTTCAATTGAATAAGAAAATATACTAATAGTAATTATTACTACCTAAGTTTAATTAAATATCTTATGTTTATCAAACTTGCGAGAAATAAACATGCCGCTATTTGATGAATAACTGCCAAACTAATAGGCACACTAAATATGAGTGTTAATACCCCTAAAATAAATTGAAATGAAATAGAAATCAACAATATTAAATTTGATTTAATTTGAAAATTAGTTTTAGCTATATTTTTAATTTGCCACCATATCACAAAAATCAAAATTAATAAAATCCAAGCAATTGTTCGGTGGATAAATTGAATAGTCATTATATTGGTAACAAAATTGCTAAGAAGTGGTGATAAGGACAATAACCCATCGGGGATTATTTGCCCTTGCATAAGAGGAAATGTATTCCATCCATGCCCTGCCTTTAGCCCTGCAGTAAATGCACCATAAATAATTTGAATTATACTTAACCCCAATATAATATTAATAAGATATTTTAACTTTACTGATACATGTAGTTTTGCAGGATTTACTATTTCTAAAATTGCCCACAAAATATAAGCAACTAAACTAAATGCCAGTACCAAATGAAGGGCTAATCTATAATGGCTAACATGAGGAATATCGGCCAATCCACTTTTTACCATATACCAACCAGCTAATCCTTGGAGTGCCCCCAATAAAAACATTATTCCCAATTTAAAGTAGAGAGGTTTTGGGATCCATTTTTTACGGTGGAAAAACACAAAAGGGATGATAAACCAAAATCCAATTAACCGTCCAATTAGCCGATGTAGATATTCCCAGAAAAATATTCTCTTAAAATCATCTATTTTCATCCAATGATTATATACTTTAAATTCAGGTGATGATTTATATTTAGTAAATTCTTCATCCCAGTTAGAATTTGAAATAGGGGGGATAATTCCAGTAACCGGGTGCCATTCTACCATTGATAGCCCAGATTTGGTTAGGCGGGTAATTCCACCTATAGCAACCATTAGAAGTATCAAAACTATTGCAGAAATTAGCCAGTTAGTTACTGCTTTCGGAGGTTGTAGCATAGGGTAAATTTACAAATATAACATGATGTAAATAACTACACCAGTTAAAGAAACATATAGCCAAATGGGAAATGTAAATTTCACAAACTGCTTATGTTTTGTGGGTTTATTTCGAATACCTAATAAGAAAGATTTTAAGATAAATGGGAGAATTAATGCAGCCCAAATTATATGACTAAACAAAATGAATCGATATATTGCTACCCACTGACCTTCATACAGTTTGGGTCCTGGACTATAGAAATGATATGTAAGATAGCAGATTAAAAACAGAGTTGAAGAAATCATCGCTGTAATCATCAATCTTTTGTGAAGTTGTTTATTCTTTCGTTTAATACTAATGAATGCACCAATCAAAAGTAGTGTGGTTATTGAGTTTAACAGTGCATTAATAGATGGTAAAAAAGTTACATCAATTGTTTTTGATTGTGAGTGTCCAAACATTAAGTAAGCAACAATACTCCCTGCAACAATCGTAAAGATTGCAATAAATTTGTTATCTGTTTTCATGGGATTAATTTAATCTAGAAAAATGAAGAATAAAAGAATAGGTAAATAAATAATTGTTGCGAAAAATAATCGTTTTACTGAGTGAGTATTAATATTCCACATGATATTAAAAGCGAGAATTAAAAATAGAAATCCAATTACAGACACACCTGCAGCATAAACAATTCCTGCTGTTTGAATAATGAAAAGACCTAATGTAGTACCTACCATTGCAACGCTAAAAAAGACAATCATATATTGGGTCAGTTTTGAATTTGGATACACTGATGGTAACATTTTAAACCCACCTTTGTTATAATCAGAAGCATAAATAATTGCCAGAGATAAAAAGTGAGGAATTTGCCAAAAGAACATGATTCCAAACAAAATCCATGCAGGGGTATCGATTATGCCTGTTGAGGCTGCCCATCCACCCACAGGTGGTAATGCCCCTGGAATTGATCCAATAATGGTATTTAATGTGGTTTTCCGTTTGGATGGAGTATATACAAACAAGTATAACAATACGGTCAAAATCGATAAAACAGCAGTCAAATAATTGGTAAAAATCATTAAATAGATTGCACCAAGAAATATTGTTGTACATCCAAATATTAATGCGTGTAATGGAGGAATTTTACCAGAGGGGATAGGTCTGTACTTTGTGCGGTCCATTTTGCTATCTAAGTTTCGTTCAATATACTGATTTAATGCACCTGAGCCAACCGAGGTTAAAAATACACCAGTTAATAAGTTAAACAATCCAACCCAACTATCAAGGGTCATCATTGTATTACCGAAACTTCGTAGCCCTAGATAGTATCCTAAATACGCAGTTACTAATACTAAAACAGTCAAACGAACCTTACCCAGTTCGCTATAGTTTTTGAAGAGTTCTCTCATTAATGTCCTGAATGTTTTTCAGATACTATTTTATCATAAATGATAGCTGATTTTTTTTCAATTTGCTTTGCTTTTGTTGGATCAATATCTGCTCTTCTTTCAGTATCTAAAAGTGTAAAAATAATAAAGACAGCTAGAAAAAGTATTGCAGTTAAGAATACGGATAAATTTACTGTATCATCATAGAGTAAATGCATGAAGAAAAGTGCTACCAAAGAGGCTTTTATTCCAGCTACAAGCATCGCAACAATGATATTCATACTACCTAAATCAATTTTAGCAACAAATACAGTTACAAATGTCAAAGCAAGAAGTAAAACAAAAATTGTAAGATACGTTCGTATCGGAATAATGTGATGTGTATGTGTACTCATAATAATATTATCCTATTAAATAAAATAGTGGGAAAAGGAAAATCCAAATTAAATCAACTAAATGCCAGAATAATCCAACATTCTCAACGGGGGAATAATATTCAGCAGAAAATCTACCCTTATTGGTTTGTATAATTAACCAAACAATCATGATTATTCCACCAACAACGTGAATCCCATGTAACCCCGTCATCATAAAATATAAACTAAAAAAGATATGGGGATTGTTTGCATCAACTCCACCATAACTATAAAACTCACCGGGTAATTGACCAAGGTGAATTTTATGAGAATATTCAAAATATTTTACAACTAAGAAAACACCTGCCAGTAAAACAGTTGCAATCAAATAATTTGTAGTTAACTTTTTCTTTCCAGTTTGAATACTGTGTATTGCAAGAGCCATTGTTAGAGAGCTGGTAATCAATACAACCGTATTCAGTGCCCCCATATTTACGTTTAGCATTTTATGTGCATTGATAAACATTTCTGGATACCATGCCCTAAAAATTACATAAGCACAGAACAATCCACCAAACATGAGAATCTCTGTTAAAAGAAATACCCACATCCCAAGTTTTGATGCTTCATATTGTTGGTTTGTATCACTAAAGTGATGTTGTAAATGAGCTGGATGTTCCATATTCCCCCTTAACTCCTATCTGTACTTTGTTTAACTACTTCGTGGTAATCATAAGGTCCATGTTCTACTACTGGGTCTTTTTCAAAATTATGTTCAACTGGTGGAGATTGTGTTTCCCATTCCATCGTCAACCCACCCCATGGATTATCACTTGCAGGTTCCCCGTGTTTGATAGACCTGAAAAGATAAACCATCATTACTAAAAATGATAACCCTAATATCATTGCACTAAATGTTGAAATTTGATTTAAAAATTCAAACTTTTCAGGATATGAATGAATTCTCCTGACCATACCTTGTGAACCAGCAATAAATTGTGGTAGAAATGTTCCAAGAAAGCCTAAAAATACCATTACTGCTGTTACTTGTGCTAATTTCTGAGGATACATTCGACCCCAAATTTTAGGCCACCAATAATGCACACCTCCCAAGAAAGCAATTACAGTACCCCCCATCATAGTTGCATGAAAGTGGGCAACAATAAAATAGGTTGAATGAAGGTGAATATCTGTTGCAAGTGCACCTAAAAACATTCCGGTTAATCCACCGATTGAAAATAAAATGAGAAACATAAAGGCATACAGCATAGGAGCTTGAAAGGTAATTCGCCCGTTGTACATTGTTGCCATCCAATTGAATATTTTAATTCCAGATGGAATTCCAACTGAGAATGTTATGAGTGAGAAAATCATAGAAGCATACTCAGATTGACCTGCAGTGTACATGTGGTGTCCCCACACTAAAAAACTTACAAAAGCTATTCCTAAACTTGAAAAAGCAATCGCTTTGTATCCAAAAATTCGTTTATGAGAAAAAGTTGAAATTAACTCACTAATTATCCCC
The DNA here is from genome assembly GCA_964400495.1 of uncultured bacterium. Lineage (GTDB taxonomy): Bacteria > Fidelibacterota > Marinisomatia > SCGC-AAA003-L08 > D37C17 > CAYNTS01. The sequence goes on along the minus strand of CAYNTS010000020.1, from coordinate 23,230 downwards.
ATTCCTGGTAGAATCATGATATATACAGCTGGATGTGAATAGAACCAAAAGAAGTGTTGGAATAAAACAGGGTCACCGCCCAATGCTGGGTCAAAAATACCTACTCCAACTAATCTCTCCATAATAATTAAAAGTAGAGTAATTGCTAATACAGGTGTTGCTAATATTTGAATAATTGCTGTTGCATAAAGTCCCCAAACAAATAAGGGCAGTTTATACCAAGTCATTCCAGGAGCACGTAATTTATGAATGGTAGCAATAAAATTTATGCCTGTGAAAATACCAGAAAATCCCATAATAAATGCAGCAAATACAATTGTAGTAACAGCAGTGGTTGAATCAGTACTATAAGGTGCATAAAATGTCCAGCCAGTATCAACTCCTCCAATCAAAATAGAATACACTGCAACTAATGCCCCAACTAAGAACACATACCAACTTGCCAAATTCAACCTTGGGAATGCTACGTCTTTTGCTCCAATCATTATTGGAAGTAAGATGTTACCCAATGCTGCAGGAATAGCAGGCAGAATGAAGAGAAATATCATCACCGCACCATGCAAAGTAAATATTCTATTGTATAAATCGGGACTAAACAAATCACCTGCTGGAGTAAATAATTCCAACCGTAATAGTATAGCTAATAGCCCCCCAACCATAAAAAATGCCATAACTGAAACAAGATACATGACACCAATTCGTTTATGATCAAGTGTGTACAACCAGGATTTTAGTCCGGTAGTTGCATTTAAATAATTTGTATTTGCACTCATTTTAAATCCTATTTATTTTCTTTAATAAATTCAATAATTCCATCAATTTCTCTATCGTTAAGTTGCCCTTGATATGTAGGCATAACTGGAGCAAATCCCTCTACAATTTTGTTTGCAGGCTCCAAAATTGATTGGCGAATATAGTTTTCGTCCACTGTAGCAGATGATCCATCAGTATGCTTAACAGTTGATCCAAATAACCCTTTAAATGTTGGTCCTACTAATGAATTTCCATCCAATGTATGGCAGGTGAAACATGCTTTACCTTGATATACATTCTCACCCAATTGTTTAAGTGGAATACTTGTGTCATCAACTCCACTAACTGATGAAGCCAAATACGTTTCGTATTCATCATAATCAACAACTTTAACCGTTCCAATCATTTGAGAATGTCCAGTACCACAAAATTCTGTACAGTAAATGGGGAATTCACCTGTTTGATTTGCTTCAAACCATAATGTAGTATATCGATTTGGCAAGGCGTCCATTTTTACTCTAAAATCAGGAATATAAAAACTATGAATAACATCACTTGAAGAAAGCAATATTTTAACTGGTTTGTCTTTTGGTACTGTTAAAATATTGGTTGAGTTTGCACCATTTGGATAATCAAAAACCCACATCCATTTTTTTCCTGTAGTTTTGATTTCAATTGCATTGTCTGGTACAATATTCATTTTCATAAATGTTTTGAATCCCATGAAAAATAACACGATAACAAGGATAGAGGGTATAACTGACCACGTCCATTCTAATACATGATTTTCCGATACTTTTGATGTTAATTCTTCATTCTCATTTCTTTTCCTAAACTTTAATGAAAAGAAAATTAATCCAATTACAACAATAGCAAAAATTATTAATCCTGTATAGAGTACAAAATTAAAAATACTATCTACTTCGTTCGCTATGGTTGAAGCTTGAGTTGGAAGAAATAAAGTTCCATTATTATTCATATTTACTTCCCTGTTCTTTCTTTATTGTTTTTGTCATTTTTATTCAAAATCAATACCATCATTAGTATTGCTAAAATTATTAAAAATCCACCAATTTGGGTTATTCGTACAATTGATAAAGAGTAGCTATTGCCTTCTGGGTCATATTGATAGCAGTACAAGAGCAATTTTTGCATAGTACTTTTGATGTTTCCCCTAGAGGCATCAAGAATTCCCATTTTTAAATCTAAAGGGTTATATTGTACACCAAACAAATAACTAGATATCACACCTTTGCCAGTCAAAATCATGAGAACGGCTGGGTGTGCATATTGCTTTGTTTCTTCATCATAATAAAATTGAAAACCAACACTATCAGAAATTTTCTTGATATTTACTTCGTCCCCTACTAAAAATTCCCAACTTTTATGTGCAACATTGTTTCCAAATTTCGAAACATATCTCTCTTGCCTCTCTGCTGATCTAACAGGTGTTTCATTTGGATCAATGCTAATGTTTATCATCTGATAATCCGTTCCAAGTTCAAGTTGGATTTGTTGCAAACCATCAACGATTCCATCTAATAATAGTGAGCAAAGCATTGGGCAATCACTATAGGAAAGCGTCAGCAATACAGGCTTTTCTCCATTAAAATAGGTGTCCAATTGAACTTCTTTCCCCTTTGTGTCAAAAAACTGAGACTCTAATGGTATTATATTTCCCAAATGAGAAATAACATCAATATCATCTAATTCTTGAATTGAATCTTTTACTGTTTGACCTAACAATTGTGCAAAAACAAGACCAAACAGTGTAATTCTAACTAAATATGAATAGTACAAATATAAATTTATTTATTTTTAGCTACCGCTTTAATGGCTGCATCAATATTTTTGAGTTCCTTCTCAGATTTTAATTGATTCTCCTTAGCAACCATAGAAATAGCATGTGCTTCATTTTCAGTCAAAATATCCTGTTTCACTTTATCAAAATATTTTGATGAAATGAAAAGTAGTAATCCAATAACAATAATTAGGAATGATGCCAGTTTGAAAATAAAAGGCGTGTTTATTCCTGTTTCTTCATAATGTTTTGCCATTAGTATCCTATATATTAGAAAAATTGTGGTGATATACTTAATTTGTTGATATAAATATAATTAAGTAGTAAATATTCCTACCAAATTTTAGGACTAGTTTAATGTTAATTGCAAGAAATTATCATGAAAATGTCTGTATTTTACAAAAAAATAATGTGTAAATTAAGAGCTGATTATATTTTTAAAAATGAAAGGATAGCTTTGAAAACACCAACTTCTATATTATCTGATGAACATCAGCAAATTTTAAGTGTTATTTCTGCGACAGTAAATAAATGTAAAGAAATAACCGAAAATTCTGAATTAGATGTACAATTTTTTAATGATGTAATTGATTTCATTCAAAACTATGCAGACAAATATCATCACGCAAAGGAAGAGGATATATTGTTTGTTGAACTATGTAAACCAGAAGCTGAAGGTCGAATGCATTGCAATCCTGTTAATCAAATGCGACATGAGCATACTATTGGCCGGCAATATGTTGAAGGTATGATAGATGCTTTAAACAAATCAACCAACCAACAATTAGTAGAGAATACACTCGGATATTGTGAATTACTTCAATCCCATATTTTTAAGGAAGATAACATACTATACCCAATGGCAGATCAAGCATTAACCAACGAAGAACAATCAACTATGCTTGATAAATTCAATCAAGTAGAAAAAGATAATTATCCTGCTAATTTTATTGAAAAATACCAAACTCTTATCAGTAAAATCACTCAAAAATAAATAATACTCGTTATATAGAATAATAAGATAGCATTATCAATAAATAACTCTTTACTCTCAATATAATTTTATATTAAATTTGATTTATGATATACAGGTCATATTATATAAATATATCATGCCAACTCTAATTAATAAGGAGAACGGAGTATGAAACTTAATCGTAAGGACTTTATAAAACTCTCTGCAGCAGCTACAACTGCAACAGCTTTTGGGATGAGTGTTCCCAAAAATGTGATGAATACAGCTGCTAAAGGTGAAAAAGGATGGCGATGGGATAAATCGGTTTGTCGCTTCTGTGGTACCGGTTGTGGTATTATGGTAGCTACAAAAGATGATAAAATTCTAGCTGTCAAAGGTGACCCGGCTGCACCTGTTAACCGTGGATTAAATTGTATTAAAGGTTATTTTAATGCAAAAATTCTATATGGTGCTGACCGACTTACTGAACCACTACTAAGAATGAATTCCAAAGGTGAATTTGACAAGCAAGGAAAATTCAAACCTATATCTTGGGAAAAAGCATTTAAAGTAATGGCTGATCAATTCAAAAAAACATATGGGGAAATGGGACCAACCGGTATTGGTGTGTTTGGTTCAGGTCAATATACAATTCAAGAAGGTTACGCAATGGCGAAACTTATGAAAGCTGGACTACGAAGTAACAATCTTGACCCCAATGCTCGTCATTGTATGGCAAGTGCAGTTGTTGGATTTTTCCAAACATTTGGGATTGATGAACCTGCTGGTAGTTATGATGACATTGAACTAACAGACACTGTTGTATCATGGGGTGCAAACATGGCAGAAATGCATCCAATTCTATGGTCAAGAGTATCTGATAGAAAATTGTCTAATCCAAAAAAAGTAAAAGTAGTGAACTTAACGGTTTACACCAATAGATGTTCAGACCTTGCTGATACAGAAATCCTTTTTAAACCTCAGACTGACTTAGCAATTTGGAATTATATTGCACGAGAAATCGTTTATAATAATCCAGAAGCTATTGACTGGGATTTTGTTAATAAACACTGTATTTTTGCAACAGGTCATACAGATACTGGTTATGGAATGCGTGGGAATCCTGATCATGCTAAATTTACTAATGTCGAACGAGAAACTGTTAATAAACAGGTTAAAAAAGTTATAAGTAAAGAAGAAGCAGTTGCTTTAGCTCACCTTGGATATAAAGAAGGTGATGTGATGGAAATGAAACATGCTGCAGGAGCATTAGGTCACTGGTCAATCTCATTTGAAGATTTCAAAAAAGGTTTAGCACCGTATACACTTGATTATGTTGCTAAACTTTCAAAAGGAAATCCAGATGAATCGCTAAAATCCTATAAAAATAAACTGAAAGAACTTGCTGGCTATTATATTGATAAAACTCGCAAAGTTCAAAGTTTCTGGACAATGGGTATGAATCAACATACGCGTGGTTCTTGGGTAAATCAACAAGCATATATGGTGCATTTGCTACTTGGTAGATACGCAAAACCAGGTGATGGTGCTTTTAGTTTGACAGGTCAACCAAGTGCGTGTGGTACAGCTCGCGAAGTAGGTACGTTTGCTCACAGACTGCCTGCTGATATGGTTGTTAAAGTTCCTAAGCATCGTGAAGTATCTGAAAAGATTTGGAAACTTCCTGCTGGGACTATTAACCCTAAAGTTGGTTCACACTACACAAAACTCCTACGTGATATTGAAGATGGTAAAATCAAATGGGCGTGGGTTCAAGTATGTAATCCTTGGCAAAATACTGCAAATGCAAGCCATTGGATAAACGCTGCACGGGATATGGATAATTTCATTGTTGTTTCTGATGGATATCCAAGTATTTCTGCAAAAGTTGCAGATTTAATCCTACCAAGTGCAATGATTTATGAGAAATGGGGTTCGTATGGTAATGCTGAACGAAGGACCCAGCATTGGAGACAACAAGTAACTCCTGTTGGAAAAGCAATGCCAGATATTTGGCAAGCCATGGAATTTTCAAAACATATCACATTAAAAGATGTGTGGAAAGAGCAAAAGATTAATGCAGACTTAACATTACCAAATGTAATGGCAGATGCTCGTGAAATGGGGTACAAAGATACAGATACTCTATTTGATGTACTGTTTGCTAATAAAGATGCAAAATCTTATGCTTGGCCAGATCCAATTGGTGATGGGTTTGATAATACAGAAGCTGGTGGTGATAAACGTGATGTTGAAGGGTTTGAAGGATATGGTTTCTTCGTACAAAAATATCTGTGGGAAGAATATAGAAAATTCGGACTTGGCAAACAACATGACCTTGCTGATTTTGACACCTATCATAAAGTACGTGGACTTAAATGGCCAGTTATTGATGGTAAAGAAACTCAGTGGAGATTTAATGCAAAATATGATCCGTATGTGCGTAAAGTTGCAAAAGGTGAAGAATTTGCATTTTATGGTCCAGCACTAAAATCCATAAAACATGGGAATCTTGCTAAGCCAACATCTAAAGACAAAACCAAACATGCTAATAAGGCGAAGATATTCTTTAGACCTTATATGGATGCACCAGAAATGCCAGATAAAAAGTATCCACTTTGGCTATGTACTGGACGTGTCTTAGAACATTGGCATACAGGAACTATGACTATGCGCGTACCTGAATTATACCGTGCAGTTCCTGAAGCGGTTTGTTTTATGAATCCAGATGATGCTTCTAACTTAAACATAAAACAGAGAGATTTAGTTTGGGTTGAAAGTCGTCGTGGAAAAGTGAAAGCACGGGTGGATATCAAAGGGCGAAACAGAATGCTACAAGGCATGATTTTCGTTCCATTCTTTGATGAACGAGTGCTGATCAACAAAGTGACATTAGACGCTACATGTCCAATGTCAAAAGAAACAGACTTCAAAAAATGTGCTGTAAAAGTGTACAAGGCATAATTTAAGGAAGTACGTTGAACCGTAAAGAGACATCAAGAAAACAGTTTCTTACTCAGACAGTAAGAGGGGTTGGGTTATCCGTAATTGGGGGCACAATATGGAGCAGTTTGATTCATGAAACTAAAACTGCTCCTTTGACTCTTCGACCGCCTGCTGCTATCAAAGAAAATGACTTTCTTAATACGTGTCTAAGGTGTGGTTTATGTGTTGAAGCATGTCCGTATGATACATTGGAATTGGCAAAACCAGGTGATAATATTCCACTTGGAACGCCACATTTTTTACCTCGGAAAACTCCTTGCTATTTATGTGAGGATGTACCCTGTGTAAATGCTTGTCCATCAAAGTCATTGAACGGAAATTTGATTCAATCTGAAACCACAAACAAATTAGATGTAGAAAAATCACAAATGGGTGTTGCAGTTGTTGATGAAGAAAATTGTATTGCTTCATGGGGCATCCAATGTGATGCATGTTATCGTGCATGTCCTTTAATGGACAAAGCTATTTCATTAAGTTATGAACGAAATGAAAGAACGGGCAAACATGCATTTCTACTACCTAAAATCGATAGTGATAATTGTACTGGATGTGGATTATGTGAACATGCTTGCGTAACTGAAAAGGCTTCAATATTTGTTTTACCATCTGAAATAGCCCAAGGAAAAGTAGGGACTAACTATATCAAAGGGTGGGAACAACAAGATGAAAACCGACTCAGAGAAGTAAGTGAACATGTAACTACACAAACTGAACGAAGTAGTCAATCACCAGTAGATTATTTAAATAGTGATGATTTGTTTGATGAATAAGTGGTATCAATCCAGTAAATTTTTATTGTTTAGACGAATAGTACAACTCGGTATTCTCTTTATTTTTGTTGGAGGAAACATGTGGAGTTGGAATATTCTAAAAGGCAATTTAAGTTTCTCAAAATTGTTTGATATTATTCCTTTTTCTGATCCATTTGCTGTTTTACAAATGCTTTTTGCAGGAGCAACTATAGCATTTGATGTAGCAATAGGTGCATTAATAATCGTACTATTTTATGGTCTATTTGCAGGTAGAGCATTTTGTTCGTGGGTGTGTCCAGTAAATATTATCACAGATGTTTCACGGTGGATTCGGCTAAAACTTTCCAGTGAGCGCATTGGTGGTTTTCTCCGAATTTCTCGAAGTACCCGAATTTGGATTTTTGGCTTATCTTTACTAATTTCATTCATATTTGGGGTAACAGCATTTGAGATGGTAAGTCCTGTTTCTATGATTCATAGAGGAATCATTTTTGGAATGGGGTTTGGGTGGACTGTGATTATCAGTATTTTGCTATTTGATATTTTTGCTGTAAAAGATGGGTTTTGTGGACATCTCTGTCCGCTGGGAGGATTTTACTCAATTATTAGTAAGTATTCTCTTTTGAGAATTCATCATACAACACAAAATTGTTCATTGTGTATGCTCTGCAAAGATGTATGCCCAGAGAACAATATACTTAAGCAAATTGGCAAAAAAGATGGATATATTGATTTTGGTTCGTGTACCAATTGCGGCCGATGTATTGACGTATGTGAAGAAGATTCTCTTAAATTTGGTTTTAGAAAATATAAAATAGGAGTGTAAAATGGTAAGAAAATTATCAATTTTAATAGTAATAGCTGGGTTATTGATAATGTGGGGTTGTTCAACTGCTGGTAAAAAATGTTGTGCAAATCCAAAAAAAGAAATTGCTGATACTGAGCTTAGTTATCGTAATAATGACCTTGGTGAGTTTGTTGAAACGCCTGGTATTTATTATTCAACTGAAGAAGCAGGTGAAAGTAATGTTTTTGACAGAGCATTTGAAGATGCTCCACCAATGATTCCTCACGATGTTTCAGAATATCTACCCATAAAAATGAGTGAAAATACATGTATGGACTGTCATCATCCAGATGAAGCGGAAGATGCAGAAGCCACTGCTGTACCATCAACACATTTTTATGATATTTGGACTGATAAGGAATTAGATCATTTGAACTATCAAAATTTCAATTGTACTTTGTGTCATGCCCCTCAGGCAGATGCACCAATATTGATTGAAAATTCATTTGAAGCTGAGTTCAGAAATCCAGGTGATAAAAATGCATCAAACCTTCTTGATAGATTAAATGAAGGCATTGAATAGTAAGTTTGGTTTAATTACCAATTATTCAATAGATTAGGAATAGCATACCATTGGATTCAGTGACAAAAAAGATTGATAGAAAAGACTTTTTGAATATTTTTTTTCAACCCTTTCAAGAAAAGAAAGAGGTTCGGATTCGACCACCTTATAATTCTGATTCAACATTATTTGAATTGCATTGCACCTCATGTGCTGGCGTGTGTAGTTCAGTTTGTGAAGAACAAATTATTAGTATTGCCGAAAATGGACTTCCATATATTGATTTTGAAAAGGGAGTCTGTACATTTTGCGGGGCATGTGCAGAATTTTGTGAAAAAAATGTTCTTGAATCCAATGGACCCGCAACTATTCCTGCAAACATAACATTAGACCCCATTGAGTGCATGGCATGGAACGACACTATGTGTACTTCCTGCAAAGATTCATGCCCAATAAATGCGATTAAGTTAGAGGGGGTATTTCGTCCACAAATTGACAAGAATATTTGCAATAATTGCAATGCTTGTACGCAAGTATGTCCAACAAAGGCAATTAAGATTAATGCATAAAGCGTTGGTAATATTAGCAATTTCATTTTTGTTAGGTGTAAATAGTCAACCAAAGTTTGAACTTTTAGCTTCTGCCTCAATTGTGTGCTCAATGTATCAAGATGATTCAATAGTAGTAGGTACAGATGCAGGTACAATTGAAACATTTGATATTGAATCAAAATTACATTCAATTGAATATACATTTGATACAATTCATGATTTTATGGGCGATGAGGTATATCCATGGGTGATGTCAATTGATAAATTACAAGATACCTATTTGGTTGTATCTCAAGGAGAGAAGGGAGCACGTCTAACTTCCCAAATACATAATGGGATTATTTCTGATATTCAATTTACTTCATCCCTCTTGATCAATAAAGCAGTGTACATTAACAAGAATGAAATTTTGATTGCCTTACTAAGCAACGAACTTATTTTGTATGATTTAATCCATCAAACTATCAAATTTAAAATTCAAATTAATCAATCTGTGTTTTCAGATTTTGTATTAAACAAAGATAAAACAAAAGTTGCTGTTTGTGATGAATCTGGAGAGATTAACATAGTTGACATAATAAAAGGGTCAATTGTCAACAAACTTACCAAAGGGAATTTAGATAGAATATTCACCTTAGATTGGAAAGAAAACCTAATCATTACTGCAGGGCAGGACCGTAGAGCCATCCTGTATGATATCACAAATAATACTCGTAAAATATTTAGGGGGTCCTTCCTTGTATATGCATCGGGGTTATCTCATGATTTAGAATTTGGAGCTTATTCATCAAACGAGATGAATGAAATTTCAGTATTTGATACTGATTCTAGTGATATTTTATTTAATTTACAGGGTATGAAAAGTGCCCTTATATCCATTTATTTTACAAACAATCAGCACGTAATCGGTGTTGGTAGTAATCAATCAATATTAATTTGGGAATTAACATGAATATTTCAAGTATTTTAGTACAAACTAAACCAGAGAATATAGAAACAACAAAAAAATCACTGGAAGAAAGTGGATTATGTGATGTGTTTTTTACGGATGAATCTGGAAAAATAGTTATAACAATAGAGGGTGATGATGTAAAGGCGGAAACGGATAAATTGAAACAAATCCAAAATTTGCCAAATGTTATCGATGCTCAAATGTCCTATACATACAGCGATGAAGACTTTAATAAAAATGAAATAAAGGGAAAGATAGATGTGTGAATGTGAGAACAAAAAGAAGAATGTGACCAGTAGAAAAAAGTTTATTGATATCATTCTTGGTTCAAGTTTAGTCATGTGGCTTGGAAGTATTTTATACCCAATTGGGCGATTTTTGGTACCTCCAGAAGTAACCGGACCAGATGTAAATAGCGTTGAGGCAGCAATGGCAAATGAACTTGCCCCAAATTCGCATAAAATATTTAGATTTGGACGTATGCCAGTGATTTTAATTCGCTTGTCCGATGGCGGGTATAAAGCGCTTGCAGCAACCTGTACTCATTTGGATTGCACTGTGCAGTACAAATCAGATACTGAGCAAGTATGGTGTGCATGTCATAATGGAATATATGATATTGAAGGGCGAAATATTTCAGGTCCTCCACCTAAACCACTTGAACAATTTGAAGTTGTGGAATCTCAAGGTAAAATTATTGTACGAAGAGGGAAACTCGCATGAACAAATTATATGAATGGTTTAATGAACGGATGGATTTAGATTCAATCCGTGCATTTATGATGAAAAAAAAGGTACCGGTTTTCTATGGTACTGTATGGTATTATTTAGGTGGGATTTCTTTGTTCCTATTTGCAGTACAGGTAACAACTGGAATACTTCTTATTTTATATTATCAACCCGGTTCTGGAACAGCATTTGAAAGCTTAAAACTCATTGTTGGCAAGGTACAATTTGGGTGGTTAATCCGTGAGGTTCATAGTTGGTCTGCAAACTTATTTGTTTTATTTGCATTTTTACATATGTTCACAGTTTTCTTTGCAAAAGCATATCGAAAACCACGTGAGATTACTTGGTTCTCTGGCATGATACTGTTAATGTTAGGACTTGGGTTTGGATTCTCAGGATATCTACTTCCTTGGAATGAACTTGCATATTTTGCTACTAAAGTAGGGTCAGATATTACTGGGGCTATACCAGTTGTAGGTGATTTTTTACTAAAACTGCTTCGTGCTGGTGATGAAGTAAGTGGCGCAACATTGACCCGATTTTACGGAATTCATATTGCAATTTTACCAGCCATTTTTACAGTGGTTTTGGGTATTCACCTTGCATTGGTTCAAACACAGGGTATGAGTGTTCCACCAGAAATTGAAAAAATCCCAGAAAAAGACAGAAAGTATATGAATTTCTTCCCCAATTTTGCGATTCGTGATTTCTTAGTGTGGTTATTTATTCTAAATATTATTGCTCTATTGGCAGTATTCTTCCCGTGGGAACTTGGTTTAAAAGCTGACGCACTTGCACCAGCTCCAGCAGGTATTCGCCCAGAATGGTATTTTATGTTTATGTTCCAAACGTTGAAACTAATTCCACCACATGTTCTTTTTATTGAAGGAGAATTATTTGGAATTCTCATGTTCTCAGTAGGTGGACTCATTTGGTTCTTAGTTCCACTTTTGGATAAAAAAGCACACAAAGGTGAACGATCAAAATTCTGGCATTGGTTTGGAATTGGCTTAATTGTGTATATGATAGTATTGACAGTTTGGGGGTATTTAGTATGAGTTTTCGATATTTATTAATTTTACTCTTGGGCGTATTTGTATTTTCACAAGAAGCAGATAGCACTAAACAAGAAATTGAACTTGATGCCTGTATGAGTTGTCACGAAGAAATTGATGAAGATTTTGACACTCCTATTATGCCCCATATAATGGATGATGTGCATTTTAAGGTTGGTTTAGGATGTGCTGATTGCCACGGTGGAGATCCAGAAGCATTTGATGATGAAGATGAATCAATGTGGAATGTGGATTCATTTATTGGCGTACCAGAAAAGTCTGAATTACCCGACTTTTGTGGTACATGTCATAGCGATGTTCGGTATATGAAAAAATATAATCCTCAAGCTAAGACGGATCAAGTTGCACAATATAAAACCAGTAAACATGGTATACTTCTTTTTGAAGATGATGAAGAAAAGGTGGCTGTGTGTACTGATTGTCATAGTGTTCATGGAATCTTAGAAGTGGATAATCCCAAAGCATCAGTGTATCCTCTAAATCTTCCTGAAACCTGTGCTAATTGTCACTCAGATGCAGCGTATATGGAAGGCTTTGATATCCCTACAGACCAATTAGATAAATACAAATCCTCGGTTCATGGACATGCATTATTTGAACGAAGAGATATTAGTGCTCCAGTGTGTAACGATTGTCATGGAAACCATGGAGCAACCCCACCAGAGTTTGATGATATTTCGTATGTTTGTAGTGGTTGCCATGTGAATAATAGTGATTTGTTTAAAAAAAGTCACTTAAATGATCTTTTTATTAAAGAAGATATCCCACAGTGTATTGGATGCCATAGTAATCATGATATTGAAAAGCCAACAGATGAGTTCTTGAATTGGACAGGTGGTTCAATTTGTATAAATTGTCATGATGAAAATGAACATGGTGATTCACGAAAAATAGCAGATACTTTTTATGGCATAATTGATAGTATGAAACAACAAATTGATATAGCTGACCATCTAGTAGAAACTGCAGAGAAAAAAGGTATGGAAATTTCTGATTTATATTATGATTTAGAAGAAGCACATAAATCACTAATTCAAACTCGAACCAGTATCCACAGTTTTAATGAGGAATTTGTGCGTGAGGTAGCCAAACCTGGGAATGAATCTGCATTAAAAGCAATTGAAGGTGCTAATAAAGCATTGGATGAATTTGATGTAAGACGAAAAGGACTCTTTTTTGCATCACTTATTATTTCATTGCTCATTGTTGCAATCTACTTAAAAATAAAAGATATGGAATCTGAAAATAACGAATAGGGGAAAGAAAATGACAAAATGGACAATACTTCTATGTATTTTAATAACTGCTGGATTTGCAAAGAGTTCAGCACCCGAATATATAGGATCAAACAAATGTAAATCTTGCCATAAAAAAGAAAAATCAGGTGCACAATACTTGGTTTGGCAGGAATCAAAACATGCGAATGCATTTGATGTTCTTTTAACAGATGAAGCAAGCAAAATTGCCAAAGAAAAAGGATTAAAAAATCTACCTCATGAAGCACCAGAATGTTTGGAATGTCATACAGTTGGATTTGGCAAGGGTGGTTATGAAGTTAAAGATGAGGCATTTTGGAATCCTGCTGACGATGATACTCAAGGCAAGAAAGCTGTAAAACGAATGAAAAATCTGAAGCATGTGGGGTGCGAAGTATGCCATGGTCCGGGTAGTGAATACAAAAAGAAAAAGACAATGAAAGCTATTTTTGAAGGTACAAAGAATGGTACAGATTTTGGTTTGACAACTGTAACTGAAGAAACATGCAAACAATGCCATAATGAACGAAGCCCTTCTTTTAAAGAATTCAATTATGAAGAACGCAAAAAAGAGATTTCCCATCCTTTCCCAGAAGGGTTTAGGAAAACAGAATAACTAATAGAATGGAGGTGCAAGATGAAACGTTACACATTAATTGGTATTATTGCAGGATTCTTTTGTGCTTTTGTGAGTGCTGATGAATGCGTAAAATGCCATACAGAGATAACTCCTGAGTCACCAGGATTTTTCGGACGATTGTTTGGTAAGTAAAATTACTCAACAGTAATTTATTTTATGGTAGAGACGCATTGCAATGCGTCTCTACCATTTTAATTACAAATCGTTTAACACTTCTTTATGCTTCACAAAATATTTCCAAACAACACTCTGCTGAAATATTTTAAATCGAATATCTGCGTCATTTAATTTTCGAAGCTTTTTAATTTTCTTTTGTCGTTTAAACACAATATGTGGGTGCGTTAAAATCCAGCCCCATGCTTTAGCATGTGAAAATGCATGTTTAAAGTCTCCCTGAATTATTTCTTTAACAAATGCAATCCCTTCTAAAATTTTCCGAAAAGGTAACACCTTACACATATTCCAAAATGAATAATTTGATAGTAATAAAATTAAACTATTGCGGTAATTCAAGTAAGTTTTTTGGGGAGAACCGTAAGCCAATGTTTGTCCACCCATGTGATAAACAACTGATTTAGGTTCTACCCAAACATTAAACCCTGTTAAATGACTTTTCCAATGGTAGTCAATTTCTTCCATGTGTGCAAAAAGGTTTTCATCAAACCCTGCTAATTGTTTGAATACATTCGTTCGTGTTAAAAAAGCAGTTCCCGAAGCCCAAAATATAGGAATTGCTTCATCATATTGTCCCTCATCCATTTCAACTGTATCAAAAATGCGCCCACGAGCAAAAGGGAAACAGTATTTATCCATAAATCCACCACAAGCACCTGCGTAATCAAAATGGTCTCTGTGGGTATAATTTTTAATTTTAGGTTGGACAGATGCAATAGTACTATCCGTTTCAATTCGATTTACTAGATGGGTAATCCAACCTGTTTCGTGAACCGTATCATTATTGAGGATAAGAATATACTCACCCTTTGCATGTTCAGCACCAAAATTGCATCCTCCAGCAAAACCGCGATTATATTCCGATTGAATGAGGTTGACCGAAGGATATTTATTAGAAATTATGTGTACAGATTCATCAGTTGAGCCATTGTCAACAACAATAATTTCTAATTGCGGATAATCCGATTTTTGGAGTGAATCCAAACATTCGCAAATAATTTCTACCCCATTATAGTGGGGAATGACAACCGACACCAATGGTGGATTGCCTGCCATACATTATACCTGTTCTTTAAGTAATTCCAATAGTTCACGTGCCTTGGAATCAAGCGGATTATTTTCTAGCCATCCATTGAGAAAATCTATTGCTTCATCAATTCTATCGGCCTGTGCATACGTTTGCATAAGGGCTAAGAGTACATCTGGCACTTCAGGATATTTTTCCAACATACCCAAGTATAGAGTAATAGCTGATTCAAAATCCTTTAAATCCATGGTAAATACTTGCCCAATATAAAATTGCGTTTCTAATGAAGTATTACCTCTGTTCAAAATTTTATTTAGGATTGATTTTTGCATCTCAATATCACCCGTTTGTCCATAAATACGAGCAATTTGAATTTCTAAATCGGGTTCAGAAATAGGAATTACCGATTGAGGGAAATAGGACTCCATATTTACTAATAGTTGGTGAGCAGTTTCTAAATGATTTTCTTTATTAGAGTATAAATCATTCAATGCCATTTGCAGAAAACTTGACCGATAATTTTGAATTAATCGAACGATATTACTACTAAAATATACGTCAGCATTATCTAAGTTTGTATATCGATACACCCCATTTCCAGAGGCAACATAATCAGAATATTCATCACCTGTGCGAATAATGCGATCAAGGTCTGGTGATTTAGTGATATTCTGCAACATTTTATCATAATTGAGTTTAGGTGGACTATCACCTGTACTTTGTTTAGTTGTATGCACTTTATAGACTAGCCCTTCCATACTCAAATAATTTTCTAATCCCATTCTATTACTTGGTGAAACGGTTACTGCAAAATATACAGGATGAGTATCAATGATATCTTCAATTAACTTTAGAACCATTAAATCCTGTACGCGAATATAATTGCTCAATGTTGCTTTTAAATTGAAAGAAATAATATCATTTCCAACTTTGAGTTGTGCTTCTGGTTCACCCCAATTTACTGGAATGCCAAATTCTTTCACGGAATATTTAACACCATATTGTTCACGTGTTTTATTATCCAACATTTCCACCAACTGCCCCCAAATGGGTGTCCATTTTTGGAGTGCATATGCAGTTCCATTTACAGGGTCAATTTTGCTTATGGCTTTATCAGATAGATTTTTAATGGGTAATTTTGGCTCTTCATTTTTGAGTTGGTCAATATACCATGGGGTATTCAACAAACTAAGATTTACCACCCGAACATCTTTACGTACACCTTCTACTTCTTGGATATACCAAAGTGGGAAAGTATCGTTGTCACCATTGGTGAAAATAATTCCATTTGGTTCGCATGAATTCAACATATTGTAGGCATAATCCCACGCAACATAATTCCCATCTCGACTATGTTCAGTGTAATCTTTTGCCATCATATTAATTGGCATTGCCACCAATAAAACGACTGACACACCAATCATAATATTGGTAGATAATTCAGAATCCTCAAAGTATTCCCGGATACGTTCAAACAAACCAGCAATTCCAATTCCAATCCAAATGGAAAATGTGAAGAAGCTACCAACATATGAATAATCCCGTTCTCGGGGTTGTGGGTCATATTGGTTGAGGTATAAAATAATCATGATTCCCGTTGCTGCAAAAATAGCTAAAACTGCCAATGCACTTTTTCTATCTCGGTAAAAATGATGACCTAATCCAGCAAGCCCAAACAATAATGCTAGTGGCAGTCCATATCGGAACCAGTTAATTCCATCCAACTTTTTGATGAGTTTTCCATCTTTGGTACGTACATCCCAATTATTTTCACCACGGCCCGCAAACTGCCACGCAAAATATCGCAAATACATTTCTTTTACTTGGTAATTCCAAACAAATCCAACTACGTCGCTGTCGCTTGGGTTATTTCGATTATCGGTATATCTACTCCAATGTGCATTTTCTGGACGTTGTAATGTTGCTCCTCTATCCGTAATAGACCAATCACCATATTGTTCTCTATTCATGTACGATAATGCTCGTTCATAGGTATCTGGATTATTTTCATTAATGGATGGATGTTGATTTGCTCGAATAAAAATAGTTGTGTAGGTAGAGTACCCAATGAAAATCATAAGAAGGCAACTCATTATGGTTGACCACATAAAGTTTTTGGTATAAATCAGCCAAATAGTGATTGCAAATACAGAAACTACCATCATAATTGCGGTAGGTAACCCGTAACTGCTGGTTATATTAGGTAGCCCTTTGATTATTCCCAAATAAATTACCATAAATGAGAGCAAGGTTGCACCTACAGTTGCTGAAAATCCGAGTGGTGAAAATGTATATTTTTTGAAGTAAATAATGAGGGCAATAAATGGTAGTGCTAATAGGTTTAATAAGTGGATTCCAATTGCTAGCCCAAGCATGTAGGCAATAAGCAAAATATATCGCACATTGCCGGGTTTACCTTCATTTCGACTCCAACGTAAAATAAGCCACACTACAATCCCTGTGAAAAATGTAGAGAGAGAATATACTTCTGCCTCTACTGCATTAAACCAATGTGAGTCAGTAAAAGCAAAGGTCATGGCACCAATAAATGCACTTGCATAGGCAATTATTGCATCAGATTTAGATTGTACTTTACCCCGCCATTCTATAATTAATTCCACAATTATGAGGTAAAGAAACATCACAGAAAATGCACTTGCAAGGGGTGAAAGTAAATTCACACGTGCACCAATATCATTAAAAAATGGGAGTTGTGAAAATACATTTCCAAGAATCAAATAAAGTGGAGTTCCAGGAGGGTGAGGGACACCCATTGTAAATGCAGTTGCTATAAATTCACCACAATCCCAAAATGAAGTTGTGGGAGCCATGGTCATTATGTAAATAATGAAGGAAGCTAGAAATGAAACCCCAGCTAAAATCCGATTTAATTTATTCATTGGTTGCTTCAGTTTCTTCTTTAGGAGTTTCCTCTGTTTTTTCTTTAGATGTATCTTCGGGCTCATCTTTTTTATTAGACTCAACTACATAATTCATGCGTAAATCATGTAAACTTTGGTCAATAAATTTAACTTCTTGTTCATTCAAATTTCCATTTGAAATATGTTTCAACATATCTAACATATCAATCGACATAGATGCCCCTGCCAAATCCCGTTCAATTTTATCTGTCATTGGATTTTTAATTTTACCCAATTGCATCCACGCTTGTGATGCTATTGAACTAACCAACCCTGCAAATAAATGCGTATATTTTTCATTATTTTGTGTATTGCTCATATCCTATCCTATATTTATGTATTCCAACATGTGTTGATAATTTACTAAGAATTCCCTACGAATGTATTGTTGTTCTTGATGTTTTAGTAGTGGGTCGGTTTGTACAATGTGTTGTGCCTGCTGTCTTGACCGTCGAATAATAGGTCCATCATTTACAAAATCAGCCAATTTAGATTTGATATAACCATGTTGTTTTGTTCCAAAAAATTCACCCGGTCCACGTAATTTTAAGTCTTCATCTGAAATATCAAATCCATTTAATGTTCGCTCCATTACCATTAATCGATGTTCAGATTCTGGTGTTTTTTTATTTTGTACGAGTACACAGTAACTTTTATGTAAACCACGACCTATTCGCCCACGTAATTGGTGTAGTTGTGTTAGCCCGAATCGTTCCGCATTTTCTATTAGCATTACAGTTGCATTTGGAATATCAATACCAACTTCAATTACAGTTGTAGCAACCAAGCAATCTATCTTACCATTAGACAACTGAATCATTTGTTTATCACGTTCATCTTTGTCCATTTTACCGTGGATGTACCCAATATTGAACTCAGGAAATATTTTTTTACTAGAGGTATTAAATCCTGTCTCAGCTGCTTTGAGGTCAATTTTTTCTGATTCCTCAATGAGGGGATACACAATAAAACACTGCCGACCATTGTTCATTTCTTGACGCATGAAATCATAAACTTTTTCCAAACGTTTGGGTTCCACTACTTTTGTCGTTATGGGTATTCTATTTTCGGGGAGCTCATCAATCAATGAAATATCCATATCGCCATGCAATGTAAGTGAAAGTGTTCGAGGTATTGGTGTTGCTGTCATCGCTAAAATCTCAGGATTATTACCTTTGTCGATGAGCTGCTTCCGTTGCCCAACTCCAAATCGATGCTGTTCATCAATAATTATAAATCCCAAATCATCAAACAAAACAGGGTCTTGAATCAAAGCATGTGTACCGACTATAATTTGAATTTCTCCATTTGCTAAATCTGAATAGATAGATTCTTTTTCAGCTTTCTTTAATTTGCCAATCAAAAGTTCACACCGGATATTTACTTTATCGCAATATTGTTTAAAACTATTATAATGTTGTTCAGCTAAAATTTCGGTTGGTGCCATAATTGCAACCTGAGCATTGTTCCCAATAATAACTGCAGAAGCTAGCAATGCCACAACAGTTTTTCCCGATCCCACATCCCCTTGAATGAGTCGATTCATGGGTTTATCCGATGAAAAATCTTGTCTAATTTCTTGCAAAACTCTAATCTGTGCATCGGTAAGGGTAAAGCTTAAACTATTATAAATATCTTTTACAAAGGGTCCCTGTTCAGAAAATATTCGACCCTTAGCAGTTAATGCTTTTTGGCGTTTTAATGCCATGAGCAATTGAAGAAAGAAATGTTCGTCAAATTTTAATCGGTATCGAGCTGATTTCAAATGTTGGATTGATTCAGGAAAATGGATTTGCTTCAAAGCTTCTTCAAGTTGAATCAAACCCTCTTCTTGCTGAACTTTTGATGAGTAAAAATCTGTAATGGGTTCTTCAAGTTTACGGAATATTGTTAGAATTAATTTTCTAATACTTCTACTGTAAAGTCCTACACTTTTTAACTTTGCTGTGGATGGGTAGAGAGCAATAATTTGCCCTGTATTTATAGGGTCTTCACCATCGTCAAGAAGATCAAATTCTGGGTGGATAATTTGCAATCCATTATAAAATTCTACTTTTCCATAGACAGCAATAGATTCACCCGGTTTAAACTTGTCAATTATCCAAGAAACACTATTGAACCAGGAGCATGTCATCATGCCGGTGTCATCAGACATTACCATTTGAAAGTATTTTCGTTTCTTGGTTTGTTTGAGACCAAATGTTTCCACTTTTCCTACAATTACAGCAGTATCCCCAACTCGTAATTCATTTATTTTTTTAATGGTGGTTCGGTCTAAATATCGTCGGGGAAAATGGTAGATTAAATCTTTTACTGTTTCAATTCCAATTTCACGAAATGCATTACCACGTGCGGGACCAACTCCTTTTAGGAATTTTATTTCCGTATCTAAAGAAAGTGAGTAGTAGGGTGATTCACTCATTTATTGATTATGGATTAACCCTTTAATGACCTAAGATTCTCTTGCAGTTTTTCTAAACTTTCTTGATAATCTGCTTGTTTCTTTTGTTCATGTTCAACTACTTGTTTTGGAGCTCTATCAACAAAATTTTCATTGGAAAGTTTCCCGTTTACAGCTCGCAATCGACCTTCCATATCTGTAATTTGTTTTTCTAATCTCTCCACTTCTTTTGAGGAATCAATCAACCCAGCAAGTGGCATGAAAAGTTCTAATTTTTGTACTACCGATGTTGTAGATTGCTGTGGTTTTTCAATATCCTTTCCTGTTTCAAGGGTGTCAATATTTGCTAGTCTATCAAGGTAGGTTTTATGATTTTCAACAATGTTTAAAGATTCAGTAGCACCCCTTACGAGTAAAGTTGCCTTTTTAGATGGTGGGATATTTAAACCAACTCGCATATTTCTAACCGATGAAATGATGTCCATAATGAGTTGGATTTCAGATTCAACTGAATTATTAATTAATTTGGAATCAACCTGAGGCCATGTGTTTTCTGCCAATAATTCTTCATTATTATGTGAGAAATTACTCCATAATTCTTCAGTAATATGCGGAGTATATGGATGTAATAATTTCAAAATATGTCGGATAATATGTACACTCATAGATTGTGCAGTTGTTTTACTTTCACCATCTTCACCATAAAATCGGGCTTTGCAAAACTCTATATACCAGTTGCAAAAATCGCCCCATACAAAATTATACACTTGTTTTACTGCGTCATTTAATTTGTATTGTGTGTAAGCATCATCTACATTTTGGATAGTTTTATTGAGCTTTGACAAAATCCATTTATCCGTTGGCTCAAGAAACGAGTTATCAATTTCTGAAAGTGGTTTGGGTAACTCATCATCTAAATTCATTGTAACAAAACGAGCGGAATTCCATAACTTATTCATAAAATTACGCCCCTGTTCAAGTCGTTCTTCTGTAAATAAAATATCTAAACCTTGCGGGGCAATCATGAGCACACTTACTCGAACAGCATCTGCACCATATTTTTCAAACAAGTCAAGAGGGTTTGGAGAATTTCCGAGTGATTTACTCATTTTTCTACCCTCGCTATCACGAATAATTCCAGTAAAGTAAACATTAGAAAATGGAACATCATCCATAAAATACAATCCAGCCATTATCATTCGAGCTACCCAGAAAAAGATAATATCAGGACCTGTAACTAAATCTTGTGTGGGGTAAAATTTTTGCAAATCATCGGTATTTTTAGGCCAACCCAATGTTGCAAATGGCCATAACCATGAACTAAACCATGTATCAAGTACATCTTCATCTTGTGTCCATCCATCATCCTGTGGTGCTTCAAGTCCACAATAGATTTCATCACCTTTATACCACACTGGGATACGGTGTCCCCACCAAAGTTGGCGAGAAATACACCAATCTCGAACATTTTCCAACCAGTGGTTATAGGTTTTTATCCATCTTTCAGGATAAAATTTTATATTTCCATCATTCACTGCTTTAAGAGCAGGTTTAGCAAGTGGTTCCATTTTTAAAAACCACTGATTAGACAAATATGGTTCAACCACAGCATCGGTTCGCTCTGAGTGACCTACTTTATTGTCATAATCTTCAATTTTATCGAGGTAACCCAATGATTCTAGCTCTTGAATTACTAATTTTCGTGCATCGTATCTGTCAAGTCCATTATACTGTTTTGGGGTATTTTCATTCATGGTTGCATTTGGATACATTACATTAATGATTTCCAAATTGTTTCGTTCGCCCATGTCAAAATCGTTTGGGTCGTGTGCAGGAGTAACTTTTACACATCCAGTACCAAATTCCATATCAACATAGTTATCAGCAAAAATGGGAATTTCTCGATTTACGATAGGAAGTAATACTTTTTCCCCAATGAGGCGGGCATATCGTTCATCTTTTGGGTTTACAGCCACACCAGTATCACCAAGCATAGTTTCTGGACGTGTAGTAGCAACTACCAAATAGTCTTTGGTGCCCACAATGGGATATCTGAAATGCCATAATTTCCCTTTAGATTCTTTATAAATTACTTCTTCATCAGAGAGTGCAGTTTGCCCAACAGGATCCCAATTGATGATGCGTTCGCCTTTGTAAATGAGTCCATCATTATACAGTTTTACAAAAACTTCAAACACAGCATTGCTATAGCCGTCGTCCATGGTGAATACTTCTCTATCCCATTCACATGAACATCCCAATTTTTTTAACTGTTTAATGATGATTCCACCATATTTTTCTTTCCACTTCCAGGCATGTTTTAGGAATTCATAACGACCAATTTCTCGTTTATCAATGCCATCATCTTTGAGCATTCGAGTTACTTTGGCTTCGGTTGCAATTGAGGCGTGATCAGTTCCGGGTAACCATAGAGTGGATTTACCCTGCATCCGTGCACGGCGTACAAGTACATCTTGAATTGTATTATTTAGGACATGACCCATAGTCAAAATACCAGTTACATTTGGTGGTGGAATCATTAATGTAAAGGAATCATCAGAATCCTCTTTGGGTTTAAATACCCCTGTATTTTCCCAATTTGCGTACCATTTCTGCTCAATATCAGATGGGTCATACACCTTAGCAAGTTCACTATTTGCCATAAATCCTCTTAAAAGTAATAAAATTGATAATTAATCGAAGGATAATTTTACCTCTAATTAAGGGTATTTTTGAAGAAGGAAATATAAGAAGAGAAAATTACTGTAATATTTTTTGTTAACTTAGCCCCATAGACTAAGAGTACGAATATTTGATTTTAATAATTTTGTTACGGGCGCCAATCACGCGCCCGCAACCTACATCGGATCAAACCGAGTCTCGCGCC
>CAYNTS010000019.1:0-33291 GCA_964400495.1 uncultured bacterium | reverse complement strand
ATGACTATATTAAATGGGTTTCACCATTAATAAATCGACTTCCTAGAGATAGAAAGTTTACTATTGGGGATAGAATTTTAAACAAATTATATTCAGTATTAGAGTTGTTAATTGAAGCAAAATATTCAAGTTATGATATACGAATAGACCTATTAAAAAAAGCGAATATAAATATGGAAATAATAAGATTCTATAATCGTTTATTACGAGATGAAGATTTATGGAGTGTAAAACGATATCAATTTGCCTTAGAATCTGTAAATGAAGTAGGTTTACAATTAGGTGGTTGGATTCGGAGTAAGAAATGAAAACCTATAATAACCTATGGGAAAATTTTATATCCTTTGAAAACCTGTATAAAGCATCTTTAAAAGCACAAAGGGGTAAAAGGTGGAAAGAAAGTACTCTTGAGTTTAACTTCAATAAGGAGCAAAACCTTTTAAAACTTAAAAGACAATTGGAAACTGGAAAATGGAAACCAGGCAAATACTTTGCATTTACAATTCAAGAGCCAAAAGAGCGAATAATTCATGCAGCTCCGTATATTGATAGGGTTGTACATCATGCATTAATTAATATAATTGAGCCAATATGGGAAAGTCGTTTTTATGACCATAGTTATGCATGTCGTAAAGGTAAGGGTACGCATAAAGCTGTAAATACCTGCCAACAATATCTTAGAAAATATAAATATGTTTTAAAATGTGATATTCGTAAATATTTCCCAAGTATAGATAGAGAAATATTAAAAAATATAATCCACAAAAAGATATCAGATAAACAATTATTAATAATTATTGATTATATAATAGATTCATCACCCGAGTTTGAGGAAATAATTGAACAATCAATTAGAAATGAAAATCAATTATCATTGTTTAAAATAAATAAAAACAAAAAAGGAATTCCTATTGGTAATTTAACTAGTCAGTTTTTTGCAAATGTATATTTGAATGAATTAGACCAGTGGTTAAAACGAGAGTGTAAGATTAAAGGGTACATTCGGTATATGGATGACTTTTTAATTTTTGCTAATGAAAAACCAAGATTACACTATATAAAAAAAGAGTTAAAGGAATTTCTACAGAATAAACTTGAATTAACTTTACATCCTAAAAAGGCAGAAGTATTTCCAATTAAAAATGGAATACCATTTTTAGGGTATCATGTATATAGATATCAAAAACGATTACAAAAGAACAATATTAAACGATTTATTAAACGAATGAAAGTTAAACAGTGTGAATTCTCAAAAAGTAAAATAGATATGAAACAAATTACCCAATCTATACATGCTTGGATAGGGCATTCTTCCCATGCTGATACAAACAAATTACGAGAGTCAATATTTTCAAATTTAGTATTTGTTAGAAATAATTAATGGGTCAATTTATTACATCCAATCGTGTTAATCGGGGTGGTTCTTGGAACAACAATACGAACAATTGTCAATCATGGAACCGCAACAACAACAATCCGACTAACAATAACAACAACATTGGGTTTCGTGTAGCCAATACTTCAAATGGTAGAACAAATATAAGTGATTATGTTTAGTACCCCAGAATGAAGTCCAAAATTGATCCTGCTCATAAGGGCAAATATAAACGAGTCAATATCTGTAGTACGGAAACCGAAATATATATTGACTCAAAACAATCGTGGCAAATAGTGAATAGCAACCAAACAACCCGTGACTTAAGTCATGGGATAGAGAGTAGCCTAGTAACCCACGAATTTATTCGTGGGAAATAGTGAAAAACAACCAACCAGCCCATGACTTTAGTCATGGGTAAAGAAAGGAAAAAGATAAGTAACCGTTTTAACGGTTTAATAACTAAAGGAATTAAATGAAACAACTAATATGCATTTTTACAATAATTATTCTTTCTGCACAAGACTCAACACTAACCCTTTGGCATGATTCTGAGCAATTTACCATAGATAGCCAAGACCCGAATATAACTTGGGAATATCCAAATGGCTCTGAGCAGTTTGATACAGGTGAAACAATTAGTGCAACTTGGTCAGCAAGTGATAATTCATTTACTGAAACTCCTATCCAAATATTTATAAGTCCAACTATTGGCTCAGAGTTTACTGAATTAACAGAATTTATAGAAAATACTCAAACTATGAATCTATCTTTACCTGATGAAGATTTAAAATATGTACAATTAAAAGCAACAGCAGTAGATAGTTTTGGAAACATATCATCAGACTATTCTGATGGTTATTTCACAATAGGAAACCCTATTACTCCAGGAACCCAAGACAGTACACTTGTATTAGTTGAACCATCAAATACCACTATAATTGATAGTAAAAATCCTGTAGTGGAATTAAATACTCCAAATGGGGGAGAACAATTTGAATCAGAAGAAACTATAACAGTTGAATGGACAGCAACTGATGACCAGTTTGGTGAAACACCGATTGAAATAAGTCAATCACTTGGAATTGGTTCTGAGTTTAACTTAGCATTTGAATCTGTAGAAAATACGGGTAATATAAATTCTACCCTACCCAACATAAATGAACCATTTTCACGATTCAAAATAACAGCTACTGATATATTTGGTAATTATTCAACTGATTACTCTGATGGTTATTTTTCAATAGGTGAGATTGAAACATCGGATAATAGTGATACATCGATGGTTGTTTTAAATACATCAAATACAACAACTATTGATAGCCAAAACCCAATTTTAGAATTATATACTCCAAATGGTGGAAGTGATGAAATATTTTATGGAGGTTCTGATATTAATGTAACTTGGTATGCTAGTGATAATAGTTTTGGTGAATCTCCAATATCATTAAAATTAGCAAATTTTATTGGTGAATGGTTTTTAGATGTAGCAGTAGATATACCTAATACAGAAGATTACAATATATTAGCCCCCGATACTACTCTAGGATTTGTTCGTATGCGAATTACTGCAATAGATGATTTTGGTAATATAACTATGGATGAGTCAGATGATTATTTTCAAGTTATTGAATCGGGTTTGTTTAATGAAGATAATCATCCAATAGAATTCAGTTTAAGTCCAGCTTATCCCAATCCCTTTAATCCATTAACAACATTAGATTATGCATTGCCTTTTGAAACCAATGTGAATATTGTTATATATGATATACAGGGCCGTAAAGTTGCACAGCTTGTTAATAATATCCAAACTATGGGAACGTATTCAGTAACTTGGAATGCAGGAAATCAACATAGTGGAATGTATTTTGTAAAAATGATTACAGGAAATGTTGTTAAAACGCAAAAATTAATGTTAATTAAATAGAGAATCTAATGGTTGATTAAAGTTAAAATTTAGGATTATCTTTTCACTAGTCCTATGTTAGAATTATTAAGAAAACGACCCATTTACAAATTACTTCCGTTCCAAATTTTGGGGATATTATTATCAATATATGTTGATGTTTCATTTGAAATTTTAATTTCATTATTAATTTTATTAATTGCTTTTTCTTTCTCAAAATTTAAACAATTTTCAATCCCCATTCTAATAGGACTCCTCTCATTATTAATCACCCAGATAACTAACCACAGTTACACAGTTCATAACAAAGGGTTGTATGAAATAGATGGGGTTGTAAAATCGGTAAAACACACTGAATTTAATAATAGAATAATTGTGTCAACTGATGAAACACAAGTATTGCTCATTGATAAAGAAAAACACAATATTTTTGTGGGTGATTTGCTTAAAATTAATGGGATATTAACAATCCCTCAACCCATTCGTAACCCCGGTCAATTTGACTATAAATCTTATTTATCAAAACAGGGTATTTCAGCAATATGTAGAGATTTTGAGTTGGTTACTATCAAATCCAATACTCAATTAAATGTAAATAAGTTTTTTGCACAATGTAGAAATAAAATTTCTGGATTAATTGATAAATCTATAGCCAAACCTTATTCAGGATTTGCAAAAGGATTGGTGTTAGGTGCAAAAGATGAACTTGATACTGAATTAAAAACACGGTTTAGAGATATTGGCGTTGTGCATATTTTAGCAGTTTCTGGTTTACATGTTGGTTTTATTTTACTAATTCTGCATGCCCTGTGTAGTTTGTTACGCATCCAAAATGGTTGGAGAGTATTTTTAATTTCATTAGGATTAATATTTTATATGGGGTTAACAGGATGGCCAGCAAGTGTTATTCGAGCAGGAACAATGGCAATATTGTATATTTTCGGGCAATATCGCGAAAAGAAAATTGACCCTTGGAATATTGTAGGGTGCACAGCTTTTGGATTTTTACTATTTCAACCACATTCATTGTTTGATTTAGGGTTTCAATTATCATTTTCTGCAGTAGTTGGGATTTTATATGTGATTTCACGAAAGCCAATTATAGAAGTAAAATTTAAACGAATTGGGAAATGGTGTGAAAATACAAAATTTAGACATATATTTGATTTGTTCTTAGTTACAATGGGAGCTCAACTCGGGACATTTATTCCAATTAGTTTCTACTTTGGTCAAATTCCAGTATTTGCCTGGATAGCTAATTTATTAATTGTTCCACTCACAGGTTTTGCATTGATTTCCGCACTTTTATCGGCAATATTGTTCCCAATTTCTGAATTTATTTCTACAACTTATGGTGAGGCATCGTGGGGTATTATGTGGTTAATGGACCACTTTGGTATTCTGTTAAAACAATGTATTAGTCTTAATTATAGTACACGGGGATTATCAATCACTTTGTTTTTTTGTGTAGTAATTCTACTTCTTTTAGTATTTTCATTTCAAAGAAAAAGATATTGGCAACATATTGTAATTATACTTTTACTGGGTGCTAATATTTGGGTGTTAGAAAAATTATTAACTCATGACGAAGTAGTTGTTACATTTTTAGATGTTGGACAGGGTGACGCTATTGTAATAGAATATCAAGACAAAACAATTTTAGTAGATGTTGGATATAAAGGTTTTGGGAAAGATTACGGTAAAAAAGTAGTTCACCCATTCTTGAATTTCAAAGGAATACACGATATAGAATTAATAGTGATGTCGCATCCACATGCTGATCATATTGGAGGATTGTCATCTATTTTAAATGAAATTAAAATACATCAAATTTGGGATACTTATAATGACTATAAATCCACAATGTACGAACAATATTTGAGCATCATTGATTCATTGGAAATTCCCATTGTAATACCAAAGTCAGGAGATATTTATAAAATGAAGGATATGTATTTAACGGTTATTTACCCCGATAGTATTCAATCAATGGAGACATATAATATTAACAATGCTTCAATTGTATTTCGGCTTAATTATTTTGAAAATTCAATTTTATTCACAGGGGATGCAGAACTTGAAGCAGAAGCAATTATCGATAATGTTGATGATAAATTGAATGTTGATATAATAAAATGTGGACATCATGGATCAAAAACCAGTTCTTCTCCTTCTATTGTGAATTTTACTTCTGCAGAATATTGTGTGGTTTCTGCTGGTGAAGGAAATAGGTATAATCATCCATCAGAAGAAATAATGAATCGTTGGAAATCTGCTGGAACAGAAATACTCAGAACAGATAAAAATGGAGCCATAATGTTCTTTTTAAATGGAACCGATATTACTTTAGAAACAATGCTGAAATAATTGTTTTATTTTAGTTTAATTCACACCTAACTTTTAACATTATGAATTCAATGATACTACATATATCTTGCCCTGATCAACAGGGAATAGTTGCAAAATTTACTGGAATGCTTTTTGAAAATAAGGCAAACATTTTGTCATTAGAGCAGCATGTTGAACCCGATGAAAATTTGTTTTTTATGAGAATTCATGCTGATTTGAGCAATTTATCAAACACAGAAAATCAACTTAAATCAGATTTACAAGCATTACAAATCCAACTTGATGCTAAAATTCAACTCCATAATTATGAAAAAAAGCAAAATGTAGCTCTCATGGTTACAAAAGAATCCACACCACTATACGATTTATTGATTCAACAAAAATCAGGTGAGTTAAGTTGCAATATTCCACTCATAATTAGTAATCATAACCATTTAAAATCAATTGCTAATCAATTTGAAGTACCCTTTCACCATATTTCAATAACTCCAGAGACAAAATTAGATCAAGAAAAACGGATCAATCAATTATTTGAAAATCATAAAATAGATTTGATAATTCTTGCTCGATATATGCAAATATTATCACCATCTTTGGTTGAAAAGTATTCGGGGCAAATAATTAATATTCATCATGGATTTTTACCTGCATTTAAAGGGAAAATGCCATATCATCAAGCATGGGAAAGAGGTGTGAAAATAATTGGTGCAACTGCTCACTATGTAACTGAAGAACTAGATGATGGCCCAATTATTGAACAAGATGTTATATCAGTAAATCATCAACATTCAGTTTCTGAAATGATTCAAGCAGGTAGAAATATTGAACGCAGTGTTTTAACAAACTCTGTAAATGCTCACCTTGAACATCGCATAATATTACACGGAAAACGAACAATTATATTTCATTCATAGAAATTTCGTGATATTTCTCACTTTTTTAATATAAAAACTATTGACAAGTTTGGCATTCGTTGGTAAGATATATCTACGATATTTGATGATTTTTCTAAAAATGAACAGGAGATAAAATGGATACACAACACTCTAACCACCAAGTTGTAAGAGATTTTATGACAAAAAATCTAATTACTTTAAATGATTCAATGGATATTTATGGTGCTATTGATATACTAATTAAAAATAGAATATCGGGGGCTCCTGTTGTTAATTCCGAAGGAGAATTAGTTGGAATGTTGTCAGAAAAAGATTGTTTAAAATTATTTGCAAATGAGTCTTTTTATGAGATGCCTAGTTGCCATATTTCAGAATCTGGTGATTCATCTTGCCAAGTGAAAGAATTTATGACAGATGTAGTTACAGTTATCCATCCAGCAACAGATTTGTTTACAGTTGCAGATAATTTTTTACATAATAATATCCGACGAATCCCAGTTTTAGAAAATGAAAAATTAGTTGGTCAAATTAGCCGTAGAGATGTACTTCGTGCCATATTGAAGGCATCTATTATTGATGTTGAAGAATCTAGTGAAAATGGTTACATAACCGAAGCCATGAAAGGTCAGCTTTCAGATTAAGGATTTTACTTTATTTATTAAACAGCAGGAGTTGTTATGAAACATATAGTTTTATTGATAGCATCATTTTCATTTTTGATTGCATCAATAATCCATGTACCTGAAGAAATTAACAATATTCAGCAAGCAATAAATATTTCAAATGATGGAGATACTGTTTTGGTTTCTCAGGGAATATATTTTGAAAATATACTTATTGATAAAAAAATTACCCTCACAAGTTATGCTATTTTTGATGATTTATCAGAATGGGTAGAATGGGATGTTACAAACGAGTTTTATGAAGTTACCAATCCAAATATATTAAACACAATTATTGATGGTGGTAGTATAACATTGGCTGACCAGTTCGGTTCGTGTATTCGCATAATTTCACCTGCTGGTGAGTGTGTGCAACCAACAGTATATGGATTTACATTAACCAACGGTAAAGGGTCGCGTGGTAGAATTGGTTCAAATGATGATTCTCGAGAAGAACGTGAAGTGAGAGTTGGTGGTGGGCTTTTTGTGCATAAATCATCCCCCAAAATCAATTATAACCGAATTATTAACAACAAAAGTGAACAAGATTCTGTAGAAGGAAGTCGATATTCAAGTGGTGGTGGCACAGGGTATTATGATGATATTGGTATTGATGATATATTCCGAGAATCTATTAATGAATGTGATGAAAACGAAGTGCTTGACTATGCACATAATTTATATAGAGATAACACTAGTGATGCCGGTAGAATGATTGGTTCAGATACAAATAGAAATATTGACCTAAGGGGAAGCTACTTTGATGTGTATGCCTGTGAAGATAATTCAGAAATGTCTATGCTATGGATTAATAATGAATCTGATTCAGGTGAATTTGACGATTCAAACTCAGATGGAAATATGTGTTTAATTGCACATGATGTTTGGGTAAATTCAAACGGAAGTGATGAGAATTCAGGAACAACTTCTGATCCATTTTTAACAATTAGGCATGCCCTTGAAATGATAGGTCCGTCAGATGAAAATCCAATTACGATTTATTTGCAAGAAGGTACATACTCACCATCAATAACTGGTGAAGAATTCCCACTAATGCTAATTTCAAATGCTACTTTATCAGGTGAATCACATTTAGAAGCTCAAACGACTATTATTGATGCAGAATCTACCAATCAAGTGATTACTATAAATGGTGTTAATAATGTAGAACTTAATATGCTTACAATTACTGGTGGGGAAACCAATAATTACGGTGGTGGTGTTTCGTGTTCAAATTCATCAATTTCAATGTTTTTAACTTTTGTAAAAAATAACTCTGCTTATGAAGGTGGTGGTATATATCTTGAAAATTCTAATGGTAATTTCGCAGAATTTGTAATTATGGAAAACTCATCATTAGGAAATGGTGGTGGAATTCTAGCACGAAATAATTCAATATTATCTATTGATGGTGGCTCTTTATCAAATAATTCTGCACATTCAGGAGGCGGACTTGCACTGGATTGGAATTCTAATGCAGAAGTTATTGATATTTTTTATATAGAGGGCAATAATGCTTCTGCTAATGGTGGAGGTGTGTTCTGTACATATAATTCATCTTTTTTTACATCTGAATCTCCTTCAATGAGTTATAATCTAATTATTGATAATAATATAGCATACGCTGGAGGTGGAATTTATGCTGAATTTGAATCTAATATAGATTTAAATGATGTAACTATTGATAATAATATTGCTACTTACAATGGTGGTGCATTATATATTGATTCTGGTTCTAACGTGGATATTACGTTAGGTATTTTTATTAATAATTCTGCATACGAAGGTGGAGCTATATTTGCTTGGTTAGCAAATATGGATTTACAATTTTCAACGATACGAGATAATTCTGCAGAAGTAAATGGAGGTGGTATTTATTTATATGATACGAATGGAGCGACATTATCAGGGATAGATTGTTTTGATAATTCTGCATATTCAGGAGGAGGATATTACCTTCATAATGATGTAAATACAATATTAACAAATTCATCTGCATTTTCAAATACAACAACTCAAAATGGTGCTGGGTTATATTCTTATAATTCTGAAAACCTTCTGATAGATGATGCGTTTGTTAGTTCAAACAGCTCATTGTACAATAATGGTGATGGAGATGGGGGAGGAATCTACTTCTTTTATACTGATGGTGTTGAATTAAACAATTCTAGAATAGTTGGGAATAATGCCAATCAGGGTGGAGGAATTTATTCATATGTTTCTGATATCACAATGAATAATGTTGAAATTAGTGGAAACTCTTCTGTAATTAATGGGGGTGGTTACTTTTGTTATTACACAACTGCCAATATTTACGATGGTATAATTGATGAAAATATATCTAATTTCAACGGAGGTGGAATTTATGCCTATGAAGCAACTCTCAATTTTATAAATGGGTCACTTTCAAACAATTCTGCTGAACAAAGCGGTGGTGGTGCATATTATTATTATTCTCATAATTCACAATTAGAAAATATTGACATAATAGCAAATAATGCAAACTACAAAGGCGGTGCATTGTATTATGACTATAATCAAGGAATATCTCACTATGGGAATGTGATTGCAGACAATACTTCTGAAATTGGTGCGGGTATTCATTTGTA
The DNA here is from genome assembly GCA_964400495.1 of uncultured bacterium. Lineage (GTDB taxonomy): Bacteria > Fidelibacterota > Marinisomatia > SCGC-AAA003-L08 > D37C17 > CAYNTS01. Next base: position 23,494 of record CAYNTS010000019.1, on the reverse strand, counting down.
TTATACTGAGCCAATTATTGCAAATAGTACATTTGTAAATAATATTGCAACTTCCGGAGGTGGCGCTATTGATGCTTATCAAGCAACTCCCAACATCATTAATAGCATTATTTGGGGTAATTCACCAATACAAATTGATCCAGGGTATTTAGGAACTATTAATTTAGCATTTTCTGATATTCAAGGTGGGTGGAATGGTGATGGAAATATTGATGTAACACCAGAACTAAACGATGATTATTCTTTATCTAATACTTCGCCATGTATTGATGCAGGTATTGCTTATTATCAGTTTGAAGAAGACGTAATTTTTTCACTTGCAGAAAATGATTATAATGGTTCAGCTCCAGATATGGGTGCAATTGAATTTGAACAGTTAATTATTGGTGATGTTAATTTTGATGGAATAATTAATGTGATTGATATTGTTCAAATTGTAAATATTATTTTAGGAAATTACATGCCATCTGATGATGAATTTTTTGCATCAGATTTTAATCAAGATGGTTTAGTAAATGTAATTGATATCGTACAAATTGTAGATATTATTTTAGAAAATTAGATTAATCTAATTCAAACCGTGTAATTTATTATCATACTTATTTTAAGGGAAAAAATGAACAAAATCACTACATATATTTTATTGAGTGCAATAATTACTATTATTTCTGCTAGTCCAGGAGATTTAATTTCAACTGAGATGATGGACTATAAAACAATTTCACAACTTCAGGATGAATTAGATGCAACATTTGGGACATTAGCACCTGAGGCACAATTCCCTGTTTATTTATACAAAATTGTGTATGAAACAGAGAATTTTGAAGGAGGAAATGAAATTGTTTCAGGAGTGATTGCATATCCTCACGATATTGATTTAGCATTTCCAATGCTCAGTTTTCAGCATGGTACTGTTGTAGAAAATGACGGTGTTGCTTCAAATTATGGATTTGATATTTTAAGTGTCTGGCTAGCATCGTCTGGATATACGTTGGTTATTGCAGATTATTTGGGTTTCGGTGAATCCGAAGGACTGCATCCTTATCATGTAAAAATTCCAACAGCAAATGCAGTAATTGACATGGTACGTGCTTCACGTCATTTTTGTAATAATTCAACTGAGATTCAACTCAATGAACAGTTAGCTTTAGCAGGGTATTCGGAAGGTGGATATGCAACTTTAGCAACACAAATGGTTATGGAACTCGAATATCCAGAAGAGTTTGAAATAGACGTATCATTTCCAATGGCAGGTGCGTATGATTTATCTGGAGTAATGACTGAATTAATGCTTTCTGGTGAACCTTATGGTCAACCATATTATTTTCCATATATTCTTCTCTCATATTTAGAAGCTTATAATATTGGTGAACCAAGTGAGTTTTTGTTGCCTGAATATGCAGATTTACTCCCTCAATTATTCAATGGAAATTATTCTGGTGGGTATATAAATAATCAACTGCCAAGTATTGTTTTAGATATTATGATTCCTGAGGTTATCGAAGAATTCCAAACTGATCCAAATCACCCATTATTTGAAGCTCTTAGTGAAAATGATTTATGGGATTGGTCACCTCAAACATTAACTTATTTATTCCATGGTGAAGGAGATGAATTAGTCCCTGTAGAAAACTCTCAAATTGCATATAATAGTTTTATTGAAAATGGATCAGAGAATGTTTATTTTGAATCTCTTCCCGCAAATTTAGGTGGGCATGGCGATGTAGCTGTGTACTGTTTGTTGGGCGCCTATGATGTTGGTGAAGATATTAAAATGTTCAATTTTCGTGGCGATGTAAATGCAGATGAAATTATTAATATTTTGGATATTGTATTAATTGTTAACTCAATTTTAGGTCCTCAAATACTTACATCCTATAGTATTTGGGCTTCAGATATTAATATTGATAATGAAGTTGATATTTTAGATATAGTCAACATTGTTAATTTAATTATGAATCCTTAATCAAGGATAGGAACATTTACTTTTAATATTCTTTAACTATGCTGATGATTATCTATCGGGATAATCAGTTTTTGCAGTAAATTTGGCACTTGATTATGGATGATATTTACACATTAAACATACATGAACAGTTTATGTTGCACGCACTTGAGCTGGCAAAGCATGGATTCGGAAATGTTTCTCCAAACCCATTAGTAGGGTGTGTATTGGTAAAAGATGGATTAATAATTGGAGAAGGATACCATGAGAATTATGGCGGATATCATGCAGAAGTTATGGCATACAAAAATGCTATTCAAGACCCACATAATGCTATAGCATATATAACCCTTGAACCTTGTTCAATAACTGGCAAAACTCCACCGTGTACAAAATTATTAATTGAAAATGGTGTACGAGAAGTGTTTATTGCAACACTTGACCCAAATCCGCAAATAAATGGAATGGGTGTTCAAGAGTTGAAAAGTGCAGGAATACCAGTACATATTGGAATATTAGAAGAAGAATCTCAAAATTTAAACAGAGGATTTTTCAAGTGGGTAACAACACAAACACCGTATGTTATTGCAAAAGTTGCACAAACAAAAGATGGATATATGGGTATTGATTCCGATCAATCTGTTTGGATTACAAATGATGAATCAAAAAAACATACACATCAAATTCGATCACAAGTAGATGCAATTTTAGTTGGCCGTCAAACAGCAATGGTTGACAACCCAAGTTTAACTGTTCGAGAGGTTTTAGGAAATAATCCAAAACGAGTTATTGTTGATACCAATAGGACTCTACCTCTTAACCTGGAAATATTCAATGATGAAAGTGCTGAAACTATTATTTTATGTTCAGAAGATAGATTTAAATCGAGTGCAACATCATTTTGCAAGTTTATCCCAGTAAAAGAAGTAGATGGCGTACTTGACCCAAACCATGTTTTGAAAGTGCTCGCAAATGAAGGTATCACTTCTTTGTTAATTGAGGGTGGTGCAGAAGTGTTTAAATCGTTTAACAATCATCAGTTAATTGATGAGTTGATAATATATACTTCTTCAATAACTCTTGAGGGTGCACAGTTAAAAAATCCCCTAGAAATTGATAATTCATGGGATATAATCGAAGAAAATAATTTAGACGATGATTCAGTTATCGTTGCAAAAAGAAAGGTTGAATGTTTACAGGAATTATAGAAGAAATGGGGGTTGTAAAAAGCGTTGAAGAAACCAGTTCTGGGAAACAATTCATTATTTCTGCCTCAGAAGTATTAAGTGATTTAAAAATTGGTGATAGCATAGCTGTTAATGGTGTTTGTTTAACAGCAATTGAAATTACTAAATCAAGTTTTAAACTGGATTTGGTTCATGAAACGCTAAACAAATCTAATCTAGGCGAACTGAATAAAAATTCACATGTTAACTTAGAACGTGCAATGAGATTGTCGGATAGATTAGGTGGTCATATTCTGCAGGGGCATGTTGAAACAACAGGTGTTATATTAAACATTCAACCTGAAGGTGACAGTTCAGTCATGACTATTGGAATAGACCCAAAATGGATTCGATATTGTATTCCAAAGGGTTCAATTGCTATTGATGGAGTTTCACTAACCGTAGCAAATATGACCAATAATTTTATAGAAATTGCACTCATTCCGCATACTTTAGAGGTAACAAACCTTGGACAAAAAACAAAGGGTGATTCCATTAATATTGAAACAGATATTATTGGGAAATATGTTGAACGATTGCTGAGTTTTGAAGATTCAGAAGATTCAGATGAAATGTTGATATCGAATCTTCGTACATGGGAGTTTGGTGAAAGTTAATGGATAATTTTAAAAATGTAAAACAAGCAATTGACGATTTCAGAAACGGGAAAATGATAATTGTAGTTGATGATGAAGATCGTGAAAATGAAGGCGATTTTATTATTGCTGCTGAAAAAGCAACTCCCCAAGACATAAATTTTATGATGAAAGAGGGGCGTGGATTAATTTGTATTCCTATTTCTCAAAATAATGCTAAGCGATTAAAATTATCTCCAATGGTTTCTAGCAATACCTCGCTTCACGAAACAAATTTTACAGTAAGTGTAGATGCCATAGAAAATGTCGATACAGGAATTTCAGCTAAAGACAGATGGCAAACCACACAAGTTATTGTGAATGAAAATTCAAATGCTTCTGAATTGGGTCGACCTGGACACATGTTTCCATTAGTTGCTAAAGATGGTGGTGTTTTAAGGCGAGCAGGTCATACAGAAGCATCTGTAGACTTAGCACGATTAGCTGGTTTGCACCCTTCAGCATTATTGGTTGAAATTGTTGATGACGATGGAACAATGGCTAGAATGGATCGACTCAAAGAGATTGCAATCAAACATGATATGACTTTGTTAACTATTGAAGAATTAATAGAATATCGTCGAAAGCATGAGGAATTAGTTGAAGAATTATCAGATATTCCTCTACCAAATAAATATGGCGAATTTGATTTGCGTTTGTTTGAAGATAAAATTCATGGAGACCATCATGTTGCTTTAGTTAAAGGAGATATATCAGCTGACGATGAAGTATTAGTGCGTGTACATTCACAATGTTTAACGGGAGATATATTTGGCTCAATGCGGTGCGATTGTGGACAACAACTTGAAGGTGCTCTTAAACAAATTGAAGATGTTGGTAAAGGTGTGCTTGTGTACCTTCGTCAAGAGGGGAGGGGAATAGGATTGAAAAATAAAATACTTGCCTATAAACTTCAAGATGATGGATATGATACTGTCGAAGCAAATCATAAATTAGGATTTCCTGCAGATTTACGAGAATATGGGATTGGTGCTCAAATTTTACGAAAATGTGGTGTGAGAAAAATTAAATTACTTACTAATAATCCACGGAAAATTATTGGATTAGAGGGATATGGACTTGAACTTGTTGGACGAGAACAGCTTGAATTTGAAACCAATACAGTCAATGAAAAATATATTAAAACCAAACGCGATAAACTGGGTCATTACATTTTAAGGGATCATTAATGTCTTCACATGATTTAAAAGTTTCTATTGTTGTAAGTGAATTTAATTCTGATATTTCAAATCACCTTCTAAACGGTGCTACTCAGCAATTTTTGAAAAGTGGTGGGAGTCAAAGTAAAATTTCGGTTTTCCGAGTTCCAGGTGCGTTTGAAATACCAGGTACAGTCAAACAAATATTAAAAAATACACAACCTGATTTGATTGTAACATTAGGTTCTGTCATACAAGGTGAAACTGCACATTTTGATTTCATTTGTAGTGAAGTGTCGCGTGGAATTGCGAATCTATCAATGGAGAACAATATCCCTATCGTATTTGGCATTCTTACATCATATAATTATGAGCAAACATTAGAAAGAGCTCACCCAAAAAAGAAAAACAAAGGTGGTGAAGTCATGCAAGCTGCATTAGAAATGTCCAAAATATATAAGGAAATCCAATCATAGTAAAATTTCCAAAGGTGGTTTTTCTATTTTTGGGACTAATATTAACGATTGGTTATTCATTCGATACCAATTGGACAAGTTTCACTTCAACCCTTAATCCAACATCCCTAACCAAACAGAATAATTATATTTATGCCTCCACAATGGGTGGAGTGTTGGTTTTTAATACCTATACACAAACCTTTGATGTAATTAAAGACTCTGATGGATTAGATAATTTAGATTTTTCTTTAATTGGACAAGATAAATATGAAAATATTTGGTTAGGTGGAACCGATGGAAGTTTGCAAATTTATCACCAAGTTTATGGTTTAAAAGAAAATATCAATAATCTAGCTACATCTGGGTTTTACTCATTTGATATCGGTGATTCGATTTCATTTGTTGCATATAAAAACGGTAATGAATCAGGGGTATTAAAGTTTTCAATGGATAACGATGAAAAAATACCAGTGTTTGAAGATTATTTCCGTTATTTTCCTATTGAATTAACCTCCATTAATGATATTGGACATTTGAATGATTCTCTCTATATTGCTACAAATAATGGGTTGTTAATAGGTAATTATAAAGAAGATATCCTTAACTTTAGTCAATTTTGGGATTCACAAATTGAAAATAGTGACATTAAACAAATTGAATTTGATGGAAATGATATTTGGACAATTGTTATTGAAAATGATACAACAAACAAATTAATATTAAACTTTGACATTATTGAAACTTTCAACGAACCAATAATTGATTTTCAAATAATTGATTCAAGCAAATTTATTCTCACATCAACTCAACTTCATTTTTTATATGGTCAAAGTTTTTCAATCCCTGAAAATTATGAAACAACTTTCACATCAATGTTAATTGATGAAAACTATGCTTATTGTGGACTTCACAATCATGGAATAATGATATTAGACCTAGAAACTGGTGAGTCAGAAGTTTATGTTCCCAATACCCTTATGACAAATAGCTTTGAAGCACTCACATTTACTGAGGATAATATATTGGTTGGTGTTGGAATAGATGGTTTGTTTATGATGGATGTATTTGATGAGTTTAGCCATATGATTCCAATGAATCAACCTGCACCATTCCCTATAAATATTGTAGATAATACAAATCACTTTTATGGAAGTTTACTTGACTTTAAAATAGTTGGCACTAATCCTTTGTTTTCAATAATTGAAACTAACAATGGTAATTTATTATTTGGCAATAAAGGAACTAAACCTCATGACGACGACCCAATAAATAGAGGTGCTGTGGTTGAAATAAATCCCAATACCTTTGAGTTTAGTATTTATGATACAACAAATCAGATTATAGATGGACAGGATGGAATTTACACCCCAAATTGGAATGTGCAGTACATGGTTATTTCTCAAATTGAAAAAGACCCCTATGGAAATACATGGATGTTAAATCCTATGGGTGAGTTTTTTGGGAATATGCTTTCAATTCAATATGCAGATGGTGAAAACTGGTCACATGTGAAACAACCTGATGAACATTCATACTGGGCAAATAGCATTGCTTTTGATAATAGCAATCGAGCTTGGTTTGGAATTCGCGGTGGATGGGGAAATTATTATACTACCGGTGGGTTACGGGTGTTAAAGTATTCTTCAAATTTAGACTGGGATGAAGGTGATACTACATGGGTTGAAATAAATAATCAGTCTGAGTTACCGGGTGGAAGTTTAACCACTGTATTTTCTTGCGTTATTGATAAACGAAACGACCTTTGGGTACTCACTGGAGATGGTGTACAGGGGTATTCAATAAGTGGGAGCAATTCAATAACACTAAGTCCGTTAAACACATATTATGATTATCTATATTATGCTTCTTTTGAGATGGGTGACAGAATTCGTGTTGATTCTCAAAACAATAAATGGATTGTTACACATAATGGAGTGTGGGTTATACAAGATAATCATACTTTTTGGCCTGATGAAAGTGGAATTAATACGAGTAATAGTGAATTACTTTCAGATTTTGTAATGGATATTGCATTTGATGAAGAATATGGATATGCATATTTTGCAACCAACAAAGGTATTTCAAAGTTTAACATTCCATTTTCTAATAGTGGAGATGACATTGGAGATGGTGATGATGGAACCTCAGGAACAAAAATCAAATTATCTAACAACCCATACTTAATCCCAAAAAATAACAATGTAGAATTTAAAATAACCATTCCATTTGATAAACCAGTAATTAAAATTATGCAGCTAAATGGTAGAGTTCTAATTGAAAAACAAATACAAACTGGTAATAAATGGATTGACTGGGACGGTCGTAACTCTGAGGGAGAATATCTTTCTAGTGGAGTTTATTTAGTTACTGCTTCCAATAAAGATGGTAAAATAGCATCAACAAAATTAGCAATAATTAGAAAATAATTATTGTAAACTTACTACTTTATAAACTTGTTTAGACCAAAATTCTCTTTGTAAAACCAAACTCATCTTCTAATTCTGTAATGACTGATTTAATAAGTTGTTTTCGTTCTTGATGGTGTAAAAATGCACTTTTAAATCCAGCAATTACAATATTGCGTAAATGCTGTGGATTCAAATTAAAGGTTTCCATTGCTAGAGCATATTCTTTTGTGAGCGTTGTACCTGAAATTAGTCTGTTATCGGTATTAAGTGTAACCCTAATGCCTTCATCTAAATAGAATTTAAACGGGTGATTTTGGAGTGATTCAACACTTCGAGTGTGAATATTACTGATTAAGTTTATCTCAAGGGCAATACGGTGATCATTTACAAACTGCATCAAATCAATATTTTCACGCAATCTAGTTCCGTGCCCAATTCGATGTGCTCCACATGCATGTATTGCTTGATGAATACTTTCAGGTCCAAATGCTTCACCTGCATGAAGAGTTGTGTTAATATTATTTTTTAAAATTAGCGAGAATGCCTCTTGATGATGTTTAGCAGGAAAGTTTTCTTCAGCACCTGCAAGATCAAACCCAACAACACCTTTATTTTTATACTGAACTGTTAAATCAGCTAGTTTTAATGATACTTCAGGTGAAATATTTCGAATACCACAAATTATAACTCCAGTAATGATTCCAAAGTCATTTTCTGCACGTTTAAGACCTGCAATGACAGCATCAACCGCTTCTGACAATGTCATTCCTAATTCAGTATGTAAAATAGGGGAATAGCGCGCTTCCAAATATCGCACCCCATCATTCCAGCAATCTTCAGCAAGTTCGTATGCAGTACGTTCGAGTGATTCAGGAGTTTGCATTACAGATAAAGTTATTTTGAATCGTTCTAGATATTCTTCTAATGAGCCAATATTGTCACCAACAGTTAAAATACTTCTCAACTCATTTTCATCAAATGAAGGGATATGTATATTATTTTTCTGTGCAATATCAATTATGGTTGAAACTCTTAGCGAACCATCTAAGTGACAGTGAAGTTCAGCTTTTGGAATTTTCTGTAATAATTCTGAGGTAATTTTCACTTATTTTTCCTCATGTAAATATGTTTTTGGTCGATAATATTTAACAACTATCAAAAATAAAATTGCTGTAATTAACATTGCTCCTGCAAAAAAATAAAAATATGATGCCCCTGCTAATTTGGATGTTCCATCAGGGTTTTGTATAAATACATTTACCATTGCAGTAAAAATATTTCCCAGTGAAATTGATAACATAAAAAAACCCATTATGAGTGATTTCATACCATTGGGAGCTTGTGTATATGAAAACTCTAAACATGTGATAGAAACTAGTACTTCTGCTGCAGTCAAAATAGCATAGGCAATAACGTGCCAAGCAATACTTGGAGTTTGACCTGCATCTAACCATGACTGTACAAAACCAATAATTATGAATGATGGTACAGCTAGAAACAATCCCATACTTATTTTACGAAGGGGGGTAACTTCAAAATATCTACCTAAAAATGGATAAACAACATATGCAAACAGTGGGGCTAAAATAAGTATCATAACTGGGTTAATTGCTTGAATTTGAGATGGTAACCAATGAATCCCAAGCCAATTTCTATTGAGTTCATCTGCTTGTAAAACCCAAGTTGATCCCGTTTGGTCAAATAATGCCCAAAAGATTGCAACAAATATATAAATAATAAATAATCGTGCAATGGTAAGCATTCCATTTTTACTGAATGTTTCTTTGAGAAACCCAATACCACCAGCAGGAATATGAATAAATACATTCCGACCTAACCAAAACACCCATGTAGCAATTAACATTAATGCACCGGGAACACCAAAGGCAACACTTGGGCCATACGCATCTAATAATATAGGGGTTAAAAGAGTTGAAATAAATGCACCCAAATTAATAGCAAGATAAAACCAGCTAAATACTTTTTCAAGTAAAAAGGAATTTGATTTCCCAAATTGATCTCCTACATGGGCAGAAACGCATGGTTTGATTCCACCGGCACCGATGGAAATAAGGGTAAGTCCAAGGGTTAGACCTAATCGTGTTTCATCCATTGCAAGAGCCAAATGACCCAAACAATACACTATTGAAAGAGAAAGAATTGTTTTATATTTACCAAAGAATGCATCTGCAATTATTGCACCAATTAGTGGAGTAAAATACACCGCTGAAGTAAATAAGTGGTACCAATAGGTAGCTTCTTCTTTTCCCATTGGAGCAAGTGCCCCAGATGAGTCCATTAAATATTTGGTCATAAAAATAATAAGGATACACTTCATTCCATAAAAACTGAAGCGTTCGGCGAGTTCATTTCCAATAATGTATGGGATACCTTTCGGCATTGATTTTGATGCTCTTGGTGCTGTTATATAATTACTCATGCGTCTCTTTCTTTACTTACATTAAAATATAGACCAAGAATATACTCAATAATTTCAAATAATGTGAAATCTTTTTAGTACTAACTTGCTTCTTTGCTGTAATTTAAGTCTATCAAAATCATTCATAATGAATAAGAAATACTGCAATAACTTAACAAAATATTCACGGCGAGAAAGTAGAATTGTTTCAATTGGAAAATTTCCACTTGGGGGACATCATCCTATTCGTGTTCAATCCATGACGACAACTGATACAATGAACACTGTTGCAACAGTGGAACAATCTATCCGAATGATTAATGCGGGTTGTGAATATGTTAGAGTAACTACACCCAGTATTAATGAAGCTAGAAATCTAGAAAATATAAAAAATGAACTTGTTAAACGAGGGTATGAGACCCCTTTGGTTGCAGATGTGCATTATACTCCAAAAGCTGCTGAAATTGCTGCCACAATTGTTGAAAAAGTACGTATAAATCCTGGTAATTTTGCAGATAAAAAGAAATTTGAATCAGTTGATTATTCAGATTCAGAATATGAGACAGAAATAGATAGAATCAACGAACGATTTACTCCACTTGTACATATCTGCAAAGAAAACGGAACCGCAATGAGAATTGGTACAAACCATGGTTCTTTATCAGATAGGATTTTAAATAGGTTTGGTGATACCCCTTTAGGAATGGTTGAATCTGCTTTGGAGTTTATTCGAATTTGTGAGAGTCATAATTATCATGATATTGTTTTGTCTATGAAATCAAGCAATCCCATTGTTATGGTGCAAGCATACCGACTTCTCGTTAATAAAATGGATGCAGAAAATATGAACTACCCACTTCATTTGGGAGTTACTGAAGCTGGAGATGGTAGCGCTGGACGTATAAAATCAGCACTAGGTATTGGTACATTACTTGAAGATGGATTAGGTGATACAATTAGAGTTTCATTGACAGAAGAACCAGAAATAGAAATTCCAGTTGTAAATAAATTAATTAGACGGTTGCAATCAAAAGTAAAGCATGATTCAATTGAAGAAATATCAGTTAACCCTATTAATCCATTTGAACACAACAAACGATTCACAAATAAAATAGATAATATTGGTGGTTCAAATACACCAGTAGTGATTGCAGATTTTAACTTAGTTGATGAAATTAATGCGTCAATTATTCAAGAATTAGGGTATTCTTATGACTCAGAAATTCATGAATGGAAACAAAGTGATATTGCGTGTGACTTTATAGATATTGGAAAAAAATCGGTACCATCAAAATTACCACCAAATTTAGGTGTCATTCAGGCGTATTCAGTTTGGAAAGAAAATAAAGTTAACAATGTATTTCCATTTATTGACCCAAAGCAGTACTTGGAAAATACAGAATTTCACCCTAGATTAAATTTTATTTACATGACTCTCCCTAAGTTAACAAAAGAAGTAGTAAATAAATTGAAATCTGATTCTACTGCGGTCATAATTTCAGATACATACAATGACCATGGAATTGCTGAACAACGGCGTTTATTTATGAAATTAATGAATGCAATTTGTAATACTCCTGTAATTATTGGAAGAGCATACGCAGATTTATCTGTTGAAACTCTTCAATTACATTCTGCAACTGATATGGGTGCTTTATTTGTAGATGGATTAGGGGATGGAGTTTACATTGCATCTGAAAATTGTGGTTCTGTTAAATCTATAAATGAAATTGCATTTGGAATTTTACAAGCAAGTAGAACTCGAATCACAAAAACGGATTACATTTCATGTCCATCATGTGGTCGAACCCTATTTGATTTACAATCAACTACAGCCAAAATAAAGGAAGTTACATCTCATCTTAAAGGGCTTAAAATTGGAGTAATGGGTTGCATTGTAAATGGTCCGGGTGAAATGGCGGATGCAAATTACGGATATGTAGGAACAGGTTCTGGATTAATTTCATTGTACAAAGGTCAAAAAATGGTGCAGAAAAATTTATCCGAAAATGATGCAGTAGAATCACTTATTGAATTGATTAAAGAAAATGGGGATTGGAGTGAACCAGTATGTTAAAAAGATTACTAGTACCATCATTTGTTCGCAAATATGTTAAAATATTTAGAGAAGATGGATTTAAAGGTTTAGTAAAAAAGGGTGGAGTAAAACTTTTGATTGGGTTTATACTTTTTTACCTTATTAGAGACACAATTTTATATGTAATTCCATTTTTACTGGTAGCAAATGGAATTCATTCATGTAGGTAAAATACTAAACTTTTTAACAAAAGTAAATGAAAGTGAAACAACTGGACTATTTAGCCATTATGATGAAAATGGTATGGTATTCGTAAAAGTAAAATACAGTTTTAAAGATAAATTTAATATTGTTTCACTCTGCTCCCTATATTTTATCGGATACGTTAAAAGAGAAAATTAGATGATGGAGAGTTTACCTTTTTCGATAATAGAATATAAAACTGGAACCACAATTAATGTTAAAATTGTTGAAGTGGCGAGTCCAAAAATTAAGCTAATAGCTAATGGTTGCCAAAATTCTGCACCACCCGCAAAATTAAGCGATAAAGGAATCATACCTGCCATGGTTGTAACTGTAGTAAGAATAATAGGTCGTAGTCTGTTTCGTCCAGATTTTATCAATGCATCATGAACAGATAAACCATTATTGCGTTGGTCATTAACATAAGACATTAGTACAATAGCGTCGTTCACAACCACACCCATTAAAGCAACCACACCAAAAACGGCCATAATTCCAAAAGCCACGCGCGTAATCATTAATCCATATATAACACCAACAAATGAAAGCGGAATCGCCAATGCTATAATAAATGGTTGTTTAAATGATTGAAATTGAATTGATAAAATAATCAAAATAATAATAAACCCAATCATCATGGCAGAACCTAAACTGGCAAACGATTTTGCCACTTCATCTTCAATCCCTCCATATTCAACTCTTACTCCAGATGGGATATTTAATTTTTCCAAGTACGGTTCCATGTGTCGTCGAATATCCGTTGCATCAACCCCTTCAGTGAGGTCACAAGAAATACTAATATTTCGTTTGAAATTTTTATGTTTTATCAATGTTTCACTGCTTCCAAAATCAAGAGATGCTACATTCTCAAACGGAATCATCTGTCCAAATTGATTGGGGATTTCCATATTTCGCATCGTATTTAATGCATCATTTTCTGAAACATCTAATTTGACTCGTACTGGTATATCTTCGAGTCCGTCAGTAAATTTTGTCGCTTCAAACCCTATGAGAGACATTGCAATTGTATTGTTGATATCTTGACTGGATAGTCCGTAAAGGGAGGCACGGTCGTGGTCAACATTAACTTGAAATTCGGTTCGGCGGACTCCACGACTTGATTTAACATTAATTGCTCCGTCAATCGTATTTAAATCTGCTTTAATTTGATCAGAAACAAAGGTCAGAGATTCCATATCATCGCCACTCACATCAATAATTACATTGGTAGCTACAGGAGGTCCTTCTACAATAGTATTAATAACCACATCAATCCCCGGCTGGTAACCAATATCTGATTGTATAATTAATATTAGCTCTTCAACGGATGTGTCGCGATATTTCTTATCAACTAAATCTACATTAATCTGTGCAACCTCTGCACCTTGCATTCCACCTTGTGCCAACCGAAGATTTTGAACACCACTTTCTCCAACAGTAGCAACAATTCGATCCACTTCTGGGAGTTTCATTAGATAATCTTCAATATTTTTCACGACTGAATTTGTATATTCCAGTTTACTACCTTGGGGTGTGTTTATATCCAATATAATTCTGGGTTTAGGTACTTTTGGAAACATTTGAATTTTTACTAACTTTAAATCTGACGACAAAGAAATACCAATAATTGTCAAAGCACTGAACAATACTAAAGTCGTTATGAAAAGTGTAGTCCATCGAAAATTTAAACTTCTTTTTAACAATGTAGTATAAATTCGTTTTCCCACCCAATCACCACTTAAAAGTCCCTTTTTAGAAGAGATTGTCATTAGTTTGGATGCTAACACAGGAATCAAAAAGTGATCGGCTAAAAATGCGCCAACTAAAGTAAAAATCACTACTTTAGGAATAACTGAGAGAAATTGTCCCATCGTTCCTGTCATGTAAATAATTGGAGCGAATGCAACCATTGTTGTTAAAATAGATGTAAAAATAGGTGTTCCGACTTCGCGCATGGCTTTAGTTGTCGCATCCTTACGATTGAACCCTTCCTCGAGATGTCGATAAGTAGATTCTGCAACAATTATGGCTCCATCAACAACAATACCTAATACAATTATCAGACCAAACATAGCAATCCCAGTATTAGCTAATTCGAAAATATGCATTAGAGGAAATGAAAACATTAGGGAAAAAGGTAGAGCCAATGATACAATTAAAGAATTTTTAAATCCAATTCCAGCAAATAAAACTAATACGACAAATAAAATTCCCCATAAGGCATTTGATTTTAATTGTGTATTTTGTTTTTCAATATCTGTTGCCTGCCGGGCTGTATAAGCAAACTCTAAACCATCGGGGAATTTCATTGATTCTTCATTCACAAGGGTTTCAATGGTTTCAGTAGTTTCCACGATATGATAACCAACTCTTTTTGAAATCAGCAAAGTAACGCTATTCATTTTATTATATCTGGAATAATTTTTTGCTTCCTCAAACCCATAGATGATTTTTCCAATATCTCGAATCCGCATCGCATTTCCCATTTTATCAACACTTACAATCGTATTTTTAATTTCCTCAATATGTGTGAATTTTCCCACAGTTCGGATGTTCATATCCTGATTCTGTAGCGCAACTGTACCACCTGGAAAATTTATATTACTTTTATTTAGTTTTGATACAATTTGAGAGATATTTAAATTATTGGAACGAAGTAAATCTGGATCTAATTTTACTGTAATTTCTTGGTCTAATCCACCAAACATTTCCACCTCGTTCACACCCTGAATTTGTTCAATTTGATCCTGAAGTCGTTCGGCTTCTTTACGAAGAATGTTAGGACTAAATTTTCCATACAAGTTTAAAATGCTGATAGGTTGATTTGCAAAATCTAATTCACGAATATTTGCATTTTCCACCTTATCCGACAAATCAGGTAATGCTTCATTTACTTTTTCTTTTAGGTTGTCAATGCTTTCTTCTAAATCTGCTTCAGGTGTAAATTTTACTGAGAAAAACCCCATATTTTGCATGGCATATCCTACTACTTCATCTACATCTTGTAATTGGGCTAAATATTCCTCTAACGGTTTGATGATTTCACCTTCAATTTCACTTGGTGCTGCACCAATATAAGTTGCTGATACAAAAGCATAGGGTATTTTTATATTAGGGACTGCTTCTAAAGGTAAGTTTATATAGGAAATTATACTGGCAATAAAAATGGCAATGGAAGAGAAAATAACACTCTTTGGATAGCCCAATGCTTTTTCAGATATTTTCATATCAATTATCCTCGAGAATAATGTCTAATTGGGTACCAGTTTTTACATCATGATGTCCTTTTGTAATTATCAAATCACCTGGATATAAATCACCACTCAATAAAGCGTTGGATTCTGAAATAGATTGAATTTCAACATTTACTCTACGACCTTTTTCATCTTGTGCAACACTAACAAATTGTGATTCCCCATCGTCACGGATTATATTTATAGGTAAAACAATGGCATCGTGAATTGTATTAATAATGATACGCACATTTACGATTAAACCCAGTTTTAAATCGTCAACATTTCCTAAAATATCTACTTCTATATTATAATAATTAGATGCATTAATAGGCGCAAGACCAAGTTGGGTAACTTTCCCTTTTAGTATTCGATTAGGAAAGGTTTTTAGTTTTAGTTCAGCTAACATTCCATTTTTAATGCGTCCAATTATAGCTTCAGGAACTGGGATAACAACTTTCAACATACCCATGTCAGCCAAGATAAATGGAGGCTGTTGCATGGCAAGTGTTATATCTCCAATATTGATGTCTCTTGTAATAATCCAACCAGAGTATGGAGCAGTTAGTTTAGCATTGTTCATTGCATTATTTGCTTGGCTAAATAATGATCTAGCATTGTCCAAAGCGATTTGAGTATTTTCAAATTGGTCTGAAGAAATGACCTTAGATTCATATAATAACTTCGAACTTTCTAAATCTTTTTTCGCTTTTTCGTAAACAGATTTAGCTTGAGTAAATGCAGATATATACACATCTGACTCTACAGTTGCAAGTACTTGTCCTTCTTCAACAAAGTCCCCCTCATTCACAAAAACTTCAGTCACTTTTCCTGTAGATTGAAAAAATAGATTGGATTGTTTGTCTGATTCAACTCTTCCGATACTGTAATAATCTATATCAAATGATGTTAATATAAGTGGCTCAACCATTACTGGAATACCTATTATTTTCGATTCTGAATTTTTAGTTGGTTTTCTACAGGAAATAAATGCCACTATCAAAATAAATGTTATGATATGACTAATTAGCTTTGTTTTGTAATATACCATTATTCTTCTCCTAATGCGCGTGACAGTGATGCTAACGCAATATTATATTCATAATAAGATTGATAAAGTGCTAACTCTGCTTGATCGCTTGCACTTTGGGCATCAAGTATTTCTAATTGATTACTCTTCCCTTGTAAATACAACTTTTGAACCATATCTACGGCTTTTTTTGCTTGTTTGACACCTTTAATTCCAGCTTCAATATTTGTTTTTGCATCTTCAATTATTTCGTAAATAGTTGTTAGTTCCATTAATAAGTTTTCCAATATATCATTTTTTTCATTCATAGATTTATGATAATCAATTCTAGCTTTTTTTAACCTAGAAGAGGAACCAAATCCATTGAATATTGGAAAATTAAACCCCAAAGATATGGAAGAAGATTCTTGAAAATTACTGGAAATATAACCATCAGAGTTAAAGGATTGTTGATTCTGAATCAATGCTGAGAAAGAAACGGAAGGCATAAATTCAGATTTTGCCAATAAAATATTTTCTTTCATCATTTGATTTGTGGAACTAAGCTGTTTTAATAAGGGTTGGTTTAATAACAATTTTTCTTTGAGTTGAATTAATGTTTCACTCATTTCTTTTTGGTTAGTAAAATCTCCGAGAATAGTAATTGGTGCTTCTATATCAATTCCACAGACGCGTTTCAACGATATTAATGCAATTGTATTAAACTTTCTAGCATTTGTTAATTGTGTTTTCTGATTGGCAACTTGAACATCTGCTCGTATTACATCAAATTCTGCTACTTTTCCTTGGGAATACAATGAACTTACATTTTGTAAATTCTGTTCCATAGAAATCATTGATTGTTCCATGACCTCTAACATTTTATTACTTAGTAATGCTTGAAAATATGCTTTTTTTGTTTGCTCTACCACTTGAATACGAGCAACTGACACACCATGCTTTGCAATATTTGTATAAGAATTTGCCCCCCTAATTCCTGCGATAACGCGCCCATCAAAAAGAGTTTGAGTCAAATTAATGCCATAAACCATTAAATTATCACTCCCAAATGATAAATCTAAAGGTACATACTTAATGCCGGTCATTTGAAGCAGATTGTCTTCTGGTAATGGTACAGGATTTCCTTCATCATCCAAAACACCAAAAGGTATGGGAAATGTCATTGGTTGTGTTGCGGTAGAAAAGTTGTGATTCATTTGTCCAAAAATTGAAATTACTGGTAATGCTGTGGAAAATGCTTCTTTTTTACGCTGTTTTGATATTTCAACTTCACTGGTAGCATTTTGAATTTTAATATTATTTTTTAATGCAAGGTTAATAGCAGTATTTAATGTCAAATTCCATGTTGAACCGAAGAGACTAGTTGAGATAACACAGGTACTAATTACAATAAAAGTACGATTTATGAATAATACTTTAGTCCAAGAATGTCTTTTAAACTTAATTTTATTTATCTTATTTGTTAACTTCATTATTTCCAATTCCTGTTATTAATGTATCTACTAATGAATTTGCTATATTTTCTAACGATGCTTCATCACTCCACCCCTTTAGATAACTCATTAAAAGCATATTTACTGACCCAATAAACAGGAAAACAAATACTGAATCATTTAGGTCTTTTTTTAAGTATCCCTCAGCTTTTCCTTGTGCTAATATTTGTTTGAAAAGTGTTTTGTGTTTGGAATGAATGTCATGGATACTAAATGAAACATCTTGTCTGATATTCCCTGAGAGTACATCACCAACAAATCGAGTAATTTGAGGATGTTCTTTTCCAAATTGAACACGCATCTTGACAAAATCTTTTAATTTTTCAATTGGACTTTTCTTTGAATTTACAATTGAACTTAGCATTTTATAAGAATATTCAATTGCAGTATTTAACAAATTTTCAAACAATGTCTGCTTATTAGGAAAATGATAATAAATCGCTGGTTTACTCACATTAATCTTTTCAGCAATTTCTCGCATGGATGTTCGTTCATATCCTTTTTTAGAAAATAGCTGTGCTGCTTCTTTATAGATCAAATCTTTAGTATTTACTGTATTAGTCATAATGGTTATACTTAACGGTCGGTAAGTTACGATAGTTATTTATTACCAATCAATACTAATTTGACATATATGAATAATTAAACTCCATTTGTAATCGATCAGTTTGCTATTTTCTAATGTGTTTGCTAAATTACTATATAGCACAATGGAAAAGGAGTCATAAAATGAAATATTTAAAATACTATCTAATGCCACTTTTGACATTACCGTTGATAATTGGAATATTTATTGGTGGTAATTGGATGTGGTTTGGAATAGGACTTTTATTTATGGTTGTAATTGTAGGAGATACATTATTAGGTGATGATGATTCACAGCATCATTTTAGACATCCACAATTATTAGAAATCCCACTACATTTTGCTCTCCCGTTAATTTGTTTAGTATTAGTAAGCTTAATGTGGTCTTCGGGAAGAGGAACATTTGATTTGTTTAATATATCAAATATTTTAAATAATTACATTGATTATAATTGTGTTCAACACAGGAATAATAATAGTTGGATAAATTACTTTGGAGCTATTTTGGGCGTAGGATTTACAGTTGCTGGTTATGGCACAAATGTTGCACATGAACTTACGCATCGTGTGAAAAATAAATTAGCAATGTTTGAAGGTAGATGGTTGCTTTCTGCAAGTTGTAATGCAGATTTTGCAATCGAACATGTTTATGGACATCATGTTACTGTTGGAACTGAAGACGATCCTGCTACTGCACACAGAGGTGAAAATGTGTATTTATTTTCAATTAAATCAACAATATTAGGTCATATTAGTGCGTGGAAACTTGAGTTAAAACGAATCAGTAAAAAGAAAATAAAACCATATTCTTTGAAAAATAGGATGATTACAGGTTATTTAATGTCATTTGTTTGGTGTGGGTTGTTTTATTATTCCTGCGGAATCTTTGGACTACTATTATTTTTCAGTCAAGCTTTCTTTGCAAAATTTATTCTTGAGATTGTTAACTACATGGAGCATTATGGACTGATTAGAAAAGAAAATCAAAAGGTAGGTTATGAACACTCATGGAATACAAATAAGCGAATGAGTAGTATTGTGTTGTTTACTTTAACACGACACTCGGCTCATCATGAAAAACCGACTGTACCTTTTTGGAAATTAGATCCATATTTACAAGCTCCCCAAATGCCAAGTGGGTATTTAACTACATTGTTAATTTGTCTTATACCACCTGTATGGTATAAAGTAATTAATCCTAAACTTGACAAATGGGATAGGAATTATCTTTAATTTATTATTTCCCTAATACTGAATGAAAAAGTTTTTCCAATTAGTTGTTCACCTTCCAATTCATGATTAAAAGGTTGTTCATATGAAAGAGATATAGACCTAGTATTGGTCCATTTATATTCGAGTCCAATAGCACCATTTAATTGTTTTTTTGCAGAATTATTTTCAATCATTCCAATGCCAGCTTCAGGATTACTATTTACAAAACTTAATTTTAAATATGGATATATATTATCATAAATTGGTATTTGTCGAAGTGTTTGAATTTGAAGATTATAGGAATTTCCAGGTTTGTATCCAACATCACTTTCTGTGATTGGAAAAGTTGCAGAACCAGAAGTCCCTAGTACCCAAGGGAATTTAGTACGCCACCACCATTCAAATCCAATAGCACCGGAGTATTGACCAGTTCCTAATCGTAAACTTTTATCATCTTCCGTTATTTTTTCCCCAGTTGGAATAAACACTTTTCCATTTACAAATAATCTATGCCCAGCACCAATTACTTTATTTTGAAGGATCCATCTAAGGCTAAGAGAAATATCACCAATACCTTCTTTGATTACATTTTCATGATCTGAGCCTTCTTCAACATTAAACTGATTCCATCGTTTAAAGGGGATACTTACAAAAGCATTAATATTTTCTGTTATCCCAAACATACCAAAAATATTAAGTAAATGCAAATCTACATCACCTTCCAATGATAATTCTTCATCGGATTCAAATGTCATATATGACCAACTACTTCCCAGCATTATTTGGTTACTATTTAATCCTATACCCTCTGTAGCACTTCCGACCGAAAGTGTCGGATTACTTCATAAAGGGCACTGCCCAAAAAGTAAAATGGGGAATAGGGTTATAAGTATCGTGAATAATAATTTCTGTTTCATAATTATCCTTTCTTATTGATTAATTAATGTAACTCTGTTGTATCATTTGCAAACCATTGATATAATGCTGGAATTACAAGTAATGTTAAAATGGTTGAAGTAAATAGTCCACCAACCACCACTGTTGCTAACGGTCGTTGTACTTCACTACCTGTTTCTGTTGCAAAAAGTAATGGTAATAGCCCTAATGATGTTGTTAATGCTGTCATTAACACGGGTTTTAATCGTAATTGTGCTCCTTTGATAGATGCTTCAAATTTGGTTGAACCCTTTTTTACTAATTGATTCATGCAGGATAACAGCACCATTCCATTTTCCAATGCAATTCCAAATAATGCTATAAATCCAACAGAAGAAGGTACCGACAAATTTTGTCCAGTTAACCAAAGAGCCACTATTCCTCCCACAAGAGCTAATGGAATATTTAGTAGGATAAGGAGAGTGTTTTTCAGTGAGTTAAAACTACTGAACAATAACAAGAATATTATAATTAGTGTAATTGGAATAACAACTGCTAGTCGTTTATTTGCTTCCTGTTGTAATCTGAATTGTCCACCCCAAGTTAGAAGATAACCAGGAGGCAAATTCACCTTTTTATTTATTTCAATTTTTCCATCTTCAACAAACGAGCCAATATCTCTGTCAGACACATTGCACTGGATTGTGATAAATCGTTGGTTATTTTCTCGAGTAATTTGACGAGGTCCAGTTATTTCTTGAATTTCAACCAATTCTGACAATGGTATATTTATTCCATCAGGTGATTGAACAACAATATTTGAAATTGTTTCAACAGAATTTCTGTATTTTTCATTGAATCGAACTGAAATATCAAATCGTCGATTTCCTTCAAATATTTCACCAACTGTTTCACCACCAACCGATGTATGAATTACTTCCTGAACATCAGAAATATTAATCCCATACCGAGCAATTGCTTGCCTGTTAATTGTTATGAGTAGTTGCGGAGTACCTGAGATTTGATCTACTTGCACATCATTTGCCCCTCTTATTTTACGAATCAAACTCGCAATATCGTCTGCCTTTGCTTTAAGTATTTCTAAATCATCCCCAAAAAGTTTGATTGCAAGTTCTGCTTTAATTCCTTCTAATAATTCGTCAACATTCATTGCAATTGGTTGAGTAATATTTACCAAAACACCGGGTACATCTGCAAGTGTTTCACGGATAATATTTTCTAATCCTTCTTGATTTGTATTGGGTCTCCAATTTTCTTTATCCACTAAAATTACATATATTTCAGCACTATTTACAGGGTCGGCATGTGCACCAACTTCACCTCTACCAATTCGTGTTACCACAGATGTAATTTCAGGAATATCCATTAATCGTTTCTCAACTGCTAACGTTGTATTTTTACTCTCTGACAATGAAATTGATGGTGCCATTGAAATTCGTACTACAATTGACCCTTCATTTAATTTTGGTGTAAATTCAGAACCTAATTGCGGGAATATACCAATTCCAATCATAATTAAAAATCCTGCTAAACCCATAGCAATAGTTCTATTTTTTACAAAATATGTGATAATTGGAGTGTAAAATTTATTGAGAACTTTGACCAACCAAATTTCTTTTCCAAATTGTGAATCTTTTGGAGATTTTAGTAGAAATGTTGCCAAAACAGGTGCAATTATTGTTGCGTAAATCAGAGATCCAAACATTGCAATTGCAATAGTATAGGCAAGAGGCCTAAATGTTTTTCCCTCGACACCCTGCAAAGTAAATAAGGGTAAAAACACAATGATAATAATAATAATTGCAAAGCTAACTGGTTTGATTACCTCTAAAAATGCTGTAGAAACTGATTTTATTTTAGATTCTTGTTTATCAGGATTATTAAGAACCCTTTCAATGTTTTCAATAACTACAATTGCTCCATCAACTAACATTCCAATTGCAATTGCTAACCCACCAAATGACATTAAGTTAGCTGAAATATTAAAGTAGTTCATCCCAATCATTGCAAATAATACAGAAAATGGAATGGATGCAGCCACAACAATACTAGGTCGGATTGAGCCCATAAATACAAATAATATTAAAACAACAAGTAGAATTCCCTGTAATAACGCATTACTAACTGTTTTTACACACGCAGTTACTAAGGTTTTTTGTTCATAATAGGGTACAATTTTTATTCCTTTAGGTAAAATATTATTTATCTCAGCCATTTTGCTTTCAACTTGACCTATAACTGTTGATGAATTAGTGCCGTAGAGTTTAACCACCATCCCAGAAACCACTTCGCCAACCCCATTATAGGTTTGAATTCCTCTTCTGATTGCACCTCCAATTTCAATATCAGCAACTTCTTTGAGTAGTACGGGCGTACCAGATTCAGATTTTAGAATTATATTTTCAATATCTTCAATCCCTGATACTAAGCCAACTGAACGCACAATAAATTCTTCGGAGTTTTTTTCGATAAACTGTGCACCTACATTCAAATTATTACTTTTAATTTTTTC
>CAYNTS010000018.1:0-34523 GCA_964400495.1 uncultured bacterium | reverse complement strand
TATTATAGAAGTAATAACAATTGAATCAGTTTTAAAAAATAACACCAATTTATTTTATACACAAAAAAGTCTTATTAGGGAATCGGGACCTCCAGATATAAACACCCCTTTACTCGTTTAGATTCTAAACTTTAATGCCCAAAGGTATTTCAAATCAACCAAACATGGTGTGATTCATTTCGCACAATTTCCAATAAAAAGAAGAAAGGAGAATTAACATGGTTAATTCAATAAAAAACATAATAATAACAGTATTACTTATTAGCGGAGTTATGGCTCAAAATGCTTACATGAACTTGGCGCATTCACCTGGAATAACTCCATCTGATGAAATTACTGTTGAACCAGGACAAACTATAACATTTGAATATGGTGGAGGTGGTGCTCATCCAATGACATCGGATAATAACTCCCCTATGTATTTTCCAACAGTTACAGTTACATCTAGTAATCCAATTGCTACATTTTCATTAACAGATGAAGGTACTTATACATTCCACTGTGGCACAAATCCCGGAAATTCAAACTTATGGGGGACAATCCATGTTGATGGTGGTGTAGAAGGGCCAACATGTACTCCATCAGATTTAAATGAAGATGGTGTTACCAACATATTGGACATTGTGACTATTGTGAATATAATTCTACAAACTGTAACACCAACAGACTATCAAGTGTGTGCATCTGATGTTAATGCTGACGGTATAACAAATATTCTCGATATTGTAGTGGTGGTTAATGCAATCATGAGTGGCAACGGTTAATCAATAAAACAAAACGCTTAGGTAAGATGCAAAGTGCACTTTATCTATTTTACTAAACAACAAACGATAAAAAGGTAGGAAGATGAAAAAAATAATACTCATAATAGGACTCATTGTGTTTTTTGGTTGTAGCGAATATGATGATGCTCCATTACAAAGTCAGTTAGATGATTTACAAGAAATAATTGACAATTTAGAAGATGCACAAGATGCAATTTTGGACAATTACGAAGCAACACCCTATGATTTGGATATACCATCATATGTAGTTAGCTATGAACCCATGGGTGACATGCCAATTCCGGATGATAATCCAATGACTGTTGAAGGTATTTACTTGGGACGTAAATTGTTCTATGATAACAACTTATCAGATGATAACACAAAGTCTTGTGCTTCATGTCACTTACAAGAAAATGGCTTCACTGACCCAGATCAATTCAGTACAGGAATTACTGGTGAAATGGGTGGGCGAAATGCAATGCAAGTTATCAATGCTGGCTGGTTTCCAACATTATTTTGGGACGGAAGGGCTTCAAGTTTAGAAGACCAAGCATTAGGTCCTGTTGTAAACCCTGTAGAATTAAATACAACTTGGCCAGAAGTTGAAGTGAAAATTGCAGCAGATCCTTTGTATCCAGCATTATTCAAAATGGCATTTGGATCAAGTGATATTGACTCTATGCAAATTGTAAAAGCTATTGCACAATTTGAACGAACATTGTTGTCATTTAATTCTAAATATGATAATTATTTCTATGGTAGTTTTACAGGTTTTAATGAATCAGAAGAACGAGGTTTTGATATTTATTTCTCAGAAGTAGGTGATTGTATTCATTGTCATTCTGGTCCAAACTTGACTGATAATGAATTTAGAAATAATGGATTAGATACTGAACTAACTGATTTAGGATTAGCTGATGTAACAGGTCTTTCAACTGACGAAGGAAAATTCAAAGTACCAACACTTCGAAATATCGAATTTACTGGTCCATACATGCATGATGGACGATTTGAAACTTTGGAAGAAGTGATTGAACACTATAATAGTGGTGTGCATACAGGATCACCAAACCTTGACCCTGAAATGGCAAATGCAGCAGCTGGATTAAACTTAACTGACCAACAAAAAGAGGATTTACTTAATTTCTTAAAAACATTTTCGGATGAAGAATTTATTTATAATCCAGATTTCTCAAACCCATTTGAGGAATAAATTTTATTCATGCGTAATAAAAAAGCCCCACATGGGGCTTTTTTTATTTTAGAACTATTTCTCTAAATTTTTGAACAAACTGTATATCGACTTTATGCCCCCCATTATAGAGGAGTAAGTCCACATTTGCACCTTGTTGTTTCAATGCCTCAAATGCCAATTTTGACGCTTTAACAGACACTGTTTCATCCAACTTCCCATGTCCAATTAAAATGGGTGTTTTTTGTTGATTAGGGTGAATTTTTAATTCGTCTGCTTTGGAATCTCTCATAAATCCTGCAACTGGGAACACCCCACCAAATGCAATATCTAATTTTAAAATAAACTCAAAGCAGACCAATGCTCCTTGTGAAAATCCCATTACAAAAACATCACAGGGTTTGAATTTTGTTAGAACTTCAGATTGGATAAATAAAGAAAGTAATTGAGTCGGTTCTACTACTTCCCACACCCCTGGAGAAATTTCAAATGACCACGATTTTTCATTTTTATTATTTTTAACTGGATATGGAGCTTCAGGCAAAAACCAATGGGTATTGGGTAATTTTGCAGATTTTACAATAGGTGAGAAGCTATTTTTATTACCTTTCCATCCATGAATTCCAATAACAGCACGCACTGGTTTCTCACTTGTCAATATTTCCCTATATTTCAATTCTTTTAACATTAGCAGTAAATAAAGTATTACTTAAATTGGTATTTGTTGCAAGGGATATCGGTTATGCTCGTGTTTATGTACAGAAATAGCGATTATGATTCACTTTCTCCTTTTTCAGTTTTCAATCTTTTCACTGCATTAACTTTACATTTTAAATATTTATTAAAAAATTCTACCTTTTTATCTTATATGCCATATATTTTCCTTTGTAAATTTGGGGCTGTATAAATGGTCATTAATAAGGAGTTAGAATGATAATAGGAATACCAAAGGAAACGCTTGCTGGTGAAACTCGTGTAGCCATGATGCCTACCGAGATAAAGCGAATTGTTTCTGATAATATCACCATTCAAATTGAATCTGGAGCCGGAGAAGGTGCTCATGTTTCAAATGCAGATTACGAGGCGGTTGGTGCAATAATTGTTGAGAATATCTATTCTGAAGCTGAAATTTTAGTAAAAATTAATCCCCCAAGTGAAGAAGAACTAAATAAAATCAAAGATGGAACCACACTTATTTCACTTTTGGCTCCATTTACAAATCATACTACAGTAAAAGCATTAGCTGATAAAAAAATAACTAGTTTCTGTCTTGAGTTAATTCCAAGAACAACCTATGCTCAATCAATGGATGTGCTAAGTTCACAGGCAACAGTGGGTGGTTACCGAGCTGTACTAAATGCCTCAACACATCTTGGAAAATTCTTTCCAATGTTAATGACTCCTGCTGGCACAATTAAACCATCAACGGTTTTGGTTCTTGGTGCAGGTGTTGCTGGGTTACAAGCAATTGCAACTGCTAGCAGATTAGGTGCTAAAGTGGAAGCATTTGATGTTCGACCTGCTGCAAGAGAACAAGTTGAGTCGTTGGGTGCTAAATTCTTGTATATGGACTTAGATGATTCATCAGAAACTGATAGTGGTTATGCTGTCGAAATGAATGAAGAATTTATCCGTAAAGAAATGGAATTATTGCATGAAGCTGCAAAGCGTGTAGATGTTATTATCACAACAGCATTAATTTTTGGAAAACCAGCACCCATACTAATTAAAGATTATATGGTGAAAGATATGCAATCGGGATCATGCATTATTGATATGGCTGCTGAAAATGGCGGGAACTGTGAGCTTACAAAACCGGGTGAAGTTGTACAAATTGAGGGTGTTACAGTTGACGGTCGGCTTAATCTACCTGCCCAAGTACCAACGCATGCAAGTTTGATGCTATCAAAAAATTTGGCGAAACTACTTTCAGATATTATCAAAGAGGATGCATTGCAAGTTGATTTTGAAAATGATATTACTAAAGGATGTGTAGTTACTCATGAAGGTAATATTGTGCATGAAATGACAAAAAATATAATTGAAGGAGCAAACTAATGGAACAATTAATTGGATTAATTTTTATTGCTGTACTTGCAACATTCGCAGGTGCTGAGTTGATTGGGAAAGTTCCTCCTCAACTTCATACTCCACTTATGTCTGGGTCTAATGCAATTTCTGGGATTACAATAGTAGGTGCATTGCTTGCTGTAGGTGCAAGCGGAAATGATAAACTACTAGCTATCCTTGGTTTTTTTGCAATTGTATTTGGTACAATTAATGTGGTCGGTGGGTACTTGGTTACCGATAGAATGCTTAAAATGTTCAAAAAGAAAGGAAATAAATAATGAGTTCTAATTTAATTTTGATTTCATATATCGTTTCCGCAATACTCTTTATTTTAGGTATTAAACGACTTGGTAAGGTTAATACTGCACGTCAAGGAAATTTTCTTTCTGCAGTTGGTATGTTGATTGCCATTATTGCAACATTATTCAAAATGGATGCAATCCCACTTGAATGGGTAATTGGAGGTATTTTAGTTGGTGCAATTATTGGGGCATTTTCTGCTGTTAAAGTTGCTATGACTTCAATGCCAGAAATGGTTGCAATATTCAACGGTTTTGGTGGTGGTGCATCTGCTTTAGTTGCTTCCGCTGAATTGTTTAAATACCTAAATGGTAAACAAGCATACTTAGATGAACTTGCACGAAATAATAGTGATTTAACTACTACAATGGTAACCATTGTTTTATCTGTAATAATTGGTTCATTAACATTCACAGGTAGTTTTATTGCATGGGGTAAATTGCAAGGTAAAATTAGTGGACAACCTATAACTTACCCAGGGCAAAATATAATTAATCTCCTTATTTTAGTTGGAGTAGTAATTGCATCTTATTTCTTTGTAATAAATCCAGAAAACATGAATGCATTTTATGTTATTTTAGGTGTAGGTCTATTACTAGGTATTCTATCAGTCATTCCAATTGGTGGTGCAGATATGCCTGTCGTAATTTCCTTACTTAACTCATATTCTGGTATTGCTGCTGCTGCAACAGGATTTGTACTTGGTAATCAAGCATTAATCGTAAGTGGTGCTTTGGTTGGTGCATCTGGAATATTCCTCACAAATATCATGTGTAAAGGTATGAATCGTTCACTTGGCAATGTACTATTTAGTGCGTTTGGTAAAGTTGATGAATCTACACAGCAAGCGACTACTAAATCAGGTGGTACTGTTAAAGAAATGAGTGCAGAAAACGCTGCATTTACTATGCAAGCTGCTGGATCGGTGATTATTGTGCCTGGGTATGGAATGGCTGTTGCACAAGCTCAGCATGAAGTACGAAAACTAGCAGACGAACTTGAAAGTGAAGGCGTAGAAGTGAAATTTGCTGTACATCCAGTTGCAGGACGAATGCCAGGACACATGAATGTATTGCTTGCAGAAGCTAATATTTCATACGACAAATTGTTTGATATGGACGAAATTAATGATGAATTTGCATCTGCTGATGTTGCCCTGATTATTGGTGCAAATGATGTGGTAAATCCTGCAGCTCGTCATGACGAATCTAGTCCAATTTATGGAATGCCAATATTAAATGTTGATTATGCTAAAACAACATTCGTATTGAAACGTTCTATGAATCCTGGGTTTGCTGGTATTGGCAACGAATTGTTCGGTTATGATAATAACTATATGGTATTTGGCGATGCAAAAGCTACAGTATCTCAATTTGTTGAAACTTTAAAAGAAGATTAATTTTTCCTCCTTTCTTCTTACAGGGGTTGTTCCTTTTGGGATGACCCCTTTTTTATTTCTTGGGTTAAAATCGATTCTATTTAATTTTTATTGAATGTATTGATTGTTTAATACTATATTACTTGTAGTAATTATTACATTTAGGAGAAAATATGAGTATTTTAAGCATTAGAATTAAAGATGAAAAAAGAAGATTATTAAAAATAATTAGTGCTGTCGAAGATAAAACAATTGGATTTTTGATAGAATCATGGATTGATGATTATGTCAAATCTCACAAAGAACAGTATAAAAGTGTGTTGTCTGAAAATGAACTTCAAGGAATTATGTCAATTTCTGAACCTGCATTTTCCGAATGGGATAATGATGAAGATGAGGTATATAATGACTTATAATTGTTGGGATATTGTTTTAATACCTTTCCCATTTACTGATTTATCAATTAATAAAAAACGTCCTGGACTTGTTATATCGCAAAACGAATCCAATCAACAAAATTTTGATATATTAATTGCATTTATGACAAGTAATTTAGTGTCACCCAAACGAACTGGTGATTTTCATATTGAAAAGTGGGAAGAATCTAGCTTGCCTAAACCAACTATGTTACGAATGAAATTTGCATCAATTTCCTCACATATAATCGTTAAGAAAATTGGACAACTTCATGAAGACGATATTAATGGTTTTAGGCGTTCCTTTTGTTCATATTTTGACCATATTATTTAATATATTCTATTTTTCTTTTTTCATTTTTCTTTTTATTGCTATATTCAAATATCAATTAAGGGGATATTGAAATGCCATTAGCTCAAGAAAAAACAAAGCAATTATATACTCATGAAGATGTTTCAGAAATAGCACTTCTTGTCGGTACAAAAAAAGGGGCATTCATATACTACTCCAATCATAATCGATTGCATTGGGAAGTAAATGGACCTCATTTTTTGGGTTCAATTGTTCACCATATGGTTATGGATCCCCGTGATAATAAAACTATTTTAGTGTCTGCAAAAACAGGACATTTAGGGCCAACAATTTATTGTTCAACCACTTTAGGTAAAACATGGGGAGAAGCCAAAACACCACCCGCATTTCATCAATCAGATGATGATTCGCTTGTTGTTGACCATACATTTTGGTTAACTCCTGGGCATCATTCTGAACCAAATGTATGGTATGCAGGAACATCACCCCAGGGATTATTTAGATCAGAGGATACTGGAAATAATTGGGTAGGAGTTGATGGTTTTAACAAAAACCCAATGCGTTCAGAATGGATAGGTGGAATGGGTGATGGAACACCAGATGGCCCCAAACTACATTCCATTTTAATTGACCCTCGTGATAAAAACCACATGTACATCAGTATGTCTGGCGGTGGAACATTTGAATCTTTAGACCAAGGTGATTCGTGGAATCCACTCAATAAAGGTGTGGTTGCAGATTTTATTCCAGGTCCAACTCCAGAGTTTGGTCAAGACCCTCACTGTGTAGCATTTAATCCAGATTCTCCTGATAGATTGTACCAACAAAATCATTGCGGAATTTATAGAATTAATCGTCCAAGTAAATCATGGGAACGAATTGGCGATAATATGCCAGATGATATTGGAGATATTGGATTCCCAATTACAGTTCATCCACGCGACCCTAATACAATTTGGGTATTTCCTATGGACGGAACCGATGTGTGGCCACGTGTAAGCCCAGATGGCCACCCTGCAGTCTATTGCTCGAATGACGCAGGTGATTCATGGTACCGTCAAGATGTTGGGTTACCTCTAAGGCAGGCGTGGTTCACAGTACTTCGCCAAGCCATGACCCATGACCATTTAGATTCAGTAGGATTATATCTTGGTACAAGTAGTGGTACAATTTGGGTAAGTGATAATGAAGGAAATAGTTGGAGACAACTGACTATTCACTTACCCTATATTTATTCGTTAGAAATTGGATATATCCCAAAATGATTGTCCACATCCCTTCTCCATTACTAGGTTACACAAATATGCAGAAAAAAGTTAGTGTAAATGGGGAGACAATAAATTTGGTTTTAAAAGATTTGAACAATCAATTTTCTGGAATCACATTTAGAATAATCGATGAACAAGGAAAAATTCGACCACATATTAAAATATTTATCAATACTGAACAAATCTATTCAATAAATAATGTTGTTTATACTGATGATGAAATACATATCATCACAGCACTCAGTGGTGGGTGATTACCCTTCCATTATTACATTTACAATTAGCACAATATCAATCACATCAACAATTCCATCTTCATTAAAGTCTGATGCAATTTCTTCTGTAGAAGTAGGAATATCATCTCCCATTATAAATGAAACTAGTTGAACAATATCCAACACGTTTATAATAGTGTCATTGTTAATATCACCTAGGTTAATGTTCATATTAACTTGTAATTCTACAGAAATATTAATATCAAAAAGCGTATTTGTATTTATATTAATAAATGCTTCGTAAATACCTTCAACCAAATCAATTGATGTTGCAGTAACTGTATATATTGCAGATTCATTTGCTGGAATTGATTGCTCAAACTCAGGGGTTTGAGATGAAACATCTAACCAATTTGGTGCTGTTCTAAATAATACTGAATGTTCATTTTCTATAAAATTTTGGTTGAATGTAACTTGTTGTCCATTTTCACCATTTGCATCTACAATTCCAACAGTTGCTGATGCAACATCCCCTATCATTTCACGATAATTCACATCAATTGCACCATTGGGATACAAAACAATCTGAAAATCATAAATTTTTTCGTTGCTCGACCAGTGAATTACATGATCATACCACACAACAAAATAATCAGCTGTGGATGCATAACGCACATATCCCTCACCAACTGGATTATCCTCAGAAGCAGGATTCATATCATCCCAAAAAGCTAAAATAGCATTTCGTGGTGAGTTTTCATCAAACAAGGGTTCATTATACCATTCATCATGATCATCTCCAAAGCCAATCCACCCATTTGGATTAATTATACATTGTGAATAATTATTTCCATAAAATGGAAAATCAAATCCAATTTCTACTGCTGAAGGAGCTTCATCATTGCCTTCAAAAATTAGAGTATTCAAATTTGTGTGGTCTTGAGAAATATCAATCCAATCAAATTCTTCATATTCAAGAATATTAGAATGAGACCATGAATAGCCAAAATAATCCACTTCACCAATCATATTTTCGAATGGAGAAACAGTTATTTCATAATTTAATATTGAACCATCTTCACCTATATTTGAAATTATCAAATCATCTGAATCTGAACTATCATTGGTTAATTCAAATAAGAAATAATCATCACTAAACTCTGCAGTTGGTACAGCATACAACGATGCGTTTTGTGTGGTAATAAATAATGCCATTCCATCTTCAAGTTCACGAGCAGTGATTGGGTATTCATCATTAAAAGTATATTGCAATCCATCGGTTCCATTTTGATCTTCTATTCCTACTGTGCAATATGCCCCATGAACTACAGCACCATCGTAGTTTCCAACAGGATAATCCCCCACACTTGTATTATTAAAATCTTTATATTGGAGCTTCATTTCATCATCACCCGTTGGGGTATTAAATTCAGAATCATATAAAATTATTTGAAATGACTCATGGGAATTATCAAAATATGTCCTAACATCTGACCATTCAATCACCACATAATCTTGAACCACATTGTAATAATAATACACACCAGAACCACTTGTTGTTTTTAAATCATCCCAAAAAACTGCAACAATTGGAGATGGACCACCAGGACCTGGAAGTGTGTAATTTCTAAACGACTCCATAGGAGTTTCACCAAAGGAAATCCACCCATTTGAGCATACTGTAATTTCGTTATAATCTATTCCATAAAATGTGAATGTGAACGGTAAATCAACTGTCATAGATTCATCTTGATTATTTCCATTATCACTTATATCTAATTCAACCCCATTCCCTCCTAAAGCTGGCTCAATTTCAACCCATTCATATACGGGGGCTTGTTCGTATAAATCATCACCTGAATCATAAATATAATACCCATAGTTATCTGGACCAAGTGGGTCATTTACAGAAACTTCACCAATTTCAAGTTGAAAAAATGATGTTGTAGAATATCCCTCAGAAGTTGAAATTTGTACAGGAATTGAAATTACAGTTCCATTAATAATTTCAGTGGTTGAAGTAACTTGTATCGAATTTGTTGAAGTTGTTGACTGACCTGAATTCAAATTAGACCAATTAAAATGTGTTTCAGAAAATTCTAAATCACTTCCTTGATAATTAATTTCTCCATTTATGGATGAAAGTGCAATTGAACCTAGGTTTACCATTGATACATCCAATTCTACAGTTTCTCCCCTATCAAGGATACCATTATTATTTTCATCTGCAATGATTTGTTTTGAAATTTCCACATACCCATTTGCAACAGGAATAGATAAATGATAAAACCACGACATACCACTAGATTCAATTTGAATTATAAGCTCTGAATTTTCCATATCTGGAGTATTAGTATTTGATGTTCCAATTGATAACTGGGCATTATAAAAGCTATTTCCTAGAATTGAATCAATGAATAACTCATCATTATTCAGAAATATGTACGATGAATTAGATTGAACTGAAATGGTTACATCATTTAACTCATCATTTGATTCATTCTCAATTGTAAAATCTATACTTACAAATTCACCCGCATTCCAAACACCATCATTGTTGCCATTATCAGTTAATGAAATAGTTGATTCATTTATTGTTAAAATTGGTAAGTCAGATAAAATATTAAATGATGATTCTTCGGGAATGCAATTTTGACAGGTTGCAAGCACATTTACTTCACCAGTGTTGGTGTACTCTAAGTTAAATGAAACAATTCCATTTGCATTTGCAAATTGGGAATCAAAAATTTCATCATCTCCTTTTACTAATGTAATTTTAGCATCCTCAACTGGATAACCATGATCATTTGTTACTGTAAATTGTATGAAATTACTTCCATTATTTAAAATAGGTTCATGCTCTAGGTACAAATTTTTAGGGTTGTCAGTCCATAATTGAGTTGCAGGGTCACCCATTAAATTGTTCCATGTTGAAAAATAATATACATTTCCGTTTGGGTCATGTGGGTATGTTTCAAGCAGGGCAAGTTTTCCGTACACCAATGCTTCTCCTGCAGTTTGGGCATTGTGAATAAAAATTCCTTCATAAATCCCCATGTCTACAATATTATTGAATGCAGTATGAGTATAGGGTTGAGCTGTACCAATTACAGCCACCCCACCTTTAGGATTTACAGATGTTCCTGCTCTAAACAAGTCCTCTATAATACAGGTATTCTCTTCTTCAAACGACCCTGTTGCACATGTTAAAGTAGTGATGAATGGAAGTTTATATCCATTACTTAAGCCGTTCACTTCATTTTCGGTGAATCCACTGAAACCATAAAAACCACGGTAATTCAAGTATGAAACACCATCATTAATTTGGTCTTGCATCCACGAGTCAAAATTACTTCCTGAATATTTTGTGCGAATATCTTCCATCCCATAATTTTCTAACAATTGTTCAATATATTCGTTGGTTATAACTGTGGATATCCCAGAATCATAGGGGTCACCTACCAATGCAACAGATTCAACCCAGTCCATTTCACCAGCATACGCTCGTTCATACCCAATAATTTTATTTACGACAGTAACAAACTCAGACGAACTTCTAACAGACATTCGTCCAATTATTACTTCGGGCAATAAATCATCACCCTCCAAAAGGGTATATGGGAAATCTCCTTCACCTTGTGCACCATACCACCCTGTTTGTCCCACAATATAGGTAGGTACAGCCACAGAACCGTTCGCATCACCTATTAAACATACAAATTCAGGTGGATTTTCCCATGTATCATACGCATTTTGAATGTATGATTTTATACTACTAGTATTGTAACCAGTTTCACTTGTTGAAACCACATGTGTCTCATACCCTTGTAAATGGCGCCAGTCAGTTAGAGTTTTCATTTGGGGGTGGTCTGCTAAGTTGCTCCCACAAATATATAAAATAGATGGAGTTTGAAATTCGTCATCACGATTAGAATTGTAATCTAAAATGAACGATTCTGCAATATTATCAAATACTTTGGATCGAGGTCTTTGTATCGGATGATGGGCATTATTTTGGATCTTTGTTAGGGAGAATTCGACCTTTGTAAATACTGTTAATGTCTTGTTCTTTGCATCATATTCATACGGAACAAATTCAATACTTTGCATAGGTATTCCACGAAATGTTGCAAGGGATGAATTTAACTTTTTATCTGGAAAATTAGTATTGTTTGAATAAAATTCTTCATTCTTAATAATTGCATTGTTAGGGAATTTTTCAAAATCAATAGCTTGAGCTGGGTATAAATCAACATCCGTAACTATAGACGATTTAAGCACAAAATATTCAACTTCAAATTGAGTCCCAGGTTCAATAGAAATATATGCTGAATGAATTGGTAGTTCGGGTTTCCCCTCTTCCATTGTTTTACCTAACCCACTTGATTTAATTACATCGAATCCCTTATCCTTTTCAAGAATTGGCATTTCAATTTCAAGTGTGAGTGAAGTAGTAGAATTTGTTTTTTCAGTAATTACAAATGGAGATTTAGCAAAAGTAATGCTCACAATTAAGCATATAAAAAATATCTTATTAATCATTTTAGTCCTTATACCTATAAAAATAAACATTCAATTTAAAACAGAAACAAAAACAATAATTCTAAATAATATTTACAGTTTGTAACAGAAAACAAATGTAACATTGTTCATTTATCTATGTAAATTTAGCATATTTATTAGGTTAATATATGAATACTGAAATTAAACTTTTTACAACAGGTGGTACTTTTGACAAGGAATATGATGAAATAAATGGTCGATTATATTTCAAAAATACCCACATGTACGAACTTCTTGAACTTGGACGATGTAATCTTCAAGTTGATATTGAAACTCTAATGATGATTGATAGTTTGGAAATGTCTGATTCAGAACGAAATTATATTGTTCAAAAATGCAAAAAAGATAAAAAAACAAAGATAGTTATAACTCACGGTACCGACACTATGGTTGAAACTGCATCTCTAATTGCTGATGCTAAGCTCGATAAAACAATTATTCTGACTGGCGCAATGATTCCAGTTAAATTTGGTAGTTCTGATGGATTGTTTAACCTTGGAAGTGCACTATCTTTTGCTCAAGCATTACCTCCGGGGGTTTATATTGCAATGAACGGACAAATTTTTGATTGGAATAATGTTCGAAAAAATAAGAAAATTGGGATTTTCGAGGAAATGGGAGCATAATGAATTTTACAGATTTATGCATATCAATTCTAACTGGGTATTGTTTTGGGTGTATTCAGACTGCCTATTTTGTTGGAAACTACAAAATGAAGAAGGATATCCGTGAAAGTGGGTCCGGAAATGCAGGGGCATCTAATGTAGTTGCAACTTTGGGTTGGAAATGGGGTGTTTTTACGGGTTTTGTTGATATCTTAAAAGGTGCTTTTGCAGTATTCATAATCCAATTTTTATTTGCTGATTCACCTCATCTTGCCGAATTTCAATATTTAACAGGGTCAATGGCTGTAATTGGTCATATTTTTCCATTCTTCATGAAATTTAAAGGTGGCAAAGGAATTGCAACATTTATTGGGATGCTCATGGCAATTCAATTAAAACTCGGTGTTACAATGGGACTTGCAGTGATACTTTTGCTATTAACAACTGGGTATGTTGCTTTAGGTTCTGTTCTCATTTATATTCTGCTACCTATCTACTTATTTTATGTGGGTTCATCAACAGAAATTCTTGGTGTAACTATAGCACTTGCAGTTATTGGTATTTATAAACACCGAATCAATTTTACACGTATGAAAAATAAAACTGAGATGACTTTATGGGATGTTATTAAAAAGAAAAATAATAATGACTAAATTAGCAGTATTCGATTTTGATTCAACTTTGATGGATGGTGAAACTATTGATCTTCTTGCAGATGAAATAGGAAATAAAGATGAGGTTGCATTAATCACTAAACAAGCGATGGCAGGTGAACTTGATTTTTTCGAATCTCTTTTAACGAGAGTTGCATTATTAGAGGGTATCAAAACTCAAAGAGTAAACGAAATCTGCAATAATTTACCATTAATACCTGGTGCAAAAGATGTAGTTGACGGTCTAAAAAAACGAGGATATATTGTAATTTGCTTTTCTGGTGGTTTTAGAAATGCTACCAAACCCGTTTGTAATTTACTTGGTATTGATGCTGACTTTGCTAATTTTTTGCACCAAAAAGATGGAGCGCTTACAGGTAAAGTCGGAGGAGAAATGATGTCATCAAACGCTAAAGCTGAAATGATGATACGAATTCAAAACTTACTTAAAGTCACCTCATCTGAAACTATTGCAGTTGGAGATGGAGCTAATGACTTAAGCATGTTTGATCATGCAAAAACTAGAATTGCATTTTGTGCAAATCAGGTTTTAATCGATGCTTCCACACATTCAATTGTTAATAAAGATTTACGAGAAATCCTTCCAATTATAGATTTTATTTAATAAATAAAAAACACTTGATTAGCTTTATTTCTTTCTTGAATTAATATTTACTTTTGTATTAAGTTACTCCATCATTTGAAAAATTAATCATATATATATCAATTCATTTGAGGAGATTTATTGAATAAAATATTGATATTAGGACCCTGTGGTGCCGGGAAGTCAACTTTTTCCCAGAAACTAAGCCATATTCTTAAAATTCCAGTTTTACATCTAGATAAATTATTTTGGAAACCCGGGTGGGTCATGACAGAACCCTCAAAATGGAACTCCCTTCTTAAACATAAATTACAAGAAGATGCGTGGATTATGGATGGTAACTATGGGGATACATTAGACCTCCGTCTCCCTGAAGCAGATACAGTGATTTTCCTAAATTTTTCTAAATATTTATGTGTTTTGAGAGTGATTAAACGCATAATAACATCATATGGAAAAACCAGACCCGACATGGGTGAAGGTTGCACCGAAAGATGGGATTGGGGATTTATAAAGTATGTTTGGAATTTCCCTAAGCAAGAAAAACCTCGCGTTTTTACTATATTAAAAAAATACAAAAAAAATGTGAAAATCCTTACATTTAATTCACCATCTGCTCTAAATAAATTTTTACTAAGTTTATAGAATAATTCGAAACAAAACAGCCAAATTAAAATTTGGCTGTTTTGTTTAATGGAAGGTTTCCCTCTAATTATAGTTTAAAATTCAAAGAGAGTTTAGTAAATGATGTAGCAATATTTGTCGAAATCTCATCATTGTATTCTTCAAATTCACCACCAGGTAATTCAAAACTATTGAAGACCCAATTTAACCCAACATCTGCACTCAAGGAAAGCTGGTCATTAAACATATATTCAATTATATAACAACCTCTAAATCCAATTGAATCAAATAAATCTTCAAGATCATTTTCGGATGCGGAGGAACCTTCTCCGCTAATACTTGCAAAAGGAATTACTAAAAAACTTTCAATTTGAGCATAAGTATTTATCCTATCAAATATACCTATTTTTTTTCTATAACCAATCCGTGGCATAAATACATTTATGGATAAATCAAATGAGTTTGAATCATATTCTCCATCCCAATAATTATATTCAGTCGTTTCCAAGGAAAAACCAATATGCAAAAAATCTAATCCGTAAACTAAATTTTTATTAGAAAAGGTTGCAGTTTGGAAATTATTTGATCTAACTCCAATACTAAAAGTATCCCAATTATTACTAAATTTATCACCTCCAAAAATAACAGAAGTAATTAGCGTAATTAACATTACTATTTTTTTTCATTATTTTATCCTCTTGTTTTATTAAAATA
The DNA here is from genome assembly GCA_964400495.1 of uncultured bacterium. Lineage (GTDB taxonomy): Bacteria > Fidelibacterota > Marinisomatia > SCGC-AAA003-L08 > D37C17 > CAYNTS01. The sequence continues at coordinate 18,841 of CAYNTS010000018.1, read as the reverse complement.
CGCAGAGATTCTCTTAAAATGATTAAGACTTTGAATTATACTCTGCACCAAAATTTATTAATTATTTGTAATTAATTACTATATAAATATTAAAGTAAATTTCTTTGATTATCACCCTACTTAGTGCTAACATTTGCTTTGAATTTATGCAAAAATGACAACACATCATATTAAAAATAAAGTTTTAAATTTTACACAATCATTAATTTTCAAAGTGATTTCAGGAATCCTACTTATTTGGATTATCGGTGCTGGAATTATTATGGTTGTTGAAGGCGATAGTTTTAGTCAATTTGGCAACTCACTTTGGTGGACTATTGTTACCATGACAACAGTAGGTTATGGTGATATGGCTCCTGTTACTCCTTATGGACGGATTTTGGCAATCATGATTATGTTTTCGGGAATTACACTTATTGCTATTGTAACAGGTACTATTTCTTCAATTTTTACAACAAAACGAATTATGGAGGGTCGAGGTTTGGAAGCATTAAAATTATCAAATCATATTGTGATTTGTGGATGGAATCATAATATTGAAAAAATTATCCATTCTTTAAATCACATTACAAATGATGATAATTCATTGGTGATCGCATTAGTAAATGACTTGCCAGAAGATCACATGAACAGTATTTTGGCTCGTTTTTCATCTATCCAAGTAAAATATGTACGAGGGGACTATGCCCTTGAATCCATTCTAAAGAAAGCCAACATTACTAAAGCAAGTTCAGCTATCATTATTTCTGATGACACAATTGCAACGGATGATGATAAGACTATCCTTGCTACATTGACCATTAAAAATATGGCTCCTGATTTAAAAGTGATTGCTCACGTTGCTAAAAATGATAAAATCCCCTACTTACGAAGAGCAAATGCTGATGCAATTATAACCAATGATAATTTTGAATCATTTATGGTTGCTAATCATGTCCTTCAACCAGGAATACCACAAGCTGTGGAACAACTACTTGATATTAATTCTGAACACCACTTTAAATCTGTAAGTATCCCAACGGAATTTATTGGTAAAACATTCTCTGAATTGTTTCAACATTTTAGAACTAAAGAAGGATGGAATTGTATTGGACTTTTTAATGAAGAAGAAAAAATAGGTGTTTCAGATTTTCTTTCAGCAGATTCAAATGCACTTGATCGATTTATCGAACAGAAAATAAAAGAAGCAGGGCATTCACTCTCTGAAGAAAGTAAAGTTCGTGTAGCAATGAATCCGTTGGATGATAGGATAATTAAAAAAGGGGAAGGAGCAGTAATTATACCATGAAAAAGAAATATGCGGATATGCTTAATAAGTATGCTATTTTCCACAATTTATCCCATGATGAAATAGCTGAATTCTCGACAAAAATTAAAGTTAAATCTATTAAAGAAGGTCAGGTTATTATAAAAGAGGGTGATGTTGGTGACTCATTGATTTTTTTACTTTCTGGTGAAGTTAGTATTACAAAAGCTCTTACTCTAAATACCAATAGTATGGAAGAGGATGCCCGTGAAAAAGAGCTCATACGAATAAAGAGTGAGTACCATAGTGTATTTGGAGAGATATCCCTATTTAGTGAAAATGATGCAAGAACTGCAACCATTACTGCACTTACTAATTGTGATATTGGAATATTAATGAAACATGATTTCTTTGATATCTCGGATAAAAAACCGGAAGTAGGGTATAAAATAACAGCCAATATTGCAAAAATTTTATCTAAAAATTTGATTGATACAAATCACCAAGTTCTAAAACTAACAACTGCATTTAGTTTGATTTTAGATAAGTGAGCTAAAATAACCTCAAAATATCATTCACAAAAATGTATACAAATAAAAGAAGTAAGAATAATACCCCAATTTGTTGAATACCCATTTTTATACTTAATGGGAGTTTTCGTCTAAACACCCCTTCAACAAGAGCCATTAATGCATGTCCACCATCTAACCCTGGTATGGGTAAAATATTTATTAAACCAAGGTTTACGCTCAGTAATGCCATCAGACCGAGTAATGATACTAATCCATTTTGAGCAGTTTCACCTGCAACTTTTGCAAAAAATATAGGACCCACAAAATCCTTAAATGATGCACCACCTGTTACCAATGCTTTCAAACTATCTAACATCATTTTAAGCCAATAATAAGTTCGTTGTACTCCAGCAATTATGGATTCTGGAAATGACGCATTTCTCATATTGACAGTAGCTCCAATTCCAAGCATCCCAACTAATTTAATTTCTCCATCAATCATTTGGCGAGTGGAATCAGTTATTACAGTTCCAGATAATTTTTGTCCTTCATGTTGCCATAAAATATGAATTTCTTCTAATGGATTTTGTTGGATTACACCTGTCATTTCTGTCCAAGTTGAAAAAGAATGTTGATTAATTTCTAAAATTATATCTCCTTCAACTAATCCTACATTATCAGCAGGAGACTCAGGCATTACTTGTCCAATTATTGGACGATTATCTAACTCCCCAATTCCATTTATAAATGTTAATCCAGCAACAATACAGATTGTTAATAAGAAATTCATCAGAACACCTGCTGATAAAAAAAATAATTTTTGAAATGTATTTTTGGATTGAAATTCATAATCTGCACCAGTTGTAGATGGATCTAAACTTTCATCTACCATGCCAGATATTTTTACATACCCCCCTAGAGGAAAAACCCCAATTCCATACTCTGTTCCATTAATCACTTTTTTTATTCCAAGTCCAAAAAGGTTGAAACCAATATAGAATTTTTCAACACGCATTCCGGTTAAACGTGCTGCAGTATAATGCCCAAGTTCATGCAAGAAAATGGGGATTCCAATTACAAATAAAAAGGCGAGAATAGTTGTCATGTGTTAATCCTTTGGTATAAAAATGATTGCGTCCAATCAGTGAGTTCAAAAATATTTTCAAGTGAAGGGTTAGAAATTGTATCGTGAGAAGTTATTGCATCTCCAATATAACGTGGAATATCAACAAATAAAATTTGCTTTTGTAAAAATGCTTCCACTACTATATCATTGGCAACATTGAGAATTATCGATGACGAATCATTTGCTTTTAATACTTCATACGCTAAACGAATACAGGGGAATTTCTTTAAATTAGGTGCTTCAAAATTGAGTGATCCAATTTTAACCAAGTCTAAATTTTCCCAACATAAATTACTGTGGTGTGGATATGTTAACGCATATTGAATGGGAATTTTCATATCTGGTAAACCAAGTTGTGCTTTTACAGAACCATCATTAAACTCTACCATTGAGTGAATAATGGATTCAGGATGCACAACAATATCAATCCTATCCGATGGAATATCAAATAGCCATCTTGCTTCAATTACTTCCAATCCCTTATTCATCATGGTTGCTGAATCAATTGTGATTTTTGCACCCATATCCCAATTGGGATGATTCAGTGCTTCTTTAAGAGTAATTTTTGAAAATTCGTTAATACTTCGAGTCCGAAATGGTCCACCAGATCCAGTCAATATTAACCGTTTGATTTCGTCGTGATGCTCTCCCACTAAACATTGCCAAATTGCACTATGTTCGCTATCCACAGGGAAAATAGACACATCATTTTCTTTGGCTAATTTCATGATATAATGTCCAGCCATCACCATGCTTTCTTTGTTTGACAGAGCAACATCAACTCCAGCTTTCACCGAGTTAATTGTGGGTTCCATCCCAGGTGCTCCAACTAAACTATTCAACATGATATCAACATCATCTCTTGATGCTAATTCAAGAAGTGCATCACGCCCAGAAACCACTTTAATTAGCGTATGAGATAGTAAACTTTTAAGCTGAGAAACATGTGTTGAATTAACTAAACATACAGTATCTGGATTAAAATTCAATGCTTGGTCAGCTAAAACTTGTGCATTATTGTTGGCAGATAAATAAGTAACCTCAAAATTTTCAATTTTCTGAATCACATCCAATGCTTGAACACCAATCGACCCGGTTGAACCTAATATTCCAATTTTTTTCATAATGAAATTCTTAATCCAATAAATGAATTAATATTAATTTTTTGAATTTTATCAATTGATACACCTGCATTGATTGTTAATTTTTCTTTCAATGTCTTTAGCAAATTGATTTTACTAATATCATGATTAAAATTCGAGTTTCTTAATCTACTAAATGATAACTCAAATTGATAACTCCCAAAAGTTATACTTTCTAATATTCCTATATGAATCCATCGAAAATCACCCTCGTTATGGAAACGTAACCTGTTCATTCCTGTATAAAATATAGTGGACATATTCTCTTTTAGCTTCCACTTGGGTGAAAATCCAAAATCAATGTGGTAATATATTTCCGTTTCATCTTGGTCTCCCAATGAAATTCCAGTATTGAGAGATAGGTTTTCTGAAGGCCACCATTGTGCATTTATATTTGTTAATACAGCTTTGTTACTAATGACAGAAAATTCAATAGAAAGTGGTGTTTCATTTAATGAATGGTAAGATGCAAATGTATATGAAGAAGCGAACTCTTTTTCGGAGGTTGAGAAACCTAAACTAACAATTAAAAATATTAGAAAGAATCGCAAAGATTAAATGAGTCCTCTACTGCTATTTTCAATAAAGGCGAGGATGTTCTGAATTTCTGGAGTAATCTCAATTTCTTTTTTAATGGTTTCAACTGCTTGAGATACATTTAATTTTGATTGAAAAAGTTGCCGATATGCTCGTTTAATTAATGTCCTCGATTCTGTAGAAAATCCACGTCGTCTCAGTCCCACACTATTGACTCCAGCATATTTTAAGGGTTCACCTGTAGCTAAAATATATGGAGGTAAATCTTGAACAACCCTATATCCACCTCCAACAAATGCGTGGTCACCCACATTACAAAATTGGTGCACTGGTGTCATTCCTCCTATTGTAACATTGTGTCCAATTGTTACATGTCCTGCAAGTTGTACACCATTAGCAAGGATAGTTTTATCACCAACGAAACAATCATGAGCAACATGCACATATGCCATGAGTAGGCAGTCACTTCCAATGAGAGTTTTACCTCTATCTTTAGTTCCTCTATTTAACGTACAGCATTCTCTGATTGTTGTTCTATCGCCAATTTCAAGAAGAGAGTCCTCTCCTCCAAATTTTAAATCTTGTGGAATTTCACCAATAACAGCCCCTTGAAAAATCTTACAATCTTTCCCAATTCGTGTAAATTCTTTTACTGAAACTGACGCATGAATTTCGGTATTATCACCAATTTCAACATTTTTATCAATTATGCAAAACGGTCCGATTGAAACATTATTACCAATTTTGGTTTCATCATGAATTATTGCAGTTGGGTGAATACTCATTACGAATTCCTGTCAACCACGGATGCCATAAATTCCGCTTGAGAAACCACTTCATTGTCAACTTTTGCAACTGCTTTAATTCTGCATGTTCCCATTCTGAAACGAAGTAGTGATACTTCAAATAAAATTTGGTCTCCAGGGATTACCGGCTTTCTAAATTTTGCACCATTTACTGCACTAAAATACATGAGTTTAGTCTCGGGGTTTGGAACAGAATTTAAAATTAAAAACCCACCTGCTTGTGCCATTGCTTCTAAAATTAATACGCCCGGCATTACAGGTTGTCCAGGGAAATGTCCCTGAAAAAATTGTTCATTAATTGTTACATTTTTGATTGCTGAAACCCGATCACCGGGCACAACATCAAGGACTCTATCAATCAAAAGAAGTGGATAACGGTGGGGTAAAATTTGTAGAATACCTTGAATATCGTACGCAACATCTTTCTTTTCTTTTTGAAGTTTGTTTAACGCCAATTTTTTGGAATATGTTTTCTTAATTTTCTTTACTAATTCGACATTGGCTGCATGACCACTACGAGCCGCAATAAAATGACCCTTAATAGGAATACCTAAAAGTGCTAAATCTCCAATTAAATCAAGCACTTTATGGCGAACAGATTCATTTGGATATCTAAGTTCAACTCCATTTAAAATACCATTATCACCGCAAAATACATCCGATTTAATATTAAATAATTTTCGTAAATCTTCTATTTCATTATCGGCAACTTCTCTATCTAAAAATACCATTGCATTATCAACCGAACCACCTTTAATCAAACCATGTTCTTTCATGTGTTTAATTTCAGAGAAAAAACAAAATGTTCGAGCAGGTGCAACTTCTTCAATAAATTCATCTTCCAAAGAATAAATTGCAGTATATTGCGTACCAAGAGATGGAAATTTATAATCTGTCATAAACGTTATACGGAATTTATCTGATGGGAGAACATGAATATCAACACCTCTTTCAGGTTCAGAATAGGTGATTGTTTGATCAATGATTAATTCATCACGACGAGCTTTCTGTTCAACGAACCCAGATTTAAGAAGTAAATCTACAAATGGTTTACAACTACCATCCATTACAGGGGGTTCTTTTTCGGTTAATTCAATCAAAACATTATCAATTTGAATTCCAGTAATGGCGGCTAAAATATGTTCAACTGTATGAACACAAACATCATTTTGTTCAATTGTTGTCCCTCGAGAAATATCAACAACATGATCAATATCTGCGGGAATTTCAGGGCAATTTTCTAAATCAAGGCGTTTAAATCGTATGCCAAAATTTTCGGGAGCTTGTTTAAAAGTAGCAGTAGTTTTTACGCCAGTATGTAATCCAATTCCACTGATACTTACTTCATTTTTAATTGTTCGTTGATAGTTTGATTTTTTTATATTCTCAGCCATCATACACCTTATGATTTAGATTTATTTTCTAGGTTTCTAACACGCTTTAACAATTCAGGTAATTGATTAATTACCACATTTTGTCTTTTCCTATCTGAATGTGGTCTTGCAGGGTTTCCTGATACATGTGAATTAGGTTCAAGTGACTGCATGACCATTGATTTTGCAACAATTTTACACCCATCACCTACAGTTATATGCCCCACAATTCCAACATGACCTGATATAAATACATAATTACCAATTATCGCACTTCCTGCGATCCCAGATTGCCCCGCAATCAAACACCCTTTTCCAATATTTACATTATGAGCAATATGAACTAAATTATCAATTTTAGTTGATTTTCCAATGATAGTATTTCCAATAGTTCCTCGGTCAATCGTACAATTTGAACCTATCCACACATTATCTTTTAATTCAACCGTTCCTAAATGTGGAATTTTATGATGTTCGCCACTATCTGTAACAATTCCAAATCCATCTGAACCAATCACAGTCCCAGAATCAATAATAGTATTTTCACCGATAGCAACATCATGATAAATTGTTACATTTGCATGGATTGTGGAATTTGCACCAATTTTAGTATTACTTCCAATACAAACACCCTGACCAATAAAGACATTGTTACCTAAATTAACCCCTTTATCGATTGAAGCATGTGAGGATACACAACACGATTTAGGTATAGAAGCACTTTCATTAATACTCGCTGAGGAATGAATACCCGGTACAAAAGATTTTTCAGGGTGAAACAACCTCAGAGTTTTTATATATCCTAAGAAAGCATTTTTTACACGAATAAACGTCTTATCACCTCTTTCATTTGTAAATTTTTCATCTACAATAATTACAGGTGATTTGCAATTTTGAATATAATTATAGTATTTTGGGTCAGAGAGAAATGAGACGGAATGTTTCTTCCCATCCTTAATGTCGCAAATATTCGACAGTTCAATTGTACTATCACCTTCAATAGTACCTTGAATTGCATTTGCTATATTTTCAACGGTTAACAATTATTCGTTACTGTCAGATCCTGGTTTTCTAAGTATTTCAAGCACATCTTCAGTTAAATCGTGAGAATCAATCGCATACACAATTGAACCTGAAACAGCGTCCATGATATAGTCGTATCCACGTTCTTTACCAACAGTTTGAATAGCATTATCAATAACTGCTAGAACTGGAGCTAAAAGTTGGTTTTGAATTTGGTAAATCTCACCTTCAGGGCCAAATTTTTCCATTTGGTATTGTTGAATGGTTTTATCTAACTGGATCATTTCATTTTCTTTTTGAAGACGACGATCATCACTCATCAGCAATCTTTGTCTATCATAATCTTGTTTCAAACTGTCAAGCTGTCGAGCTTTTGTTTCAAGATCAGACTGCAACCGCCTTTGTTCTTTTTCTAACTCAATTTGCACTTGACGAACATCTTCATATTCTGACATAATTTTGTTAGAATCAATATATCCGATTTTCATTTCTGCAAATGAAATTGAAAGCAATAGGACTGAACCAATCAATCCATTTATCCATAGTCTTTTCACACTATCTCCTTTTGTTTATTAAAATGGCATACCAAAAATTAAATGATGCTCCCATTCATGGGGGGCACCATCATCGAACAAGCTATCAAATCCATAACCCATATCATATCCTAAAACACCCAGCATTGGCATAAATAATCTAATACCAACACCAGCAGACCTCATAAGTTGAAATGGATCAGCTTCATTAAAATCATTATAAATATTCCCTGCTTCGGCAAATGCAAGTGCAAAAATAGTTGGACTTTCTGATAACGATAACCTGAATTCCATTGAATATTTCATTAATATTTTCCCACCACCAGGTCGGTAACTAGTAGTCGAAAGTGGACCAATCATATTATCAGGATATCCGCGTAGCATTTCGCCATAAGGAATACCCGTTCCGCCCATAATATATCGTGCATTATAAGGAATAAATGTTACTTCATCATTTTTAGATGATAAAACTTTGAAAGCACCAAATTTTAGTGTTTGATGCATTACGAATTTCTTAGCTAAAGGGGTAAACCAGTTGAAATCAAAATTATGTTTATGGTAATTTTCGTTTCCACCTAAAAATGAACCTGAGAATGTGGTTGTCCACACAAATTTAGAACCAGCAGTAGGAAATTCTGGGTGGTTTCTGCTATCTCGTGTAATAATTTGTGTCAATGAAATACCACTTCGTGAGGCAAACCATCTGTCGCCATCTTGATGAATATCTTCACCAAAATCATCTTCTAATTCAGATTCATTTTCCGTGTAGTATTTGGTATTTGTCGCTTTCAACATCCACGAACCTCTGAAAAAAGGATCTGGCCATTTAAACCGTCGACCCCACCTAAGAGACCCGCCATTCTGAGTAATATCATACGACTGGAAATTATTTTGACTACGACCTCTTTCTGTGTACGAATATGAAATACCAACTAAATTTGGAGTATCAAATAACCATGGGTCAGTGTAGCTTAATGAAAATGATTGGTAATCTGCTACAGAACTTGTCGATTGATATTGTTGCTGGTTTTGGACACCTCGTTGATAGGATATTGAAAGTGTTTGCCCACGTCCTCTAAAATTGGGGAATTCAAAGCCACCTCCGCCCGTTAGTCCATGTACTTCGTTATACCCCATTGAGAAGTTTGCCATGCCTGTACTTTTTTCAAGCACATCTAAGGTGATATCAATTTGTTGTTCATTTACAGGAACCACATCAGGAATTACATTTTCAAAAAAATTGAGCATAAAAATATCACGATAACTATCCATGAGTTTCTTACGGTTGAAAATATCACCCGGGAACACTCTTAACTCCCTACGAATTACATTTTCATGGGTTTTTTCGTTTCCAGTAATCAAAATTTTACGAACTTTTACAATTTCATTCTCAGTAATAACAAAATGTACATCTATTGAATCTTCTCCAACTGGGGTAATTTGTGGAATTGCTTGGAAATAAAAATACCCATCATCCATGTAGAGTGCACTAACACCTTCAGAAAGTGCAATTTGGAATTTTTCTTCATTGTAAACATCACCTTTTTCGTACCCAAAATAAGCAGATAATGTTTCATTGTCGTGGACAGTATTCCCTTCCCATGAAATATTCCTAAAGTAATACTTTGGACCCTCATAAACTGAAAGATTAATTTCTAAACCTTTTCCATCGGCTGTACTTTCAATAGAATCATTCACAATTTGAAAATCTATATACCCATGATTTCTATAAAATGCACCAAGATTATCTTTATCTAAACTGAATATATTTTCATCATATTTCCCCCGCCAAAACATAAATAATGATTTGGGTTTAGTGTCAAATTGTTTTATTATAACTCTATCAGAAAATGCTTCATTCCCATTAATAATGATTTTCTTTACTTTAACTTTTTTATTTTCAGTAATAATGAACGTTAAATGTTTGGAAAACTCCATTTCACCTGCACTTGTTAATGTATCAATTTTAACATTATGATAATGTTTTTCCTTATATGCACTTTTAATTGATTGGATGGCCTCAAAAATTGCGTATTCTGATAATATATTTCCGGGTTGTAACTCAATTACCTCACTCAAAGGATTATCTTTAATTTTTTTATTACCTTGGAATGTGAGCTTACTTAAAACAGGTAGTTCATTAACAACAATTCGTAAGTAAACACCCTCGTATGTTTCTTCATCAAGATAAATTTGAATATCACTAAACCGATTTAATTTCCATAATCGTTTAATGCCTCGTTGGATTTCATCACTTTTAATTGTCATTCCATCATATAGACGAGAACTTCGCATAATATCGTCTTTTGAAAGTCGAACATTGCCTTCAACTTCGATTCCCAAAACAGATATTTCCCCTCCTTGTGACCATACAGAAGAAAGAGAAATTAACAGTAGTAATAAATATTTATTTAACTTGTTCACTTGTTTGTCCAAACCGTCTTTCACGATTTTGATAATCTTGAATGGCCATTAATAGGTCATTCTTTGTAAAGGCAGGCCAAAATACATCCGTCATTACTAGTTCCGAATATGCCAACTGCCATAATAAAAAATTACTCACTCTAGATTCTGCCCCTGTCCTAACTAGCAAATCTAATTCAGGGCAAAATGACGTATATAAATTTTGTTCAATTGTTAATTCATCCACATTGTTAATGTCGATATTTCCTTTTTGAATTTCAGATGCTATTTGTTTAAATGCATCCACAATCTCCTGACGACCACCATAATTTAACGCTAAATTAAGATTAAGCCCTGTATTATCCTGAGTAGATTCTACTGCGCTTTTAATTCCCATCTGAACTTTGACACTTAATTTTTCAATTCTTCCTATTGCTGTGAATTTTACATTATTCTCTTTTAGTTCTTTTATTTCATTTTTAAGTGAACTCACTAAAAGATTCATTAAAGCATCAACTTCCGATGTTGGACGATTCCAATTTTCAGATGAAAACGTAAACAATGTTAGAGTTTTTATACCCAACTCTCCACAGAATCGAGTAATTTCTCTAACCGTTTTAACACCTTGACGATGCCCAGCAACTCTTGGTAGCATTTTAGATTTAGCCCATCTTCCATTGCCATCCATTATTATAGCGATATGCTTTGGTAAATTGTGTTTATCTATTTTAATAGTATTTGTTTTCAACATTAATTTGTGATGAATAAAATTACAACTTCATTTCCAACAATAAAAAGACCTATCTGTTCCCAGCAATTTTGGTCTTTGTTAATTCAACAACATTAGATGCAATATTGTTATAAATATCAGTAATTGGTGAATCTTCATATTTTAAAACAAATGGCACACCATTATCTGCCGAAAGTGCAATTTCTGGGCTCATATAAATTTGACCTAATAGAGGAACATTTAAACGATCACTTTCTTTTTTTCCACCGCTTCCTTTAAATATTTCAAATTTCTCGTTACAATTTGGACAAAGGAAATGAGTCATATTTTCAACCACACCCAAAACTTTTGTATTGACTTTTTTAAACATGTCCGCACCTTTTGCAACATCTAACACTGCTAAATCTTGTGGTGTTGTTATAATAATTGCTCCTGTTAACTCATATTTTTGTACCAATGTTAGCTGAATATCACCAGTTCCTGGAGGTAAGTCTAGTATAAGATAATCTAATTCACCCCAAGCTACATTATCAAAAAATTGCTGAGTCATTCTTGCTACCATCGGACCTCGCCAAATGGCAGGAGAATTTTCAGAATTTAGGAATCCAAATGACATAAATTTCATACCAAATTTTTCAATTGGAACTATCGTGTTTTCATCTGCTACAGAAGGGGTACTATAATCATCAATCAACATAGGCAAACTTGGACCATAAATATCTAAATCTAATAATCCAACTCTGTAATTTTTGCTTAACGAAGATGCAAGGTTAATTGAAACTGTAGATTTTCCAACGCCACCTTTACCACTCGCAACTGCAATAATATGTTTAACACCTTCAATTTTTTGTGGAGACATTACATCATTCTGGTGAATATTCTGAACTTTCGGTTGTTCTTTAAAATTTACAGAAACATTTCCAACATCTTTTATAGATGTTAAAACATCAACTACACTTTTATGAATTTGTTTTTTGTGATTATCATTTTGTGAATTGACTGAAAGAACAACTTCAATATTATTTTGATTAATTTTAATATCATTCACCATTCCAAATGAAATAATATCTTTATCAAATCCTGGATATTTAACAGTTTGAAGTATTTTTTTAATTTTATCAGTATTCATAATTTTACAGACAAACGGCTACTCAAATTGAGCAGCCGTTTGCCTTATGTTTATTTATCTCAATTAATTATCCGTTATATTCTCTGTCAAAATAGTCGTAATTCAATTTAATGAATTTTTCCCATTCAGCAGGAACTTCATCTTCTTCAAAAATTGCTTCAACAGGGCATTCAGGTTCACAAGCACCACAATCAATACATTCTTCTGGATCAATGAACAATGTTTTGTCAGTTGCATCAAATCCTGATTCTTTTGCCTCAGCTCCAGCATCATCTTTTACAGTAAAATCACCACCAGATTCTACAAGACTCAATAGTTCAGGTCCGTGTATACAATCTACTGGACAAACTTCCACACATGCTGTATCACATGTTCCCACACAAGGTTCAGCAATAATATAAGCCATTTATTATCTCCCTAAATAAATATTTGTTAGCTAAATAGTTAATCAAAATGATCGTGTAAATTTACAGCAATGTTTGAAAGGAGAGCAATTAATAAAGCAAATTTTTATGACACAATGATTTTATCTTCCTTAGAATAATTATTTCTATCTTTGTTTAGGCAAGCTAACTCTTTTTATATTAAGTTAACTGTAGGAATTTGTGATAATTTTATCATTTAGAAGGTGATGGCAACATATTCCATTATTAGGTTTTTGAAATTATATTTTTTATTTTTCTGTCAGGAGACATTCTATTAAATATCAAAATAGATTACAGTATTTACAATCTTGACTCATCTGGCTTTTACCTAAATCTTTATAGTTAGCCAGACTATAAAACAAGCCATCCTTCTAATAATAACAATCTTGGTAAACTGCCAAGTTTGTTGTGTTACAATCAATAAATACCAGAAGTAGGTCTATTATGAAATCTGGAAAAGAAATATTTATAAATGTTTCTGCTGGAAGTACACGCATTGCAATTACTGACAATGGCGTTCTAGCAGAATTATTTATAGAGCAACCCGACCATCAACGAATGGTTGGAAACATTTATAAAGGTAAAGTGCAAAATGTTATTCCTGGAATGCAAGCTGCCTTTGTTGATATTGGATATAGTATAAATGCATTTTTACCATTCTCTGAAATAGGAAATATTGAAAAAAATCTTTCTTTTTCTATTGATGACGATGAAAAAGAAGATGAAAAAAAACCATCAAATACTAAAATAAACAACCCTGGGGGAGACTTAAAAGTAAATGATGAAATTCTAGTTCAGGTAATTAAAGAACCATTTATGGGGAAAGGTCCGAGAGTTACAACTGACATTTCTATTCCTGGCAATATGATGGTACTTGTACCCAAAGCAAATTACATTGGCATTTCACGTAAAATATCAGATAAATACGAAAAAAGAAGACTTAGGAAAGTTGTAAAAAACTTTAAACCAGATGATTTTGGATTAATTGTTCGCACTGTCGCACAAGGAAAAGATCAAAAATTACTTGAAGCAGATTACAACAGATTGTGGGAAATTTGGGAGCAAACAAATTCAACAGTAATGCAGAAAACTGCACCAGTTTTGGCGTATCAAGATTTTGCCACTTCTGATAGAGTGATTCGTGATTTATTTACTTCAGAAATTGATAGATTGGTTATTGACAACAAATCTCTTTATAGAAGAGTTTCAAGCTATATCAAAGAAACCAACCCCTCCCAAAATAATAAAATTGAATTTGTACGCAAAAAGGGGTCGATTTTTGACCAATATAAAATTGAAGACCAAATTGACAAAAGTCTTCGGCGTAAAGTTTGGCTCAAAAGTGGAGCTTATTTGATTATTGAACATACTGAAGCCATGGTAGTGGTAGATGTAAACAGTGGTCGTTTTATCGGTAAAAAGAACCATGAAGAGAATTCATTAAAAATTAATTTGGAAGCAGCAAGAGAAACAGCTCGACAACTACGCCTTCGAGATATAGGTGGGTTAATTGTAATTGATTTTATTGACCTCCAAGAACCTGCAAACCGTAAAAAAGTTTTTGATGAGTTAAAAAATACGCTAAAAAAAGATAGAGCAAAAGTATCGTTAGCAGAATTTTCCAATTTTGGTCTGCTTGAAATGACTCGTCAACGAATTCGATTAAGTTTGTTACATACAGTTAGTGAAGAGTGTCCAACTTGTAATGGATTAGGTCGAATATCGTCCAAAGATACAATAATAACTAAAATTGAAAATTGGTTAAAACGATTTAGAGTAAAAGCAAAAGATAGACGATTAATCATTTATATGCACCAAAACATGGTGGATTATATTAATGAAACAAAATCTAAAGTGATAAGTGGTTTTATGTGGGATAATTGGATGTTGATTGATATCCAAGCTGACCCTCAGTTATCCTTGGATGAATTTAAAGTATATTCGAAAAAACGAAAAAAGGATGTTACTTCAGAAGTTTAACTTGCTATGTTAAGCAAATATTGGATAAATTTATAAGCTAATTTAGGATGTAATTATGTACGCATTAATAGAATACGCTGGAAAACAGTATAAAATTGAAGAAGGAATGGAACTTAAAGTACCTCATATTTCTGAAAAAGAAGGTTCAAAAGTATCCATTGATAAAATTATGTATTTTGATGATGGATCCAAACAAAATATTGGTAATCCATACATTGAAAATATGAAGGTTGACGCAAAAGTGCTTTCTCATAGTCGTGAGAAAAAAATTATCGTTTTTAAATTTAAACGACGAAAAGGTTATCAACGTAGAAATGGTCACCGTCAAGAATTTAGTACGATTAAAATTGGTAAGTTAGGTGGTGCTAAAAAAGCTACCCCGAAAAAGAAAGCAGAACCTGCAAAACCTGCTGCTAAAAAAACCGTAACCAAAAAAACAGCAACAAAGAAACCAGCTGCAAAAAAAGCAACAACAAAGAAAGAGAGTAAATAATGGCACATAAGAAAGGTGTTGGAAGCTCCAAAAACGGAAGAGATAGTAATGCCAATAGACTTGGTGTGAAACGAACCGATGGTCAGACTGTTTCTGCTGGTTCAATAATTGTTCGTCAACGAGGTACTAAAATTCATCCTGGTTTGAATGTTGGCAAAGGCAAAGATGATACTTTGTTTGCTAAAAGTAATGGAAAAGTTAAATTTCACCGAAAAGGTCGTGATAAAAAACAAGTTAGTATAATTGCGGAAAGTTAATCTTTTGTTATTATTTAATCTCAAGCCTCATTAATAAATTACATGGGGCTTTTTTGTTTATTGAAACCAATTAAAATAAATATTATATATTTAATATTGACTATTTTAACTATTATTAACATGTTAAATGCATCTAATATTTCTGGAACAATTAAGGATGCTTCGACAGGTGAACCACTCCCTTATACAAGTTTAATGATTATTCAAACTGGGCAAGGAACGGCTGCAGATGTGAGTGGTTATTACATTCTTCCCAACCTTTTGCCTGGTAGTTTTACCTTGAATATTATGATGATTGGATATATTACTTTAGAAAAAACTATTTTAATTGCAGAAAATGGCCTAAAGTATAACTTCGAATTAATACCTGAACCCATCCAAGGAGATGAAATAAAGGTTTCAGCAGAAAGAATGCGTTTTGAAAAAAGAGTAGATATTAGCAGAATCAACTTAACCCATAATGATATTCGTAAAACAACTGCTTTCATCGAATCTGATTTGTTTCGTACAATTCAACTTCTACCAAGCGTAAGTGCAAGTAATGATTTTAATGCTGCATTAATTGTAAGGGGTGGAAGTCCTGATGAAAATTTAATTTTACTAGATGGTACTGAAATATATAATCCATACCATATTGGTGGAGTATTTTCAACATTTAATGCAGACATGATTTCGGATTCAGAATTTTTAGCAGGTGGGTTTCCATCCAATTATGGTGGACGACTCTCTTCAGTTTTAAGTATTACTTCTCGAGAAGGTAATTCAAAAAATGGTCGATTAGCAAATACAAATCCAATAAAAGATTATTGGGACTTTAGTAAAGGTTCAGGTAATATCAGTTTATTATCAACTAAAATTATGGTAGAAGGTCCACTATATAATGGGTCGTGGATATTATCTGGAAGGCGCACATATTTTGATCAATTTGTAAATTTATACTATAAAACGCAGGATGGTGATTCACCATTTAATTATTATTTTGGAGATATTCTGCCCTGCCCCCACAAACTGGACCAGTCTTAGAGTTAGTATTGTAAGTTAACATAGTATCCATATCCTTAATTTACGAAAGATTTATCAAATTGCTGTATTTTAGGGTAAATAGCCTCGGGAGCAGGGGGTCGCAGGTTCGAATCCTGCCACCTCGACAACAAATTAGAAAGCCTCTTTGATAGAGGCTTTTTTATTTTGTATATTTAATCATTATGAGATTCTTTATTTTAAATCTATTGCTTTGTCAATTATATGCCATTACAGGTTATCTTTATGAATATGAAGTTACAGATTGTCAAGATGCTTGTAGTCAATATGCAATACATCATGAAATACAAGATATAGCACCAACGAATGTTATCTTTGATGATTCTATAACTAATATCGACTTATATGTTAATAGATTCGTTGAAGTTGATTTAGGTGAAGAAGTTACATGTGTTGAATGCAATGCTTTTGAAGTTTTAGAAATAAATCTTTCTCAAGATTGTGAGTTCCCTGTTGCATGTTTTGTAGATCCATGTATCGTAGAAGAGTGTCAAATAAATACCCCTGTAGATTGTATATCGAATTATTGTGGTGGATGTTACGCTGATTTTTATGATTTAGAGGGAAATCTAGCTGATTGTAATTCATCTGTGAATGATTGTATAGATTTATCTGGCATACCATTTCCTGAATGTGGGACCGTAATTGGTTTTGGATATGTTGATGGTGAATGTCAAACTATGTATTGTAGTCCCATAGATGGATATGGAGTTGATTGGTCTAATTGGATATATAATACAATAGAAGAATGTGAAGAAGTCTGTGGAACTAATAATCCGATAACCCTTGGAGATATTAATTTTGATGGAGAAATCAATGTATTAGATGTAGTCCTATTGGTTTCGTTTATACTAGGAGACCCAACTGATGAATTAGAATATAGCGCTGCTGACATGAATGGAGATAGTCAATTAGATGTTCTAGATGCAGTGTTATTGATTGAAATGATTTTAAATCCCCTTAGTTCAATACAAATCAATAGTGGTGCCTCTTATGGCAGCTGGTGGGGATATTGTGTATTTGAATTAGAATTAGATAATAGTAACGTTTTATTTAAAGCAAGTAGCTGTTGGAATCCATATGATCAGGAATATCCAGATTTAACATTAGAGGATAATTTAAATCAAGAATCTTGGCAATATTTAGTGAATCTAATAGATTTTGAATATTTTCAATCACTTGATGATGTATATGGATGTCCAGATTGTAACGATGGAGGAGCTGAATTTATTCAAATAATATATGAAGGTGTTTCCAAGCAAGTTACTTTTGAAGCCTATTCTGCAATTGATGGTATAGAAGAATTAACTTTGCTTTTAAGAGATTTACGAATAGATTATTGGAATCAAGTTAATCAAAATCAAGAATGTTATGTTACTCCTGAAGTAGGACCTTGTGATGGCATATGTCCTACTTATTATTATAATCAATCTACTAATCAGTGTGAAGAATTTATAACAGGCTGTTGTGGAGTTGAAGCATTTAATACTTTACAAGAATGTCAAAATACTTGTGAATAAATAATAAATCCATCCTACTTTAGGAGTAGGGGTTACTTCCCTTCTAAACAATTTGGACAGTATTTTGGATTTTTCCAGATAGCAATTTTAGTTTCACAGAATTTGCAGATAATAACATTAGATCTCTTATTAACATGCCAATGATTTTTCCCTTGGTGGGCTCTTTTTGCTCTATTGTAGGCTATTTCTTGTGATTTTTGTTTATTATTTAGTTCTTTCTTCATACCTTAATATAGTACACTAAATATAATTAATCCATCCTGCTTTGGGAGCAGGGGGTCGCAGGTTCGAATCCTGCCACCTCGACACTATAAAGCCTTTAATTACTTAGTAGTTAGAGGCTTTTTCATTTTTAATAACTTACTATATTTTAAATTTATATTTTCTATTTTTGCATAAATATGCATGGTTATGTTGCCAGTATCACCCAAACTGGGAAGAATTTATATTTTACCGGAATTTTAATTAGTTAATGAATTTGGATTGTAATACTATAAATAATAAAAAAACTGGTTCTTCACAATAATTAGTACTTTTTAGGATTTGAGTAAAAAAGAAACAGACA
>CAYNTS010000017.1:0-34656 GCA_964400495.1 uncultured bacterium | reverse complement strand
CAATATTAATTAGGTTGCGGGTAAGTAAATATGAAAAGGGGAGTCATTGACTCCCTTTTTTTTATCCGCATTGTAATGGTATTACTATTTAAATTATGCTATTGAAATCACATAAAA
Source organism: uncultured bacterium (assembly GCA_964400495.1). Taxonomy (GTDB): domain Bacteria; phylum Fidelibacterota; class Marinisomatia; order SCGC-AAA003-L08; family D37C17; genus CAYNTS01. Next base: position 34,539 of record CAYNTS010000017.1, on the reverse strand, counting down.
TGAGTAATAATTGGCAGTAAAAAGAAAAAAGAAATTAGTAGCTATAATGTTCACAGAATTGGCGGGGTATAATAAACTTGCTAGTGATGATGAAAAATTAGCTCTTCAATTACTAAATGAACATGATAGAATTATCGATAAAATAGTTGATAATTTTTCAGGCCGAATAATAAAACACATGAATGAAAAGATATTTGCGGAGTTTACTTCTGCAACTGAAGCAATTCAATGTGGAATATCAATACAAGAAACCCTAAGAAAAGCCAACGAACAGAACCCTGAAACTTTCCAAATGTTAGTTAAAATTGGAATACACATGGGAGAAGTGTACGAAAAAGATGGTGATTTGTTTGGTGATGGTGTAAACATGGCAGCACGTATCGAACCCATTGCCGCTTCAGGCGAAATTTTAACATCTCAAGCTGTGTATAACTCGATTAGGAGCGAAAAGGATATTTTTACTCGTGATTTAGGGAGAATATTTCTTAAAAATATCAAAGACCCAGAACGAGTATTTAAAGTTTATGTTAATGAATTTGATTATAATAATGAAACAACTAATTCTCTTATAAAATCTCTCGTTGAAAGAGATATTCAGCTAGCCGACAGAAAAGTAGATAAAGGAAAAGTACAATCCGTTGCAGTTTTATATTTAAATAATTTAGGTTCCTCCGATGATGAATTCTTTTGCTATGGTTTAACCGAAGATTTAACCATCGATTTGGGAAAAGCAGGTAAAATTCGTGTTCCCGGAATTGCCGATGTGATGAAACATAAAAATCTTTTTAATGATATTCCTAAGTTAATCGAAGTTCTAAATGTTGACCATATCGTCGAAGGAAGTATAATGAGAATTGGTGAAATGTTTCGATTATCTTTACAATTAATTGATTCCAAAAATAAACCAATTTGGACAGAAATATGGGAAGGGAATACACACAACTTACAAAAGATAAGAAGTCAAGTTGCAGCTAAAGTACTGGAATCATTTGGACTAGAAATTCCAGATTCGTTTCAGAAGTTGCTTAAGAAAGAACGAAAGGTTTCTGCCGAAGCGTATGAGTTATTTTTAAAAGGGAGATATTTAAACCAAAGTGCTAAATCCAATATGGATATTGAGATTACACAAAGTTTGTTTAAAGAGGCAATAAAATTAGATCCTAATTTTATTGAAGTTAGATATCATTATGCGTCAGTGTTATTGCAAGATAATAAGTTTGAAAAAGCTGTTACAGTCCTTGATGAAGCTATGATAGTTGCCAAGAAAGAAAAGGATTTTTCAGCTATTGCTGGTTTACACAATGTGTACGGATTAATTTATAAGAAATGGGGAAAATATGACCAGGCAATTGATAGTTTTGAAGATGCTTTAGCTGAAAGAGCAAAAGAAAACAATCTACAGGAAGAGGCGAAAATATTAAACAATCTAGGTCAAAGTTATGCTAATATTGGAGAATCAGAAAAATCTTTAGAGTACTTAAATAGATCTCTTACCATTAAGCGTGAATTGGATGATAAAAAATTAATTGCATCAAGTGTTGCAAATATGTCATTTCCATATAAACGTGGTGGTAACTATTCAAAAGCAATTGAGTTATGTAAAGAATCAATTGAGTTGTTTGACGAACTTAAAATGAAACGTAATTTTGCAATTATGAAAATGAATTTGGCAAATAATTTAGTTTATATTGGACATTATGAAGAAGCGATGAAGCATTATAAAGAATCATTACAAATTGTGAATGATTTAAATGATTATGGGTCTGCTGGAATAATTTATCGTCATCAAGGAATTATTTACTTAAACCAAGAAAATTGGAAACAAGCTCAACAGTCCTTTATCAAAGCTCTTAAATTTCATCATAAAGCTGAACATAGACCTGCCGTGGAAGCCACGACATTGTTTCTTGGCCAAGCATATCTATATGCAGATAAAATGGAGGAATCTGAAAAATATATTCAAAGAGCAGTAAAATTGGCAACCAGAAGAAAAATGTCATTTTATGACGCTTCATCAAGAGCTATTTGTTTTTTATATCAAGCCAAAAATGATGAACTTGCCAAAGATGAATTTTTTGCATTTGCAAAGGAATTAGTGTCGCACAATAACCAAGGTCGAAAAACAAGAGAATTATGGTATGTTTCGCAAATTTTCTTATTGATTGGTCAAAAAGATAAAGCTTTAGAATTTCAATTAAAAGCACAGCAGGCTTTAAAAAGAGTTGCAAATAAAATTGAAGATACTAAAATTAGAGAAGATTATCTACATCTTCCACTAATTCACAGAAAAATGTTTGAGGATTTAACAACTGAAACATCATCTGTTCAAAAGCAACAAGAAGTTAAAGAAGTTAGAAAAAGTAAAGAAGAACCTCAAAAAATATTTGCATTTTGCCCAAGTTGCGGTACACCAAATAAAAATAAATTTAAATTTTGTCCAAGTTGCGGAAACTCATTAGTTAACGATTAAAATTTCAAAATTGTGATAAGCATCACTCTCGTAAACTAAAACTTGGTAAAGAGTTGAATGTTAGGTAGTTTTTATACAGATTTAATCATCAAAAATTATTATTTAGGAGCAAATTATGAAGAAAAGTATTTTTTTAATAGTTATTTCAGTTATTTTTTCATCCATAGTATTTGGACAATGTGGTGATTTAGGGTGTGGTGATGGTATTGACCTTCCTGGTTTAAATGATGGATCTTGTTCCTGCAATCAAATTTCTGGTGCAATAGTTGGGGATGATGGTGGATGCTATTGTCCAGCTGGCTATACTTTATTGGCACTCTTTGGTTGTGGTGAATGTATTAGTTTACAAACACCCGGATGTGATGACCCAAATGCAATTAATTACATTCCTACTTCAACAGGCTGTGGTGATGGAACATATAATTGTTGTGAATATGAAGATATAAATGGTCAAGTTTGTCCAGCTTATATTATGGATGATTGCTGGGTGTGTAATGGCGGTAATGCCGACATGGACTGTAGTGGCATTTGTTTTGGTCAAAGAACTTTTGATGAATGTGGTGTTTGTGATGATGACCCATTTAATGACTGCACGCAAGATTGCAATGGGGAATGGGGTGGTATTGCAGAAGAAGATGAATGTGGTGTATGTGGTGGTAATGGATCTTCTTGTAATAATTCTCATACGTTTATTTCGGTACCTACAGACTTTGATTTAATAAAAGATGCAATTGCATCTGCATCGCCAGGTGATACTATTATTGTTGATGATGGTACATATTACGAAAATTTAGTTATTGATAAACCAATTGTTTTAGCAAGTCAGTTTTTAATTGATGGTGACCCAAGTCATATTCCAAATACAATTATTGATGGTGGTTCACCAGTTGATCCAAACAAAGCAAGCGTGCTTTTATTCAGTACTTTAGATAGTAATTATGTAGGCTCATCACCAGAAGTACATGGATTTACTTTAAAGAATGGATATGGGACATTGGTGTATAAACAAAACTCTAACGGAATTATTGAATCTGGAGTAGTTGGGGGTGGATTTCTAATTTTGAATATGTGTCCAATTCTTAATTATAATCATATTCGAAATAATGGTGAGTCTGCAAATCGAGGTGCACGTGCGACTCGTGGTGGGGGTGGTGTCGTTGGAGATGATATTGGAATTGATGATGTACGAGATGGTGAGAGAAATCCAACCCTTGATTGCCTTGAATTGGATTTTTCAACCAATATTTTTACAGAAAATGAAGCAGATGTTGGGAAAACATTTCATGCAAGTGGTAGTTCTCAGTCAATAAATTTACAAAACGGTAATTTTGATGTATATAGCAATACAGGAAGTGGTGTATCAAATTATTGGTTTTCTCGTGGACCTTCTGAAGGAAGTACGATTTCTTACGATTTTGCAGGAGGGCAAGGAGTTGTAGTAGCATTAGATGGTGAAATTTTTGTGAATGGAACCAGTGGAAACGATATAGAAGGTAATGGTTCAGAAGCAAATCCATTTAAAACAGTATCTCATGCATTGAGTCTTGCATTTGGAGGAACAGATTCAGAAGTTTCTATTATTATTGCAGATGGTACATACTCAGAAGCAATGGGTGAAGATTTTCCATTAACATTTGTTGACTTTGTGAATTTGTTTGGAAGTGCAAATGTTGACTTTGATGATTTAGATGATATCTTTGATTGGGAGGATATGGAAGAATCTGGTATGTATGGCTTCAATTCTGATGATGGATGGTGGAATGATTTTGATTTAGATGATTTTGGTTGTACGAATCCAAATGCTCAAAATTATGATGATGATGCCGAATTTAATGATGGTTCATGTTATTTTGGTGTAGATTATGAACAACCGTATTGTGGAGATGATTATTGTGATTATAATGAATTAATTTATAATTGTCCAGAAGATTGTAATGAAACAGATAATCAAAATCACTATTGTGGTGATAGTGAGTGTGACCCAGGTGAACAAGAGGTTTGCGAAGAGGATTGCGAAAATGATGAAGGATATGGAGCGCAAAACCAACAGGTTCAAATCCAAGAGGATACTTCTGTACTAATTTGTTTAGAAACCCATGCGAATGAAAATAATTGCGGTAATGGAGTGTGTGAAGATGGTTGGGGTGAGAATGAATCCACATGTCCTGCTGATTGTAGTAGCCAACCTCAATGTGATGCAGGGTATGTTTTAGATTGCGACGGTTCTGGCGAATGTATTCCAGAATCTTGGATTGGTGATGGTTTGCCTGATTGTGCAGATCAACAATTTGGTGCAGATTTATCCTGTTATAATAATGATGGGGGTGATTGCAATGGGGTATCAAATTACAATTTTCATGATAAAGAAATTATAAAATCAAATCGTATTCGTCAATTTACCAATCAGAATGAAAATTCAGAAAGAGATGGTGATATTGTATTCACATTAGTAGAACCTCCAGTGAATGGCACATTAAGTGGCTTTAGCGGAGCCTGTATTACCTATACACCATTTATGAACTATAATGGACCGGATCATTTTAAATTTCAAGTATCCGATGATGATTATACTTCAAATGTTGCAAATGTGGTAATTATTGTTGAAGCTGTGAATGATGCACCAGAAGTTGTTTCTGCAATCCCCAATCAGAGTGTATTTATAGGTGATGAACCTATTTTGATTGATTTAAGCAATGTATTTTTGGATGTAGATAATCAATTCCAATCTTTGAATATCTCAATAAATGCTACTCAAAGTTTTTTTTCTACAAATATTGTTTCATCTGTTTTATTCTTGTATGATTTTATAAGTTCTGGAGTTGAAACAATAACAGTTTCAGCTTTTGATAATGGAGGGCTATCTGCTTCAACTTTATTTGAAGTAACTGTTTCAAATATAGAAACAGATAATTATATACATGTTCCCGATGATATTACAAGCATCACAGAAGCAATATATATAGCTGAAGCAGGTGATACTATTATTGTTGATGATGGTACATATTACGAAAATTTAGTTATTGATAAACCAATTGTTTTAGCAAGTCAGTTTTTAATTGATGGTGACCCAAGTCATATTCCAAATACAATTATTGATGGTGGTTCACCAGTTGATCCAAACAAAGCAAGCGTGCTTTTATTCAGTACTTTAGATAGTAATTATGTAGGCTCATCACCAGAAGTACATGGATTTACTTTAAAGAATGGATATGGGACATTGGTGTATAAACAAAACTCTAACGGAATTATTGAATCTGGAGTAGTTGGGGGTGGATTTCTAATTTTGAATATGTGTCCAATTCTTAATTATAATCATATTCGAAATAATGGTGAGTCTGCAAATCGAGGTGCACGTGCGACTCGTGGTGGGGGTGGTGTCGTTGGAGATGATATTGGAATTGATGATGTACGAGATGATTCCACACCATTAGTATGTGAAATATTAGAAATTTCTTCGAACATTTTTACTGGAAATGATGCATTAATAGGTAAAGATTTGCATATTTCAGGATTTTCAAGGAATATAGACTTGAGTAATAGTGATTTTGAAGTGTACAATCCTGAAATTAATAGTTTCTCAAATTATTGGGTGAGTTCATCTATGAGAAATAGTGAAACTTTGTCTATCCAGTGTGATAATTGTACTGGAAATGAATCATACAGAAGTGGTGATGTTTTTGTTTCGTTACAGGGTGGTGAAAGTGGTGATGGACTTAATGATACACCTTACAACTCTATTTCAAAAGCAATTCGTGTAGCATATGGTACTAGTCAACAAAATGCTACAATTCATATTTCACCTGGTGAATACAATGTGGAAACTGGAGAAGTATTTCCTCTCCCAGTTATTAGTTGGGTAACACTTGAATCTCCTGATGGAGGTGCTATAATTAACTCCGGAAATGAAACACCATTTATATGGGAAGATACTTGGGGTGCAAATATGTTTGGAGTTGAAATTACTGGTTCAACAGAACAAGAAGCAATAGGTTGTAGTGATCCAACCGCTTCTAACTATAACGCTCAAGTAATTATTAATGATGGAAGTTGTTTGTACAATATTCTTCCAGGCGATGTTCTGGCGGATGGTATTATAAATATTTCTGATGTAGTGTTGCTTGTTTCAATTATTTTAGATGAGGTTATTCCAACTGAGCAAATGGTTGAAGCTGGAGATATTAATGAAGATGGCATTCTTGATATAGTTGATATTATTGCAATTATTGAAGTTATTTTATCTCGAGAAGTGCATGAATCTTCTCCGATTACAAATGTTGAAATTAAGAATGTAAATAATCAAATATTTGTTGAGTCTGATGGAGATATTGCTGGACTTCAAATAGAATTTATTGGTGAATTTATTTTGTTATCTTCTGAACTATCAAATGATTGGAATATATCATATAATGATAATTTAATTCTAATTTATAATACAAAAAACTCAACTCTTCCGAAAGGGCAGTTACTTTCTTTTGAAGGAGGTATGGAAATTAATGAAGTTATTGCAATTGATTGGTATCAAAATGTAATTACTGCAGATATTGAGAATTTACCATCAACAACAACTTTGTTAGCTAGTTATCCAAATCCTTTTAATCCTAGTGTGAACATTCATTATACATTGAGTGAAGAATCATTGGTAAGTGTGGATGTTTATAATATTACAGGTCAAAAAGTAGCAGAATTATTTAATGATGTTCAGTCGCAAGGATATCACCAAACAAGTTGGACTGCAAATGAGTTTGCAAGTGGAATGTATATAGTAAAGCTTACAACAAATTCATTTACTTCATCTCAAAAAGTATTGTTAATGAAATAATATTTCATTAATTAAAAAACAAAGCCCTTGAATTTCAAGGGCTTTGTTTTTTATAGTAAATATGTTGAAAATTACACTCATGGTTAAAGTTAAAATTTTATAATGATAAGACAAAAATCAAGCAGAAAAGTTGCAATCATGTTTACAGATATGGTTGGATATAGTAAATTAACAGGAAAAGATCAAAAACTTGCCCTTGAACTATTAAAAGAACATGACTCAATCCTAGAATATGCTTTGAAATTTCACAATGGTAAAATTATAAAACATATTGGTGATGCAATATTTGCAGAATTTGAAAATGTTTCAGAAGCAGTACATTATGCGGTAAATATTCAAAATGACATTAAAAAGAGAAACAGTTTAAATACTAAAGATAGAGAAATATTGATTCGTATTGGTATTCATTATGGTGAAGTAATTGAAAAAAATAATGATATTTATGGAGATGGTGTCAATATTGCTTCACAAATAGAACCTCTTGCACCTCATGGTGGTATTGCAGTGAGTGAAGAAATTCAGAAGGCAATACAAGGAGAAGGTGATTTGTATTCAAAAAAATACAAAACCTTTAAACCAAAGGGAGCAACCAAAACTGTCCAACTTTATCAAGTGTTTATTCATATTATGGATTGGGTGGAAGATACATCTCTACCTCATCAAAATGAATTAGAATATGATATTTCTACAGCCAAAGCATTGTTAGAAAAAGGTGATTATTCATCAGCATTAAAAAGTGCAAAGATTGCAAACTCTAATTTATCTAAGGAAGACCCTAAGCAAATTGAATCGAAATTATTTATTGCATTTTTGCTTAATAAACTAGGTCAATTTGATATTATCCTTCAAATTTTAAATGATTTAGAAAACAATTTTGTTTCATCATTTTCATTAATCCAAAAAGCTAATCTTCATAAGTTATATGCAGAAGTTTACTTTAACAGGGGAAAGCTGAAACAATCTCGAAGAGAATGTGAAATAACAATAGAATTATTGGAGGGGAAACAATCAGAGATAATTGATGAAGTTTTATACTTACTTTTTCATATTCACATTAAATCTGATGAAATCAACAGATATAGTCAGTTAATTTCAAAACGATCAAGTATTAAAAATACTCCATCCTATTTATTGATTAATGGCATCGATTTAATTATAAATTGTGAACAAACAAATGTAGGGATTCCCAGATTAGAAGCCTATTACAAAAACGTAAAGAAAACTTGTAAGAGTGCCCTATGTTGTGCACATGCATATTGGTTAATGAGCAAAGCATATTTGTTGATAAATGAGAAAGATTTATGTTTAGAAGCACAAGAAGAAGCACAAACTTATCTTTTACAAGCAAAAGATAAAATTTCTGACTTTGATATGCGTACAGATTTCATTAAAAAAGTTATAATTCACCAAGATATTATGAAGGATCTTCATTTTGATTATTCAGATGATGAATTTGAGTTAGATGACTTTGGTGAGGGTATGGATTTTGATGAAGATGAACAACCAACATCATCTACTAAAGAGTCAAATAGTTGCTTTCAATTTTGTCCAAACTGTGGATTTAATAATTCTGACCAATTTCAATTTTGTCCAAACTGCGGGTGCAATTTATCAACTTAATTTTAGATGTAAATAAAATTAATCAAGTAAAACAATTTATTCCATATTGGGTGGTTATGAGTTTGTACTTTACATTACCTTTTATTGTATCACCTATTGCACCACCAGAATGTTTTCTAGTTATTGATAATCAAATTCCTTTTGTTTGGTGGTTGGTGTTGCCTTATTATTTTCATTTTATAGCAATTGTGATACCCCCATTTTTAAAATGGGAAGAGTTTGAGTTTAATCAATTAATACAGACTCTAATTGTATCCACACTAATTTGTTATTTGTTCTTTGTTGTTTGGCCGATTGGATCAGGTAATATTGAATCTCCAATTAGTTCAAACCCGTTTCAAGTATTATTCAAAATAATTGACTTACATTGGCATAAACAAAACTATTTTCCTTCACTTCATGTAGTGGCATCAGGAATAATTGGCCTTGTTATTGGCTCAAAGTTTCCAAAATCAAAATGGATGATGTGGGTTTATGTTGGGTTTATTTTCTTCTCAACGTTTCTCACAAAACAACATTTTTTAGCTGATTCAATTTCAGGATTAATCATTGCAATTATTGGATGGAAATATTGGCTTTTTAGAACCCAATAAAGTAAAATAAATTGGTTAAATGATATCAGCAAAATGGAGTAAATTTTGGCTTTCCTATAACCACTAAATGGTATGATTTGCCACTACAAAGATATAAATTGAAAATTATGTATGAAGGAACCAACTTTTTGGGTTGGCAAATTCAGGCAAAAGGGCGAACAGTCCAGGGTGATATTGAACAAGCACTACAGTCAATTTATTCTAAAAATATTACAGTGTTAGGATCAGGGAGAACTGATTCTGGGGTACATGCATTAGGGCAAGTTGCTCATTTTGATGTAGAAACAACAATGTCCAATAATCAAATTATTAAAGCACTCAACTCGAAATTAGAAAATGATGTTTGGGTTTCTGAATGCGAAAGAATAGATTCAAATTTCCATGCACGATTTTCAGCAAGGAAACGGGAATATATTTATAGAATATCTAAAGTATTCACACCATTTGAACGCAACACTTCATGGGTGTTAAAGTGGGATGTAGATATAAAAAAAATGAATGAATGTGTTGAAATTCTATTAGGTGAACACGATTTTACTAGTTTTTGTAAAGCAACAGCTGAAGTGGATAATAAAATTTGTACAATATTTAGTGCAAACTTTAAAGAGGAAAGAGATAAATTATTTTTTCATATTTCTGCAAACAGATTTTTACAACATATGGTTAGATTTCTTGTGGGTACTATGGTAGAAGTTGGTCGTGGACGATATTCGATTGATGATTTTACTCAATTTATGAATGGAGGTCATCCAACTTTATCTGTAGTTAGGGCACCAGCACATGGATTATTTTTAAAAAAAGTGAGTTATGAAAACTAGTTTTAAAATTATCTGTATTATTTTTTGTTTTGTGATTGGTTTTTGGTTTCTAACATCAAAATCATTTTCTCCATCAACCGATATTGAACTATCACGATATACAGCGATTACACGTGCAATTGAAGTTGCATCACCATCTGTTGTTGGGATAAATGTTACGCAACTAAAAAAACAACGGGCAGTAAATCCATTCAGTAATCCTTTTTGGGGTAGTTTCTTTCCATATACACGAACGTATGAAGTAGAGAGTTTGGGGTCGGGGGTGATTATTAGTTCAGATGGATATGTAGTTACAAATACCCATGTTGTAAATAATGCAAATGAGATTATTGTTACTCTTATGGGTGGCGATAGATATCAAGCAGAGTTAATTGGTGAAGACCAACTAACAGACTTAGCACTTTTAAAAATTGAGGGAAACACATTCCCTTCAGCATCATTAGGCGACTCTGATAATCTCATTGTGGGTGAGTGGGCAATTGCCTTGGGCAATCCTTTGGGTTTGTTCTCAGTTTCTGAACAACCAACAGCAACTTCTGGTATTATTAGTGGTGTAAATATGGACTTTGGATTAAAAGAATCAGGTCATGTGTATCAAGATATGATTCAAACAGATGCATCAATTAATCCAGGCAATAGTGGGGGGCCATTAGTAAATGCTTTTGGGGATGTTATTGCAATAAATACATTTATCATGACAGGTTCAAACCAAACTACTGGCTCAATTGGTATAGGATTTGCAATTCCAATTAATAGAGTGAAAGAAATTACCGAAGACTTGAAAAAATATGGTAAAGTTGAGAGAAATTATACAACTGGTGTTCATGTTCAAAAGATTGACAAGATAATGCAACAATACTTTAATTTACCAACCTCGAATGGAGTCATAATTACTGATATTCAGGAACAATCAAGTGGTGAACGAGCAGGTTTGAAAATGGGTGATGTTATATTGCAAGTTGACCATAAAAAAGTAAATAGTCCACAAGACATTATTAGAGTGATAGATGAAGGATTTCACAAAGTAGGAGATGTGATAATTTTAAACCTATGGAGAGATGGTGAATTGTTTGAATTACCATTGACTCTCGAAGAACCAAAATCAAAATTATGGGGATTTTAAATGATTGATAGATATACAACTCCAGAGATGGGGCATATTTGGTCAGACCAAAACAAGTATAAAACCTGGCAAGATGTTGAAATAACGGTTACTGAAGTTCTTTGCGATATGGGTAAAGTACCAAAAGATGCTGTAAAAGTAATTAAAGAAAAGGCATCATTTTCTGTTGAAAGAATTTTAGAAATTGAAGAAACAACTCATCATGATGTCATTGCATTTCTTACAAATTTAGCAGAAAATATTGGTCCAGAATCTCGATTTATTCACATGGGAATGACATCCTCAGATTTACTTGATACAAGTACAGCATTGCTTTGTAAAGAAGCTGGTGAACTTATTTTAAAAAAATTAATTACTTTTAAGGATGTATTAAGAAAAAAAGCAAGTGAACACAGAGAAACGTTTCAGATTGGTCGTTCGCATGGAATTCATGCTGAGCCAATTACTTTTGGGCTTAAAATTGCTTTATGGAGTGAAGAATTTACGCGTCATATTGATCGTTGGGAAGAAGCAGTAAAAAGTATTGCAACAGGTAAAATATCTGGAGCTGTAGGAACATATCAACACCTTGATCCTTCTGTTGAAGAAGAGGCTTGTAAACGATTAGGTTTAAGTCCTTCATCAGTATCTAGTCAAGTGGTTCAACGTGACCACCATGCCCATTTTATGATAATATTGGCATTGATTGGTGCTAGTATTGAAAAGATTGCTGTTGAAATCCGTCACATGCAACGAACGGAAGTATTAGAAGCTGAAGAGTTCTTTTCAAAAGGACAAAAAGGATCATCTGCTATGCCACATAAACGAAATCCAATCATAACTGAACGAATGACGGGGTTTGCTCGGTTATTGAGAGCAAATGCACATGCAGCACTCGAAAATGTTGCACTTTGGCATGAAAGAGATATCTCACATTCATCTGTAGAAAGAGTTATTATTCCAGATTCTACCATAATGATGGATTATATGCTCAATAAAATGATTGCCTTAATGGACAATTTATTGGTGTATCCGGATAATATGCTGAAAAATTTGAATCTAACAGGTGGGTTAATTTTTAGCCAAGAAGTTTTGTTAGCATTAGTAAATAAAGGGGTAACTCGTGAAAATGCCTATGCAATGGTTCAAAGAAATGCAATGCAAGTATGGGAAGAGGGTAAAGATTTTAAGAAATTATTGAAAAATGACTCTGAAATTATGAATTTAATGAATGAGTCAGAAATTGATATTCTGTTTGATTTGAATAAAGTGTTAATTAATATAAATAAAGTGTTTAAGAGATTGGAGTTATTAGATTGAGTAAAATACAAGAGCAGTTACAACATACTTTAAATGAGTTTTCAATAGATTTAGGAACTCATTATAAGGGGAAAGTGAGAGATAATTTTCTACTTGAAGATAAAATGATAATGGTTACATCTGATAGAGTATCTGCATTTGACCATGTACTTGGAACCATTCCATATAAAGGTCAGATTTTGACTCAGATTGCTAATTTTTGGTTTGAGAAGACAAAACACATTGCACCAAATCACATTATTTCAACACCAGACCCACAAGTACTTGTGGCAAAGAAAGCGAAAACTTTGCCAGTTGAAGTGATTGTTAGAGGATACATAACTGGAAGTTTATGGAGAGAATATTCTAGTGGGATAAATGGGCAATATGGATTTGATATACCCGATGGATTAAAAGAAAATCAAAAATTTGATACACTAATTTTAACTCCATCAACAAAAGCTGAATATGGTTTACATGATGAACCTATTTCACGAGAAAAAATTGTGAATGGTTTGGTTGAAGAAGAAATTTATGCAAAAGCTGAAGAATATGCATTGCAATTATTTTCTGCTGGTCAAGAGTGGGTAGCCAAGCAGGGTTTGATTTTAGTTGATACAAAATATGAGTTTGGGATGGTTGATGGTGAGTTAATCGTAATTGATGAAATCCATACACCAGATTCAAGCCGATATTGGGTTGCAAGTGAATATGAAGAGCGTTACAATGCAGGCAAACCTCAACTTATGTTAGACAAAGAGAATATTCGTCAATGGCTAATTGATAGGGGATTTTCAGGAGAGGGTGTGCCTCCAGAATTATCAGATGAAATCAGGATTTCCCTTTCTGAACGATATATGGAGTTATATGCACAATTAACAGGTGAATCATTTGTTCCAGAAACCGGAAATGTTAATGATAGGATAATGAACAACCTCAATTCAGCTGGTATTATTTAATGATTGCACCTGAGGGTAAGATAATATTAATACCCATTATTTTTTTGGTATTAATTGGAACTGGAATTCAAGTTTATTTTCAGATTAATGCTTTGAAATGGGTGAATATTGCAATGGCACTATTGACAGTATTTTGTCTCTATTTTTTTAGAGATCCTGTTCGTAGTGTTGATGATAATATAGATAATTTTCTATCCCCAGCTGATGGTAAAGTAGTTAAAATTGTAGATATCAATGATTCTGAAATTGGTACAGCAAAACAAATTTCTATTTTTCTATCAGTATTTAATGTGCATTGCCAACGTGTTCCGATTGATGCAAAGGTATTGGATTACACATACAATCATGGCAAGTTTTTTGCTGCATTTAAACATAAGGCATCTTTAGACAATGAACAGACAATTACCCTGTTTGAAACCAAAGATGGAAAACAGTTTAAAATAAAGCAAATTGCTGGTTGGATTGCCCGTAGAATTGCAAACTACATGAAACCAGGAGTTTCAGTAAATAGGGGTGAACGTCTTGGTTTTATTCGCTTTGGGTCACGTGTTGATATTATCGTACCAGAAGATTTCAAAATCAATGTAAATTTGGATGATGTTGTTCGTGGAAATAAAACAGTGATAGGATCATTTTAAATGAAAATGAGACATCATTTACCAAGTTTGTTTACTTTGCTTAATCTCTTTTTAGGTTTTCTAGCAATTCTGAATACCCAAGCAGGGAATGTAGAAATGGCTTGCTATCTCATTTTATTTGCAGGTGCTTTTGATTCGATTGATGGTAAACTAGCAAGGTTGTTTGGAATAACTAGTAACTTTGGTAAAGAAATTGATTCCTTAGCTGATATGGTTTCATTTTGTTTAGCTCCATCTGTATTGATATATCATCAGTACACACAAAACATGCCTGGGTTATCTGGTGAAATTATTGCATCTGCCCCTATGATAATGGGTGCAATTCGTTTAGCTAGATTTAATGTTGATACATCTGAAAAACCTTCAGCATTTTTTACTGGCTTACCAACTCCAGTAAATGCTTTGGCTATAGCCTCATTAGTACTGTTTATTGAGCATATTAAGTTTGGAAACCCAGAATATTCGCAACCTAGATTGCTATTACCTATTATTTTTTCAACATCATTTTTAATGGTGAGTCGAGTTAAATATGCAAAATTTCCACTATTGAACTTTTCTTCGGGAAAATCAAATACTTTTGCATTAATAGGAGTGGGTTTGTTTGCAATATCATTTTTTGCTTCATTTATTTGGAATTTGCAATATAGAGTATTAATGTTTTTTGTGAGTTATTATATTGTCATGGGAATAATTAGGCATTTCTTAAACCATGGTAAAGAAAGTAAAGTGTAATAGAAAGGAATTATGAAAGCTAAAATTTATATTAAATACAAAGATGGAATTTTAGATCCACAGGGGAAAACAGCTGGACATGCACTCAAATCTATGGGTATTGATGGGTTTGACGATATGATGATTGGTAAATATATTGAAATGACATTTACTGATTCAAATAAAGCGACTGCTGAAGCAATTACAGATGAAGCTTGCAGAAAATTGCTTGCTAATCCAAATACTGAATCATATTCATTTGAAATTGTGGAGAGTGAATGAAATTTGCAATAACTGTATTTCCTGGCTCAAATTGTGATCATGATGCCTATCATGTTTTAAAACATATTTTAAAGACTCCTGCTGAATTTGTATGGCACAAAGAAAGTGATTTATCTAAATATGATGCAATTTTAGTTCCAGGTGGATTTTCGTATGGTGACTATTTACGTTCAGGAGCAATTGCTCGATTTTCACCAATTATGGATTCAGTTATTAAAGAGGCTAATGCAGGGAAACCTGTTATTGGGATATGCAATGGGTTTCAAATTTTAGTAGAATCTGGGCTATTACCGGGTGCACTCATCAACAATAAATATGTGAAATTTTTAAGTCAAAATGTAACATTGAAAGTTGAAACCACTAACTCTATTTTTACTCAAAAATTGAAACATGGACAACATTTAACCATGCCTATTGCACATAGGCAGGGAAACTATATGGCTGATGAAGACACAATTAAACAGCTTCAAGATAATGACCAAATTGCGTTTACGTATGCGTCAGTTAATGGTGGGAATCCAAATGGTTCAATGTTGGATATTGCAGGTATTATGAATGAGAAAAAAAATGTACTTGGCATGATGCCCCATCCAGAACGAGCTGCAGAAAATATTCTAGATTCGATGGATGGTTTGGGTATATTTGAATCAATGTTGGGTGCTACTTAATGAGGCAATCAATTAGAAGACCTCTTTGGTTTGTTTTAGTGGTAATTTTAATTGGTTCTGCTGTTGCTACTGCTTTAAGTCAATTTATTGGTTTGGTAGTTCCAGAAGGGGTCGTTAGAGATTTCTTTTTGACCACCTTACCACTTGGTTGGGATCCCTTTACATTAAATTTACAAATTATTACATTTACAATTGGATTTGCAGTTGATATATCAGTTATTAGTTTATTGGGCATGTCAATCGCGTGGTATTTTTTACGGTATTTTAAATAGGAGATAAGTATGGGGTTTGGACCTTGGGAAATAGTTGTAATAGTGTTTGTTGTTGTTTTATTATTTGGTGGTAAAAAACTTCCAGAACTTGCAAAAGGTTTGGGGCAAGGATTGAGAGAGTTTAAAAAAGCTACCAAAGATATTAAAGATGAAGTAAAAAGCGCAACAAATGAAGTCGATGATTTAAAAAAAGAAATTAAAGACTAAAAATCAGTTTCATTTTGTTAATGAAATTGTCAATCATATTTACTGAAAAGGATTAAATAGATTTTATTTGAAACTTTTTGAGAAGTAATTAATTATGAATTAATCGAATAAATATACCATTGGAATTTGCACAACCATATTATTTGTTATTACTTTTAACCATACCCCTTTTAGGGGTTTGGTATTTTCGGGTTGGAATTAAGAAGCAAGCAAGTATTCGATTTTCAAACATTAATTTATTTTCACATGAAGCAATACAGAAAGGTGAGTGGTTAAACAGGTCATTTATTTTTCTCAAACTTCTTATCATTACATTATTAATTCTTGCTATTTCTCGCCCACGATTATCTGATACGGTAAAGGAGACAAAAACTGAAGTAATTGATATATTACTTGTTGTTGATCAATCTTCATCAATGCTTGCTCAGGATTTTAAACCTAACAGATTAGAAGCTGCAAAAAATGTTGCTAAGACATTTATCAAAGATAGAGAAGGTGATAGATTAGGGATAATTGTGTTTGCTGGGGAGTCATATATTCAATGTCCACTAACTCGTGACACAGATATATTGTTAGACTTTACAGATCAAATTGAAATAATTGATGAAGAGCATGATGGTACAGCTATTGGAATGGCGATTGCAAATGCAACTAATAGATTGCGTGAAAGTGAATCAGAATCTCGAATAATGATTTTTTTATCTGACGGAAGTAATAATAAAGGTGAACTTGACCCACTAACAGCTGCTGAACTGGCATCAACATTTGGAATTAAAATTTACACAGTTGCAGCAGGAACACATGGTATGGCACCATATCCAACTAAAGATATGTGGGGAAGGGATGTATTACGTCAGGTTCAAGTTGATGTTGATGAGGAATCTTTAAAAGAAATCGCTCGGTTAACCGAAGGAAAATTTTTCAGAGCTACTGACAATAAAACTCTAAAGCAAGTTTATATGGAAATTAATCAGTTAGAAAAAACTGAGATTGAAGTGAAAGAATATCAAAATATTACGGAGTTATATAGTTGGTTCATAATTCCAGCAACACTATTATTGTTTATCTATTTAATTTTTTCACGAATTATTTTGGGAAAATTATTTTAATGGTAAAGTATACACATCCCGAAATGTTTTGGTTATTTATTCCATTTATAATTGTTATTATAATTTATGCAATTAAAGGCAAAACATTACGAAAAAATATTGAAGCATTGGGGACAGCTCCTGTGCGAAAATATTTATTAAACAGAGTTCACTTATCTAGAGTAAAATTGCGTTCACGATTATTGATTTTAGGATTATTTTTCGTTTTATTAGCTTTGGTTGGTCCGCAAATTGGAACAAAATTAACTGAATTAACACGGCAGGGTGCAGATGTTATAATTGCATTAGATGTATCAACAAGTATGAATGCGGTAGATGTTAAGCCATCTCGATTAGAAAAAGCAAAATATGAACTATCTCGATTGATAAATATTCTTCAAGGTGATAGGGTAGGATTACTTGTGTTTGCAGGAACTGCACATATTCATTGCCCATTAACGATAGACTATAGTGCTGCACATTTATTTTTAAACTCAGTTGAATCATCTTTATTGGCTACGCAAGGAACCGATGTTTCATCAGCTTTGAAATTGGCACTTGAAAATGTGGAAACAAATGAAGAAAAATTTAAAGTTATTATTTTGGTTTCGGATGGTGAAGACCATGAAGGAAAGGCAATTGAATTATCACAATATGCAAAAGAACAAGGAATTATAGTGCATACACTTGGTGTAGGAACTTCAGCTGGGGGTCCCATCCCAATTTTAGATAAAAGTGGAAATCGTGTTGACTTTAAAAAGGATAGAAGTGGAAATATAGTTACTACAACTTTGAACGATGGTTCTTTGAATGAGATTGCTCGAATTACAGGTGGTAAATATATTCGAGTTGAAAATCAGAATAATGCAATTAGACCATTGATTGAAGAAATATCAGAAATGAATAAAAGAGAATTAAAATCACATGTGTTTTCTGAATATGAAGATAGGTACCAAATTTTCATTTTAATTGCAATTTTATTATTATTTGTAGAATTTATAATTCCAACTAGAACACCAAAAGAAATTAAATGGGAGGGTAAGTTTGCAAAAAACAAATAATTACTCCTCTGTTGAAAAACATGGTAAATACTTTGGAAATTATAAAATGAAATTTATAGTAATTTCAATATTTATAGTGTTTATGATTGGGCAACAACCAATAGAAAGTGATGTGCAATCACAAAAAAATTCCGAATTGGGAAATGCAATTAAAGAATACAAACAACTTGTAGAAAAACATTCAGAAAATTTAGATTTAAAATACAATTTAGGAAATTTACAATATTTAAACGGTGATTTGGATAAAGCGATTGATTATTACAAACAATCAATTGGAAAAGGAAATTCAATTGATGATGCAAATACATTTTATAATTTGGGAAATAGTGAGTTTCAAAAAAAGAATTATGAAAATAGTATTGAATATTATAAAAAAGCACTAAAGTTAAATCCGCAAGATGATGATGTTAAGTATAATCTAGAATTAACTCAACGCATTTTAGAACAACAACCACCTCAACAACAAGATCAAAATTCAGATGATAATGATTCTGACGAAGAGAACCAAGAGAATCAAAAACAAAATAGTGAATCTCAAAATTCTGAAAATCAAGAAAATTCAGATCAAAAAGAAGAAAAGCAAGAACATAACCAAGAAGAAACTGAGGAAGACTCACCAGAAGAAAAAGAAAACCAACAAGATGCAGAGCAAAAAGATGAGCAACAAGAACAAAATGAGAATCCAGCTGAAAATGAAAATCAAGAGGATGAGGAAAAGAAGGGACAACACCCAAAGCCCAATGAAGAAATGACTGAACAACAAAAGTTGAAAAAAGAAGAAGCAGAAGCCATCTTAAATTCTATGAAAGCGAATGAAGATAACCTAAAACCTAAGCAATACAAGGTAAAAGGTAGAGTTTATTTGGAGAAAGATTGGTAATGAATAGACTTTTATTCTTGTTATTGTTTTCTCTGATTTTTGCTGAAGGGACTGTCAGTGTTTCTGTAGATTCAAAAAATATTATTGAAGGTGATTCTGTTATTTTAACAGTTAAAGCAGAAAATACAGATTCTGCCCCCCAAGTTGATTTGTCAAAAATGAACGATTTTAATATAGTATCTGGTCCAAGTCAGTCTTCAAGTTCTAGTTATCAATATGTTAATGGGAAAATGACTGGCGAAAAGATTATTACAATTACTTGGACTTTGATACCAAAACGAACTGGAAAATTGGTTATACCATCGTTCAATTACACTTCAGAGGGTGTAAAATTAAAATCTACTCCAATTTATGTGAATGTTTCCAAAACAAGTAAGAAATCCACGCAAAATCGTAAATATTTTATAGAAGCAACTGTAGATAAAACAGATCTATATCGAGGTGAACAAGTTGTTCTAACTTATTTATTGTATACTAAAGTAGATATTACTGGTTTTGACAATGAAACACCGCCATTTCAAGGGTTTTGGACAGAGGAGATTCTTAAACCAACAAATTTAAAACTACAAGAAGTAGTAAAAAATGGCGAACGTTTTCATATGGCTATTATTGAAAAATTAGCATTATTCCCAACCAAATCAGGAGAAATTTCTATTGATCCAATGGTTGCAGTTGTTGGTGTTCGTGAAAAACGGAGAAATGATTTCAGTATTTTTGGTCCTCCATCTAAGAACTATACCATTTCAACTAATCCAATAAAGCTAAATGTTAAACCATTACCTGAAAACAAATTTGGAAATGTTACTCCAGTAATTGGCTCTTGGAATATATCTTCATCAGTTAATTCAACTAAAATTAAACAAAATGAAGCAATAACTTATACAATCAAAATTAAGGGTATTGGAAATATTAAATCGGTTGACATTGAAACAATTGAATTTCCAGGTGAATTGGAAGTATTTGAACCTGAAATATTAGTGAATCAAACCACTAAAGGTGGGAAAATTGGTGGAGATAAAATCATAGAATATGTTTTGATACCACGATACTCTGGCAAAATTATACTTCCAGAAATAATTTTTACATATTTTAACTCAACACTTGAAAAATGGCAAACTAAAAAAACAAAACCAATTAACTTGCAAGTAGAAGCAAATGAAAAATCAAGTGAGTTATCTCTTGGGTTTTCAAAAGAAGAGGTTTCATTAATTGCTGAAGATATTCGCTTTAATGATGAAACAATCCCAAGATGGAAGAAAAAGGAAAACTCAATTATAAATACAATTGCTATTGGATTTATTACTTTCGCTGGATTATTTCTATTATTGCCGTCATTCTTTTCTAAGAGAAAAGCTATAATTTTAGCAACTTCAAATGAACGTAATTTGAGAAAACAATTTAATTCTGCTATGAAAGCACTAAAAAATATCAGTAGTTCAAATGAAGAAAATTATAATAAAATTCACAAGGTTTTTATTCAGTTAATTAATGTTAAATTGAATTCAAATAAAGCTGAATATTCATCTACAGAAATAATAAATTTATTGAGTAGTAAAATCCAACCTATTGATGTGAATAATTTGACTGAAATTTTAAACAGAGCTGATGCAGTACGGTTTTCGCCAGTTTCCTCCGATGATGTACAAAATGATATATCAGAAGTAAAACGAATTGTAAAAGAGGTAAATCATGCTTGGAAATAAAATTAAAATTCTTTTATTTATTGGGTTTACATTTGCGATGAATGGTGAGATTCACTCAATTTACAATCAAGCTTTACAGGCATACCAAGTTGGTCATTTTGAACTTGCAATTAATAACTATGAAAATATATTGAATAATGAGTGGGAATCTCCTCAATTATACTATAATCTTGGAAATGCATATTATCGTAGTAACAAAATCGGTGGAGCTGTGTGGGCGTATGAACAAGCGCTCAGGTTAGATCCAAATCACGAAGACGCTTCATTTAACTTGAAACGTGTAAATATTAAAGTAAAAGATAAGGTAGACATTCCATCTGCTCCTTTTTATTTAAAACAATATTTAGCATTAAAGGAACGATTCACATTTTCAGAATGGGTCACAATATTATTTGGATTAATTTTAGCTATATCCTTTTTTTATTTTTTGATACAAATGTTTAATCCACCATATTTATCATCGGTGATGAGTTTATTAATTGTTGTTTCATTTGCAGTTACTTTTTTCACCATCCATTCAGTCTATACGAGTAATTCAGTATTTGAAGGAATAATTTATAAAGAAAAGATTGAGGTAAATTCAGAACCTAATAGACAATCTATCCGAATTTTTGAAGTGCATGAGGGGCTGAAGGTTTCTGTTCGTTCACAATCAAATAATTGGGTTGAAATTGAATTGGTTGATGGAAAAACAGGGTGGATTCCAGAACAATCTATTCGATTTATTAATTAATTCTATATTTTTATATAGTTAACCATCAATTTCTTATAAATTACCCTGTAAAATTTTAATTTAATTTAGAGGTATTCATGTCAGGACACAGTAAGTGGTCAACCATAAAACGAAAAAAAGGTGCTGCAGATGCAAAACGCGGAGCTGTTTTTACACGAATTTCAAAAGATATTACACTAGCAGCCCGAGAAGGTGGTGGTGATATTGAAATGAACCCGGCACTTAGATTGGCAGTTAAAAAAGCTAAATCTTCAAATATGCCCGCAGCAAATATTGAACGGGCAATCAAAAAAGGAACTGGTGACCTTCCTGGAGTAAAATATGAAAATTATGTTTATGAAGGATATGGACCTGGTGGTGTTGCAATTATGATGGAAATTATGACAGACAATAAAAAAAGAACAGTTCCAGATATTCGGCATATTATGTCCAAAAATGGTGGAAACCTAGGTGAGTCTGGATGTGTAAATTGGATGTTTGAAAAAAAAGGCACCATCACAATTTCTAAAGATGAGGCTGATGAGGATTCATTATTTGAATCTGCCCTAGATTTAGGAGTTGATGATTTTAATAGTGATGATGACGACGTATTTGAAATGTCAATTGATCCAGATAATTTTGGTGAAGTTTCTAAAGGGTTGGAATCTGCTGGTTTTAATGTTGAAGGAGAAGTTGGGCTTGTTCCAATTAATACTGTAAAAGTTGATGGAGGCAATGCATCTCAACTTCTGAAACTGTTAGAATTATTAGAAGAAAATGAAGACATCCAAAAAGTGTATTCAAATTTTGATATTGATGATTCAGAAATGGAATCCATAGCTTAAGTGCGAATTTTAGGAATAGATCCTGGATTGGTTCAAACTGGATTTGGAATTGTTTCATTTCACAAAAATAAAATGATTTTAGTCGATTATGGTATTGTGAAACCCTCTGCAAAAGAAAATTTACCATCACGGTTGATGACAATATTTAGTGATATTTGTCAAATTATTGCAGATTATAAACCAACAGTCATGGCAATTGAAGAAGTGTTTTACGGTAAAAATGCGAAATCAGCATTATTGCTTGGTCAAGCTCGAGGTGTAGCAATAGTTGCTGGAGCGAGTAAAAAAATTCCAGTGTTTGAGTATTCTGCAAGAAAAATCAAGCAATCATTAACTGGGAATGGTAATGCACACAAAGAACAGGTACAATTTATGGTTAAAGCCAGTTTGAATATGACTGAACTTCCAGAACCAATGGATGCATCTGACGCGTTAGCCATTGCACTATGCCACCATCAACAATTTAGGTTTACAGACTTATGATAGTAAATATTACCGGTAAAATTATGGGTAAAACACCTACTGATGTTATTCTTAATGTTAACGGATTGGGATATAATTGTTTTATTTCGACAAACACTTATGATAATTTAGGTGATATTGGAGAAGAAATTACCTTGTTAACTCATTTTCAAGTTGCAGAAAATTCACATAGTTTGTTTGCATTTGCTGAAGAAGTAGAACGATCATTATTTCAAATGTTAATTGGGGTTTCGGGTATTGGTCCAAAGACAGCAATTACTTTGTTATCTTCAGTTACCCCTGAAGAATTCAAACGGCGATTAATTGCAAGCGATGTGGAAATGCTAACAGAATTAAAAGGTATTGGTCCAAAAACAGCACGTAGAATTATTGTTGAATTAAAAGATAAGTTTGTAAAACTTTCAATTAATGATTTACCTTTTGATGATGAACTAAAAGATGGTCATGCAAATGATGCATTTAATGCACTAGTACAACTAGGATTTAATCCAAATGATGTTCGAAAACAGATTGAAAAAATTACTAAAATAGAAAAAGATTTAGAAACTGAGTTAATAATAAAAAAAGTTCTCAGTAATTTACATTAAGGAAATGTTTGTGAGTGAAATTAAACGAACCATTTTATATGATGAACATGTCAAATTAGGTGCTAAACTAGTACCTTTTGCGGGATTTGAAATGCCTGTAAATTATTTAGATGGTATTAAAAATGAATATTATTCTGTTCGAAATGAAGCAGGATTATTTGATGTTTGCCACATGGGTGAGTTTTATATTTCAGGTGAGAATGCACTAGAGTTTATGCAAAAAGTAACTGTTAACGATGTAAGCACTTTGGCTATTGGTGATGCTCAATATTCTGCAATGTGTAATCCAAAGGGTGGAATTATTGATGATGTGATTTTGTATCGATTTCCAAATGGATATTTTATGGTTGTGAATGCTTCAAATATTCAAAAAAACTTAGATTGGTTAAATTCACAGAATACATATAATGTAAAAATTGAAAATAAATCAGATGATTATTCTTTAATTGCATTACAAGGTCCAAATTCAAGAAATATTTTGTCAAAATTTACAGATGCAGACTTGACTATGAAGTTTTATTCGTATATTGATACTGAAATTTGTGGTGAAAAAGTTATGTTAAGCAGAACGGGATATACTGGAGAATTAGGGTTCGAAATATATGGGAACCCTAACTGTATAAAAAATATATGGAAAAATCTAATTAATGTTGGTGTGAAACCTGCTGGTCTTGCTTCACGAGATATGTTACGAATGGAGATGAAATATTGTCTGTATGGAAATGATATTGATCAAAATACAAATCCTCTAGAAGCTGGTTTGTCATGGATTTCTAAAATAAACAAAGGTAATTTTATTGGACGTGATTCATTACTAAAAGTCAAAGAAGAAGGTTTACACAGAAGATTGGTTACATTTGAGTTGCTTGAAAGAGGAATTCCTAGAAAAGGGTATGTTATCCAAAAAGATGGTGAAGAAATAGGTGTTGTTACAAGCGGAACTCAATCTCCTTCATTACTAAAAGGAATTGGAATTGGATATATTAAAAAAGGGTTTACAAAATCAAACACTGAAATTGAGATAATGATTAGAAATAAACCAGTTAAAGCTAAAATTGTGCTTCCACCATTTGTAAAAAATACATCTTTAATGGATTAATGAAAAATATTCGCAAAAATGAAATAATTGGTATTTTAATGATGGCTTTGGCATTGTTCATGACCATTAGTTTTATTACCTATTCTCCATCTGAATCACCAAGTGGGTTATCATCTGAAATAGCAAAAACTAATTTCATGGGTCTGTTTGGAATTTATATATCATGGTTTTTCATTAAATTAATTATTGGATTTGGGTCGGTTGCCTTTCCAATTATTTTAGTGTTTTATGGATATATATTATTTACGCAAAAAGATACTAAGGAGTATATCCATCTACTCTTTTATATTCTTGTTACTGGAGTTTGGCTATCTCAAATAATTTCGTATATTGGAACCCTTAGTGATGCGTGGTGGAAAGCAGAATATTCAGGTTTTGCTGGATTCACATTATTTACTTTTATTTTTGATTTCATTGGTGTGTTCGCATTTGGATTAATCTTATTGTTGTTTTTTGTAATCATTCTTTCTGGAATATTAGAGATTTCAATTTATGAAAAAATAATTATTGCTCGAGATTATTGTATTGGAAAATGGAATGAGTGGAAAGAAGAAAGAAGATTAAAGTCTGTAATTGTAAATCAAAATGAAAAAATTGAACAGCCCGACCAAGAAATTCAAGAAGAAGAATTTGAAGAGGAATATCCTGTTGAAAATGAACCTAATCAAACAGAACTATCAGAAAATATTGAATTAAATATTGATCAAAATGAAGAAGTTTTAAATGAGGATGAAAATTCAGAAGAAATAAATTCAAATGAAGAAATGTCTAATGATATTTCCATAGAGGATGAAGATGAAATTATTGAAAGTGATTTAGATGCTCAAAAGGAGAGAAGAGTAAGATACAAACAATATAAGCTTCCAATAACAGATTACTTGTTTGATCCAATAGAAGTTGTAAATCCACATTCTGAAGAAGAATTACGTGAAAAAGCATCTCAATTAGTTCATGCACTTCAAACATTTGGAGTTGATGGTAGAGTCGTAAAAATTTCACCTGGACCAGTAATTACATTATTTGAAATTGAACCAGCTGAAGGGGTTAGAGTCAATAAATTTACAAATCTGTCTGATGATTTAGCTAGAGTGATGAAAGCACAACGAATTCGTGTTATAGCTCCAATTCCCGGTTCTCGATCAGTAGGGATTGAGTTACCCAATGACCGACCATCAATTGTGTATTTAAAAAATATTATCAATTCAGAACGATATGTAAATTCTGATACAAGGTTAACAGTAGGTCTAGGTAAAACTACAACTGGAGACGCATACACTTTTGATTTAAATAAAATGCCCCATCTATTAGTAGCTGGTGCAACTGGAGCTGGGAAATCCGTATGTATCAATACTATAATAATTTCTATTTTGTATAAAGCTAAACCAGATGAAGTTAAATTTATTTTAATTGACCCTAAAAAATTAGAACTTGCTACGTATAAATCTTTGGTTGGTTATCATTTAATTACTGCTCCTAATTTGGATGAATATGTAATGACAACAGCCGAGAATGCGGTAGGAATTTTAGATTCAGCTATTGCAGAAATGGAACGACGTTTTCAAGTATTCTCAGATGCGAGGGTAAGAAATATTTTAGAATATCATGATAGATGTAAAAAAGATTCAAGCTTAGAAAATGTACCTTATGTAGTAGTTCTAATTGATGAATTAGCAGACTTAATGATGACATCTGGAAGGGCAATTGAAGAACCTATTACTAGACTTGCCCAAAAGGCACGTGCGGTTGGAATCCATTTAGTAGTTGCAACCCAACGTCCTTCAGTAGATGTAATTACTGGATTGATTAAATCTAATTTCCCAGCGCGTATTGCTTTCCAAGTTTCATCTAAAATTGATTCTCGAACCATAATTGACCAAATGGGTGCAGAAAAACTATTGGGAAAAGGGGATTTGTTGTTTTTACTTCCGGGTAGTGCATCACCAATTAGATTGCATAATGCATATATAACCCTTGAAGAAATCGAAGCAATTATGAATCATATTTCTTCCCAACCAAAACCTGATGAAATAATGTTACCAAAAGTAAAGGCAGAAAAAAATGAGTCTGATTTTTCAGTTGATGGTGATAGAGATGAATTACTTAGAGATGCAGCTGAATTAGTAATAAATCATCAACAGGCATCTGTTTCATTACTGCAACGTAAATTTAGAATTGGATATAGTAGAGCAGGGCGATTAATTGATGAGCTTGAAGCATTAGGCATAGTAAGTGGGTATAGTGGTAGTAAAGCTCGAGATGTTTTAGTTGAGTTATCATATCTTGAAAATATATTTAGTGAATAATTTTAGAATTATTTTCATCTCTCTTTTTCTTTCAATCCTTTTCTCAGAAGATATGTTAACATCATGGATTCAAGAACATAGTTTCAATGATACTATTTTATTTATTGATGTCGAATGTGAATTGGAAACTACATTGCTTTTAAATAATTTTGAGAATAGTAGTAAAAAATATATTCATTTACAAATGGATCATAATAATAAATTCAAATTTGAAATGGATGAGGTGATTTTAGTTGCAAATAATGAAACGTGGAAACGATTTGATTCAAGAACTAATCAGTTATTTATTCAAAACCCTGATTCAAATTTTATAAATATTATTGATAATTGGAAATCCATATTATTATCAAATGAGCTACAGTTTATAAAAAAAAATGGAAAATTTGAATTAATAAATACTGGTTCACTACAAAGTGTATCATTTGAGTTTGATACTCTAAAAAACACGATTTCTCAAATAAAAATAGCAAATTCTGACACAGAATATTTAATTACAAATCTAAATTTTATTACTAATTCAGAAATCCCAAAAGATTTTAATGAGATAACAATTGAAAATACATTCATCTTTGACTTGAGGGAATAGCTTTGAACTTATCTTCATTTTCTAAAGTTTTGTTTAATCCTAAAACAATATTTGGGATTTTAATAAGTTTTTTAGGTGTATTCTGGGCATTTAAAGACTTCAATTTCATTGATTTTAGAACATCAATTAATAATATCAATATATTTTGGGTAGCAATTGCATGTTGCTTACTTGTGATTTCTGTTTGGTTCCGTGCAATACGTTGGAAACTATTATTTAAAAAAGATGACCCTGTATCGACTCCCATTTTATTTAAAAATGAAATGATTGGTTATTTTGGGAATAATATTTTACCTCTTCGTTTAGGTGAATTATTACGGTGCTATATTTTGGGGAAAGAAACTGGATTAACTAAAAGTTATACCTTTGGGACAGTAATACTTGAACGAATTTTGGATACAATTGGATTAGGGTTTTATATTTTAATTTTAATGTCAATGGTTTCCGTTCAAGAAAAAATAGAAAATTATCTTTTTTTTGGTATTGGATTTACAATAATTCTTTCAATTGGATTGTTAATTATAATTAAAATTATTCCAAAAACCAAAAGTGAAAACAAAATTTTAATTACAATTCAGAATATCCTCGATAGCTTTTCTAATTTTGGAAAGCAAAATAAAGTGAAATTATTCGGGTTAACAATAATTATTTGGAGTATCTATTGGGTGGATGTGTATTTGATTCAATTGGCGCTAGGACTTAACCTTTCTTTTTCTCAATCCTTACTTATTCTTATTATTTCTTCAATGGTGTTATCGATTCCATCAGCCCCTGGAATGATAGGTACTTTCCACGCAAGTGTTAAATATATAATGGTTGAATTGCTCAATAAATCACCAGAAATAGCGAATTCGTTTGCAATTATACTACATGCATATGGATATATTTTATATATTGTTATTGGTGCAATCTTTTTTATGAAAAGCCAATTTCATAAACATGCAATAACTAAAATAATTGCTAATAAAAATAATGTTGGTTTAAATGGTAATTCACCATCAAATTAGTAAGATTATTTAACAAGAGAAACAGGGTTTATGCGAGAACAATTTAATTTTGACAACGAAAATAATTTAGAGATTCGAGATTATTATAAAATTTTGTTAAAACACAAAGTTTATTTGTTTACAATCCCATTATTATTTTTATTTGTAGCATATATTTATACATTATCAATTCCCACGAAATACATTTCAAATACTTTAATTATGATTGACAAGGAGGATCGAACACAAAAATTCTTTGGGTTTGAGACAATGGTTGATGAAGTGAGTTTGAAAAACGAAATAGAAATTCTGAATAGTCGAACCTTAGCAGAAACAGTGATTGATTCTTTATGGAATTCAAAATACAAAGATGATTTATATTGTTTACATACTAAAAATTACCAAACAAAGTTAAAAAATATAGTAAATAAAATAATCGGTTCCGAAGTAAAAGACAAGAATGCACCACTTTTACTTTCTGAGCAAAGAAAGATTTCATTAGCAAAAGAATTGCAAAGAAATTTAACCACTAATCTTAAAAGAGATACTCAAACTCTAAAATTATCATATTCAAGTGTTGATGCTGAAGAATCAACCTTAATACTAAATTTAATTGTAGATATTTATAAGTCTAAAGATAAAATTTGGAAAGGTACGGAAATTGATCGATTACAAGCATTTCTTGAACATCAATTATCTTCGAGAGGTGAAGAGTTAACTGAATCAGAAAATCAATTAAAGAAATTCCAAAAAGAAGCAAATATATTTAATACTGATGGCAGTTCCAATACATTATTAACCACACTATCAGATTATGAAACTATTCAACAAACATCACAAGTAACAAAAAAAGTTTTAGAAGAAGAACTTAGCTTTTTCAAAAACCAATTAAGTTTAACCGAACAAAAATTAATTGAAGATGTGCTAAATACAACTAACCCTACTATCATAGAATTACGAAATGAACTTGCAAAACAAGAAGCAATTCTAATTCAAGCTTTAAATACAAACAATGTTAAAAACCATCCAGTAGTTATTGAAATAGAATCAAAAATAGAATATTTAAAAAATGTATTGACTAAGGAAACAAATAAATTACTCAACTCTGGAATTTTATTAAATGATCCAATTTCATCTTCAATTGAATTGAAAAAGAAAATCATTGAAATAAATGCTGAGTTAATTTTGCTGAAATCAAGGTCTAGTGAATATACGATATTAATAGAAAAAATCAAATCTCAATTGTCAAACTTACCAGATAAAACAATTGAATTAGCTCGGCTTTTAAGAGATAGGCAAGTTAAAGAAAATTTATATTTGTTAATAAGTGAAAAATTAGAAGAAACTAGAATTTCTCAAGCATCACAAACTATTCAAATAAGAACAATTGATCCTGCATATCCTCCTTTTTATCCATCATCGCCAGATATGAATAGAAATCTATTATTAGCATTTATTATAGGGTTAGGTTGTAGTATTGTGATATCTGTTTTTCTTGAATCTTTAAACCAAAGTATTTCATCAATTGATACTCTTCAAAAATTAGGTGTTAATATTTTAGGTGTCATCCCAAGAATAGGTAATGGAAAAAACAATTACTTTAGAAAAAGAAAGAGTTTATATAGTGAAAATAATAATGCTAAACAGTTGATTGATAGGTTAATTACCCATTTGGATCCCCAAAATCCAGTTTCTGAAGCATATAGAAATTTAAGAACAAATATAATTCATGCCAAACCTGGTGAAAAGATAAAATCATTATTGGTTTCTAGTCCAGATCCAGCAGATGGAAAAAGTACTTCTGCGATTAATATAGCAATTGCATTTTCACAGCTAGGCTACAAAACTTTAATTGTAGATGCAGATTTGAGAAAACCAGTACTTCATAAAGTGTTTGATTTAGATAGAGATTGTGGATTAACCGAATTGTTACAAAGTAATAAAAACAATACTGCTGAGTTTATTGAAAAAACTAAAGTTGAAAATTTATCTTGTTTAACAAGCGGTATTACAGTTAAAAATCCAAGTGAAATATTGGGTTCACAAAGAATGTCAGAGTTAATTAATTCACTAAAGGAAAATTGGGATTTTGTTATTTTTGACACTCCACCAATTAATATTGTTACAGATTCTAGAGTGATATTAGATAGTATTGATGCAATGTTAACTATTGTTAGGTACGACAAAACATCAATGCCAGCTTTTAGACGTACTTTACAACTTGTTAAATCCGTAAACGCACCTCAAATTGGTGTGATTGTAAATGATTTAAAAGATAATGACAACCAGTTTGGTGCTTATTACAGTTACTACTATTCATCTGATAACGAAAGTTAAAGGTAAAATATAATGAAAAATAATGTAATTGCCGTTATTGGACTAGGGTATGTAGGACTACCTTTGGCAATTGAATTTGGTAAAAAATATCAAACTATTGGATTTGATATAAACAAGAAAAGAATTGCTGAACTAAAAAATGGAATTGATACCACATTAGAAGTTGGAAAAGAAGGGTTTGAAAATGCTAAATCTTTAACATTTTCTTCGACCAAGCAAGATTTACAAAGAGCAAATATTTTTATAATCACAGTTCCTACTCCTATTGATAAAAATAATATGCCAAATCTATCAGCATTGTTTTCAGCATCTGAAACAGTTGGAAGTGTGTTGACTAAAAGTGACATTGTCATTTATGAATCAACAGTGTATCCAGGATGTACTGAAGAAGATTGTATTCCCGTTTTAGAAAAAACTTCAGGTTTGATTTTTAATGAGGATTTTTTCTGTGGATATAGTCCTGAAAGGATTAATCCAGGAGATAAAGTTAATTCCCTCACTACAATTCAAAAAGTAGTAAGTGGGTCTAATGAGCAAACTTTAAACATTGTTGATGATTTGTATAAATCTATCTTAAAAGCAGATACGTTTAGAGCATCTTCAATTAAGGTTGCCGAAGCATCAAAAGCCATTGAAAATGCTCAGCGTGATATAAATATTGCTTTTGTAAATGAACTTTCTCTTATTTTTGAAAAAATGGATATCGATACAAATGAAGTTCTTGAAGCAGCTGGAACAAAATGGAACTTTTTAAAATTTCAACCCGGATTAGTCGGTGGACATTGTATTGGTGTTGATCCTTATTATTTATCCTATAAATCAAGCAGTTTAGGATATCAACCAAAACTAATTATTGCTGGACGGGAAATTAATGATAATATGGGTTACTTTATTTCTAATAAAGTAATTCGGTTAATGATTGACAAAGAAATTTCAATAAAAAATTCCAAAGTTTTAATACTTGGTTTTACTTTTAAGGAAAATTGTCCAGATATTAGAAATACTAGAGTGATTGATATTGTTGAAGAACTTGAAAAGTATAGTTGTAATGTAGATGTTCATGATTCATTTGCAATCCCAAGTGAAGTAAAATCTTCATATGGAATTGATTTGATTTCAGATAATGAACTAAAAACAAATGTTTATGATGCAGTTATTCTTGCAGTATCCCATTATAGCTATAAATCTATTGATATTTCTCAATTGAAAAATGATAAAACAGTAGTGTATGATGTCAAAGGGTCTCTTAATGATAAAACTATTCATAGGTTATAAATGCAATTTATTGATTTAAAGAAACAATATTCACTGATTGAAAAAGATATTCAAACTCGGATAAGTGCGGTTTTGGAACATGGAAAATATATTATGGGTCCTGAGATTGCAGAGTTGGAGTCTTTACTTGCTTCGTATGTAGGTGTAAAGCATTGTGTATCCTGTTCTTCCGGGACAGATGCATTATTGATGCCTCTCATGGCATCGGAAGTTGGACAGGGTGATGCTGTTTTTACAACTCCATTTACTTTTATTGCAACAGCTGAAGTCATAAATATGTTGGGTGCAACACCAGTTTTTGTTGATATTGATAAAGACACGTATAATATTTGTCCAAATCAATTAGAAAAATCAATTGAAAAAATACATTCTGAAGGAAAATTGAACCCCAAAACAATTATTCCAGTTGATTTATTTGGACTTCCAGCAAACTATGATAGCATTGAATCTATTGCTCAAAAATACAATCTACAAGTGCTTGAAGATGCTGCTCAGGGTTTTGGTGGTTCAATACAAGGACAGAAATCTGGAAGTTTTGGAAATGTTGCTTCAACATCATTTTTCCCAGCAAAACCATTAGGTTGTTATGGCGATGGTGGGGCAGTTTTCACCAATGATGACGAACTTGCAGTTAAATTAAAATCCATTCGTATTCATGGTATGGGCGAAAATAAATATGAAAATGTTCGAGTAGGCCTAAATGGCAGAATGGATACAATTCAAGCAACAATTCTTATTTCCAAAATGTCACTTTTTGATGATGAGGTTAAGATGAGGAATAAAGTAGCTCAGCAATATTCTTCAAATCTAAATCAATGTGTTGTAACACCTAATATTCCTGATGGATATATTTCAGCTTGGGCACAATATTCGATTCTTGCAAAAGATGAAGTCCAGAGAAACAAAATACAATGTAAACTAAAAGAAGATGAAATTCCATCAGCAATTTATTATCCTATTCCCCTTCACTTGCAAAAAGCATTTAGTTCATTGGGGTATGCTATAGGTGATTTCCCCATTTCCGAAGAAATTAGTAATCAAATTATTAGTTTACCAATGCACCCCTATTTGGAAACTCAAGATATTGACAAAATTTCATCAACAATAATTAATTTGCTTTAATCTTTTATGAATATTAAACAAAAAAAGGTATTAGTTACTGGTGGTGCAGGTTTTCTTGGCTCTCATCTCTGTGAAAGATTACTCAAAGATGGTAACGAAGTAATTTGTGTGGATAATTATTTTACGGGCAGTAAAAGAAATATAGAGCATCTATTATCAAACCCCTATTTTGAATTATTAAGACACGATATTACCTTTCAACTTTATTTGGAAGTTGACCAAATTTATAATTTAGCGTGTCCTGCGAGCCCTGTTCATTACCAGTTTGACCCTGTACAAACAACTAAAACAAGTGTTCACGGAGCAATAAATATGCTTGGTTTAGCTAAAAGAAATAATGCTACTATATTACAAGCGTCCACTTCTGAAGTGTATGGAGACCCAGAAGTACATCCACAAAAAGAAGATTATTGGGGTAGAGTGAATCCGATAGGTGTTCGTTCGTGTTATGATGAAGGGAAACGTTGTGCTGAAACACTATTTTTTGATTATCATAGACAACATAATTTAGATATTAAAGTAATGAGAATATTCAATACGTATGGTCCAAATATGAGTTTAGATGATGGTCGTGTTGTATCAAATTTTATTGTTCAATCTTTAACAGGTGAAGATATTACAATTTATGGTGATGGTTCTCAAAGCAGGAGTTTTTGTTATGTAGATGACTTGATTGATGGAATGGTTGCTCTTATGAATACAAAAAAAGGGTTCACAGGACCTGTAAATGTTGGAAATCCTACAGAATTCACAATTTTAGAATTAGCTGAAACAGTCATTGAGTTAACAAACTCTAAATCAAAACTGATTTACAAAGACCTTCCTGAAGATGATCCAATTCAAAGACAACCTAATATTCAACTAGCTATGCAAAAATTAAGTTGGAATCCTTCAATTGAGCTAGGTGAGGGTTTGCAAAAGACAATTTCATATTTTAAAAATATTCTCAGGGAGTTCAAATGATTTTAATAGTAGGAGGGGCTGGATATATTGGTTCCCATACAAATAAATTTC
>CAYNTS010000016.1:36519-38482 GCA_964400495.1 uncultured bacterium | reverse complement strand
ACTAATGTGACAAAACTCACAAAACTAAAGTATTTTAAAATTTTACATAATTCAATTTACATATTAAATTTATGTTTCAATTACCCTTCGTAGATTGGTAAATTTTAGACTGTATTTTTTATGACTATTTGCAATATCTGAAGGAGATATTATTATCAAACGTATATTTCTATTATTAATTATCAGTACTTCATTTGTTTTTTCAGCAAAATATGCTACTATTCGAGGTACTTTATTTGACTCTAAAAACAACAACCCCCTTATTGGTGCAAACGTAATTTTAGAAGGTACTGGGCTCGGGAGTGCAACGGATGTAGATGGCTCATATATAATAAATTATGTTCCAGCAGGTACTTACACACTTTTGGCAATGTACATTGGATATGAAAATTACTCTACAGAAGTTACTATTAAACCTGGTGATATGTTAAAAATCGAAATCCCAATGGAACCATCTGCAATACAGTTAAAAGAAACACGAGTAACTGCAAAAAAACGGCAAGATAAAGTAACGGAAGCACCTGCATCGATAGAGATAATTTCTGAACGAGATATTAAGCGAGAAACCACCACCAATTTAGGATCATTTTTAAAAGGTCTAAAAGGAGTTGACTTTACCTCAAGTGGAATCAACAATTATAGTATTTCTGTGCGTGGGTTCAATAGTAGTTTTTCTACGCGTCTTTTAACTTTAACGGATGGAAGGGTTGCAAATATTCCTGCACTTCGAGTTATTAATTACAGTACCATTCCGCAATCAACTGATGATATTGAAAATATTGAAGTTGTCCTTGGACCGGCAACTGCATTATATGGTGCAAATGCACATAGTGGAGTGGTGAATATCACCTCAAAATCACCTGCAAACTCAGAAGGATTTTCTTTTAGTGTGTCAGGAAGTAATGATGATAGACAAATGCAAAAATATAATGCACGTTTTGCAAAAAAATTAACTAATTCACTTAGTATTAAACTCTCTGGAATGTATTTACATGCGTATGAATGGCCATTTATTTCTGAAAATGAATATAAACGACATAAATATCCTTGGGTAGGGACACCAGGAAGAGCAAAAGATGGTGCAGATAATAACCCTTGGACAGGCGGGTTACTTGGTGCAGATGGTGTGTATTCTGCTAATGATACATCATTCTATTGGACTTGGGGATTTAATGCAAATGGTGATTCTATTCATGTTGGTGACGGTGAGCAAAACGATACAGGAGACCCAGATGGTGATGGTTTTCAAGGTGAAGATTGGGTAAATGGTGTTGATGATGATGGAGATGGTTTAATTGACGAGGATTTCTTTTTTGCCGATGGAATAGATAATGATAACGATGGTAATATTGATGAAAATATTGACCATGCAACGGATCAATGGTATGATGGATTGGATAATGATGGCGATGGTAATATTGATGACTCCCAAGAACGAGAAACAGGGAATGGTACAGGGCTTCCACAATGGCAATATAATATGGAAGATAGAAATATAATCATTGAAGGTGGACGGATTTATCAATCAATTGACGGAGAACTCAATCAATGGTTTTCTGAAGAAAATTTCCTAAGTGAACCCTTTGCTGATGTAAATGGTGATGGTGTATGGAATCCAGAAGATTCTTATGAAGATAATACGACTCATTTTTTAGGGAATGATGGGGTTTGGGATGCTGATAATTGCAATGAGGATGGCAGTGTAAATTCTTGGGGAGATTTTAACAACGATGGAATATGTAATGGAGAAACTCTTATCTCAGATTTCAATGGAAATGGAATTTGGGATGCCTCTGAAGATTTTATAGATTTGAATGAAGATGGTGTCTTTAATACTTATGAAGATTATATTGATTTAAACAATAATAGCGAGTGGGATGAAAATGAACCGTTTACTGATAATAATGGAAATGATATATATGATTTTCCAGTTATCATAGATGAACATGTACGAGGTGATTTT
>CAYNTS010000016.1:9775-36419 GCA_964400495.1 uncultured bacterium | reverse complement strand
GATTTTGAAGTTGACAATAGAAAAGTTGAATTCCGTTTGGATTATGACCCAAATATGGATTTCAATCTATCGTATCAAACGGGGTATTCATGGACAAAAACCCAACAAGTTACTGGTACAGGACGATATTTGGCCGATGGGTTTGAGTATCGTTTTCATCAACTACGAGGGCGTTTAAAAAATTGGTTTGTACAGGGATATACAAATCAAAGTAATTCAGGAGATACACGAAGTTATTTATTGGGCAATGTAATCAGAGATCAATCTGTGAATTATGCATTTCAAATTCAAAATAATTTTGATACTAACCCTATTTTGGAAAAAGCCCAAAACTTTATGAACCAAACTGAAGGATTATTTCAATACAATTATGATAAAAAAGAATATGAACCATGGCTAATTTTTGAATTAATAGGACAAACAAAAGTTGTATGGGGAATTGATTATTTTAGAACTGAACCAATTACTAATGGGTCAATCCTCAATGATGGACCTAATGGATATGATAATGATGGTGATTTCAATTTCATATCAACCAATGGAATTGATGATGATGGAGATAGTGATGATTATTTCGATGAAAATGGTAATGGAAAGCCAGATATTGGCGAACCAGGAGTAAATGATCAAGGTTTTGTTTATGATAATAATGTTGATGATGATGGAGATGGTGAAGTAGATGAAAATATAGATGAAATTTATTGTGACGATGGATTTCAAGGTGGAATGAAAGATGGTAAGTTTTGGAAGTGTGGAGAAGGGATTGATGAAGAAGATGAATTTGACTATGTTGTATCAAATGAATTAGGTGTTTACTTTCAAACAAAAACCAATTTATATAATTCTCAAAAATGGGAACTCATAACAGCTGCACGATTTGACCATCATGATATGCTTGACGAAGGTATTCAATTTTCACCTAAAATAGGGTTAATTTATAAACCAAATGATATATCTGCATGGCGATTTACCTATGGTAAAGCTTTTAATACACCCAGTGCAATTACTCTTCATACTGACTTGTTTGTAGCAAGAGATGGAATTCTAGAAATCTACTTACGTGGTAATGCGGATGGAACTCCATACCCACGTGCTGATGAAAATTATCAAGTTTCTGCTCCAGGTTATTTTGAAAATGGAGAATTCATTCAGATTGGTTCTGATATAATTGATGATGATTACGGCAATCGTGTTACTGGTGCACCTTTTTTCTTTAATTTACAAGATGCGTCTGTCCCAACTGATATGATTCCAATTGATACTGCTCGATATTTAATTTATGTACCAGAACTTAATGATGATGGGGTCCTTTACACACCAGAAGAAACATTAAACATTTCTGATGTTGACCCTATAGGAACAGAAAAAATCCAAACTGTTGAACTTGGACATAAAGGATTTTTAGGAGAAAGAACTCATTTTTCAGTTGATTATTATATCAGTTATTATGAAGATTTCTTCAGTCCACCCACAGTTATCACACCACTAGTCGTTAAAAGATTGTTTGATGAAGAAGGAAATGATATTACAACTGTTGATAATCTTGAAGTTATGGGATTAATGCCTGTTAATGATTATGGTACAAACCCTCCCTATGGTACTGCATGGAATGGGTTAGATGATGATGGGGATTGGGAAGAATATGCACCATACTTTGGATGGGATTTAGATGATGATGATGGGGATGGTAATTATGCAGATCCATACGAATGGGGGTTTGTGGATCCATTTACTCCATATGATAATGATGGGGATGGTGTTGAAGAGAGTTTTAAAATATATAATCCAGAAGATATTATGGAAGATTCCGACGGCCAATTTGCTTTTTTTGATATTGATAATTCAATTGTTCAAGGATTTTTATCAGTAGGTGTTGACGAATATTCATCAGTTACCGGCCAGAGTGAGGCAGAACTCATTGAAACTGCAATCATTGGTGATGATGGTGAACCGTTATTGGGTCCAGGTCGTGCGTATGCCCCACCACACATGGTACTTAGTCCAATGAATTATGGTAATGTATGGATGCAGGGATTAGACTTGGGGATTACACAATTTATGCCTGAATATAATCTCGTAATGGATGCCAATTTCTCATGGTATGGCACTACCGAATATTACAATGAGTTAACCAAAAAGAATGATCCAATTAATGCTCCTAAATTTAAAATGAATGCAAGTATCAAGTGGGATGCCCCATTTGGAGCTATTGCTTTAAACTACCGCCATGTTGATAAATTTGAGTGGAAAGATGGAATCTGGGCTGGATTTATTGGCCCATATGATTTAATTGATTTACATTATAACTATCAACTGAATGAATACGTAGAACTTAGCTTGTCTGCATCGAATATATTTAATGATGTTCATAAAGAAATGGTAGGTGGTGCTGAAATGGGTCGGCAAATAATAATGCGAATGTCATCATCGTTTTAAAAGTAAAAAAATAAACCATAAAAAAAGTCCAGAAATCTGGACTTTTTTTGATAACCTATTTCTAAAACAATTTAATTTGGTAATACATCATCCGGCATTTTGAAAGATGCTGGAGTTAACTTCTCCTGTTTTGCAACTTTAATTTCACCAAACTTACTTTCATACTTACGGATATTTTCTTGTAATGCAAACATCAGTGTTTTTACATGCATAGGTGCCATAATAATACGAGATTGCACCTTTGATTTTGGTAACCCAGGTAAAACACGGATATAGTCCATAACAAATTCAGCAGGGGAATGAGTTACCACAGCAAAATTTGCATATTCACCTTGTGCCTTATCTTTATCTAATTCAATTTGAATCTGATGTTGTTTCTTTTTATCTTTATTTTCCATAATTACCTCTATTGGGGTTTCTTGTTAGGGTCATTCTTCTTATTAAATTCTTGCCAATCTTCATCAATTCCATCCCACACTCTAAACTCTTCTTCATTCGTGGTAACTTCTTTTAAGTCAACATTCTCTTCAATAAGATCAATTCGTTCCGCTTTATCCTCATAGTCGTCAGGGTTAGTTTCATCTTCAAGTTCTGATTCTTCTTCTGTTTTTTTAATTTCATCACCATACAGAGATTGGTCAAAAAAGTCAATATCTGAAACAATACCATGCATCATTAAAAATTCCAAAAAAGCTAAAAACTTCTTTTGTTTTAATTTTGTTTGGCAATGCGGACATATCAACTTTTCCCTTAAACCTTCTTCGTCTAATGGTGTTGAACATGCCGGGCATATTAATCCTTCAAATGTCATAAATTCTCCTTGTTGTCAGGGCAAGAAATATACTTTTACTACTTATACTGTACAAGTATTTTGATGAGATTGTTATATTTATTTTTATCATCCAATTTCAGTAGAAAGTTTGATGATAAAATCTTTTTCTAAATCTGATAATTCAATATTTCGGCGTTCTTTTACAGTTTTTAAAGTAGATAAAAATTTATTAACATCTACGGTTTCTTTTCGCCCCCAAGCAAATGATGGGATATGTTTGTCTTGAAAATCTGAACCAAATACATTTGCACCTAACCCAATATATGTCCCCGTATTTATCATAGTTGAAATTCCAGTTCGTGTATAGTCCCCTATTAATGATCCCAAAAATTGTTTTTTTGAATCAATTTGTGAATGACCTAAATCAACTTTGACCCATCCGTAGTTATTTTTCAAATCACTATTATTAGTATTTGCACCCAAATTTACCCATTCTCCAATATAACTGTGTCCAATAAATCCATCATGTTGTTTATTGCTAAATCCATGAAAAATAGAATCCTCCACTTCACCGCCAATTTTACACATATTACCCAAAACAACATTTCCCCGAAGTTTAGCACCCGGATTAATGATACATCCCTCCCCAATAAATACAGGGCCTTGAATTAAAGAACCAATATCAATAGTAACATCATCCATCAAAATTACTGGTCCTTTTGTTGCATCAATAACAACACCAGCTTTAATAGTACATCTATTTCCTGTAAATATTTCCTCTTCATTTTCTAACACAGCTGAAGGATGAATAAAACCATATTTGTTTGCAGAAAATTGCGAAGAGTCTTTAATTAGTAAATCAGTTGAGATAAAAATTGTATCCCATAAATACGAAATATGAGGGGTTTTAATCTGGGTTGTAACTTGTGAGCGAGATTCTAAGTTGTTTCTAAATTCCAGCAGTGATTCAGATTCTTCTAAAACAATTGCAACAAGTTTATCATTTGCAGAAAATTCTTTTCCTTGTGGAAGTCCACTTATGCTATCCTTACTCCAAATTGATGCCCCATTCAAACATACCCCTTTGCCAATCACTTGTGGATTCACAGAATATTTTGGAAATCTTTCTCGGATTAATCCTTCAATTTCTTCTCGAACAATTAAAGTTAATGAATCATTCTCTGTTAATGCATTGATAATACGTTCAATACCTGAGAATGCTCCACATCTCATCTCAAATGAAGCGTGATTTATAGTAAATGGTTTTAGATCTTGCGTGAAATTATCTTCAAATATAGTATAATTCATGATATTAGTATTGATTTTATCTGGCTGTATCCTCGCTCGGAAATACCAGACCGATCTATGTCGAGTTGAATATTATAAAATTTATCTGAAAAGGTTGATTTAAACCCTACTTTTTGGTTTGATTGTACAGAGTTAACAATCATTGAAATTGCAAAAATAAAATCAGTATTCAAATCAATAACCATTTTATAGGAATCGTTAAGTGCTTCTTCCAACTCTGGATTCATTGGAATTTCTTGCGTTTCATCCTGCATATTAAATGGTATTACCTTCCCCTTTGGATTTTTAAATGATGACAATAAATTGTCTTTTACCATGAAAATATAATCTGTATCACTATTTTTGATATTTCTAAATGTATATGTTGCAACTCTAAACACATCTTCTTCTGTTGGAAAAATAATGAGGATTTTGTCTGCTGTACTTCTCTTAGAATCACCCCCACCCTTATTTGTGATTTGCGATATTTTTCCTGTCAAAGAAAGTGTAAATAACTTATATCTCAATTTCAGTAGTTTTAAATTCATTTCAGTTGATAATTTACAACGATGTATTTTATTGGTTCAAACCATTCAATTCATCATATATTTGGGTCGTAATTTA
Organism: uncultured bacterium; assembly: GCA_964400495.1. Classification (GTDB taxonomy): domain Bacteria; phylum Fidelibacterota; class Marinisomatia; order SCGC-AAA003-L08; family D37C17; genus CAYNTS01. The sequence continues at coordinate 31,300 of CAYNTS010000016.1, read as the reverse complement.
TGACAGATAATAAATCCTTGAGACGTAATTTAATCAATATATTAACCATTTTTCTTTTATTAATTCAATTTGCAATGGCAACTGACTATGTTTGGCCAACCAATGCAAGCCATACACTTACAACCGTGTTTGGAGATGTTCGCCCTCGAAGATATCATGCAGGGCTCGATATTAGAACTTGGGGTAAAAATGGTTATGAATTATATGCAATTGACAATGGTTATATTGAGCGTATTCGCTGTGGATCAAAAGGATATGGTAAAGCCATTTATATTCGTTTAGATGATGGTAATACTGCAGTTTATGCTCATCTTGAAAAATTTAACCATGAACTAGATTTAATTGTTGAAAAATTAATTCAACATTACGGTAAATACACAATTGACCATTCATTTTCACAAGATGAGTTTATTGTAGAAAAAGGCGAAATTATAGGATATACTGGAGATACGGGTAGCATTTCTGGTCCACATTTACATTTTGAAATACGCGATAAAAATGAGCGACCTATAAACCCTTTGTTAACAAATTTTTCAGTAAAGGATGAACTGTACCCAATTGCTGAAAAATTAGCACTTATCCCACTTGATATAAATACTCTGATAAATGGTAAATCAGTACCTACCATCTTCCCAATTAGTAAAAAATCAAAACATGAATATGTGATAAGGGATACAATTTCTGTTGTTGGTAAATTTGGTATTGCTGTTAATATATTTGATCAAATTAATGACCAACCATTTCATTTTGGTTTATATGGAATTGAAATGTCCATTGATGGTGATTTTATATACGCAATCCAATATGATGATATTAGTTTTAACGATGGCCCCAAAGTATATACTGAGCGAGATTATCATTTTATACGAGAAGATGAAGGGAAATTTTATAGACTTTTTTCATCGTACAATAATGAAACTTTATCTTTAATCGATGATAATTCACTTCAGTTTAATGAATTTGACGGTGGATACCATGAAATAAATATTTTGGCATGGGACTTCAGCAATAATGCTATTGAAATTAATGCTACAATTTTCTGTGAACCACTTGATTCACTGTATTTTGAAACACAATTTATACAAAACCAATGGGTAGTTACTCCACATACTGAAAATGGATATAACCTAAGTTTTGAGCTGGGCACTAAATATTTTGACACCAAATATAAAGATGTTTCACCAATTTCAAATGCTTCGAACCAATATATTTTAAAAAATATTAACGAACCATTTAATGTTTTAACCATTATTGGAACATCTTATACAGGAATATCAACTGCCCCTACTTTTGTACCATTACATCAAAATTCAGTTAAAAAAGAAGTTAAGGGTGATATCCGAATAAAACATTATGAGCATGGTATTGTGTTTGAATTTATTGAAGATGAGTTTACTGGACTTGAACCATACTTAATATTAGATACTAAGTATTCACACAATAAATTTTCATTACAACGACATCATCAAAATTACTTGGTTTCCACCGTATTCTCTCCAGAAGAATTGGATGGTTTGAACTCGATTTCTGTAGTTTATTTTGATGATATTAAATATGAATTTACTCGAAACCTTTCATCACATTATTTTTCTGCACTTAATTCGTTTGAAGTGAATTACACATCACCAATTGTGACCGTAAGCGGAGATATAAATACGTTTTATAATCCAACCTTTGTTTGGATAGAATCAACAACTGCTCCAAGTCCAAATGAAGGGCGATTGGTGACTCAACCAATATTTATTGGACCTGATTTAATTCCATATCAAAATGAAATACGTATTCAGTTTTCATTACCTGATACCAAAGATAAAACTCCCTTGGGAATTTATTATTACGATACTAATAAACATAAATGGTACTACATGGATACTAAACATGAGGGCAATATGCTCTCAACAACGGCTTTGTCTGGCGAGATATTTGCAGTGATTAGTGAAAATACCTCTCCAACTATTTCACAATTAATACCTAATAATGGTGGTACATATTCTCAAAAAGGATTTGATGAGTTTTCATTTATTATTGATGATACATTTTCAGGAATTGATGGAGAAAATGATGTTGAAATCATTTTAGATGGTAAACCCAAAATTGTGAGATATAATTCATATCAGAAGAAAGTATTTTCGCTATTTGAAACACCATTATCTATTGGCAAACATACTTTTGTAATCAATGCCTCTGATAAGGTTGGAAATACTAAAACAAAACGTGGGTCATTTCAGGTTAAATAATTGAAAATTTATATGGTCGTATATTGGTGGTCTCTTTATAATAGTTGTATTTTATATACTGGTATATGAGTGAAAAACAACCAACACCTAACGATTTAGTTAATCACGCATTTAAAGCACAAAAAAATGCAATGGCTTCATATAGCAATTATGCTGTTGGGGCTTCCATTTTAACATCTTCTAACCATGTAATAACTGGATTTAACATTGAGTCAAATGTGTACCCTTCAACCATGTGTGCTGAACGTGTTGCGTTGTTTTCAGCTTTATCACAAGGTTATTCATCATTTATCTCAATTGCTATCATTACTGAAAATGGCGGAATGCCATGTGGTTCATGTTTGCAACTTATCCATGAATTTATGGGTGATATTCCAATTTACATTGCAGACTCAACATTACAATTTTCTACTTATTCAACACATGAATTACTTCCCCACCCATTTGAATGATAAATAAAAATACAATATTAATAGGCATTGCTGGTGGTACTGGATCAGGTAAAACTTCGGTAGCTAAAGCATTAACAGTTGAATTTGGGAAACAAGAAGTAGCTCTGATTGAACAAGATTCATATTATAATGATATTGGTCATTTATCATTTGAAGAACGTTCATTAATTAATTTTGATCACCCTGAATCGGTTGATTTTGACTTAATGAAACATCATTTAAAACACATGCTATTGGGCGAAACCGTTGACACCCCTGTATATGATTTCACTCAGCATAAGCGTTCAAATGAAACTACTACAATTTCACACCATCATATCATCATTTTAGAGGGTATTTTTGCATTATATGATGATGAAATTAGGGGAATGATGGATATTAAACTGTATGTGGATACCCCAGATGATATTCGGGTAATGCGACGAATGAAACGGGATATAAATAAACGCGGAAGAAGTTTTGAATCTGTCATGGATCAATATTATGAAACCGTTCGCCCTATGCATATTCAATTTGTTGAACCCACTAAAAAATATGCACATATCATTATTCCTGAAGGCGGACATAATACGGTAGCGATTGATATAATTCGCACAAAGTTAATGACATTGTTACTAAATAAGAAAGTAAACTAAAATGACACTCACTCCGAAAAACACAGGATGGATAGAAGTAATATGCGGACCCATGTTTTCTGGAAAAACAGAAGAATTAATTAGACGATTAGTAAGAGCCCAAATAGCAAAACAACGTGTGTCCATTTTTAAACCAGCAATTGATAATCGATACAGTGATGATTTTATAGTGTCGCATAATCAACGCAAGATTAAATCAATTGTTGTAGATTCACCTACACAAATTCTTAAATATACTGATTCTGCAGACGTATTCGGAATTGACGAAGCACAGTTTTTTGACCTTGCTATTACCGATGTGTGTAAAACATTAGCAAGAAAGGGGAAACGTGTGGTAGTTGCTGGTTTAGAGAAAGATTATCGATGTCAGCCCTTTGGAGCAATGCCTGAATTATTAGTTGATGCTGAATATATTATCAAAGTGAACGCAATTTGTATGGTATGTGGTGACCCAGCAAATTTCAGTCAACGATTAAGTTCAGATGAAGGTCAAGTTGTTGTTGGAGAGGCAGATAAATACGAAGCTAGATGCAGAAAATGTTATAAACCAGAATATGAAATGGAGAATGAATGAATTTTATTGGAGTTATTGGATTAGTAGTACTCTTAACTATTGCATGGGGATTATCCTATCATAGAAATGATATCAAATTTAAACCCATTATTTGGGGGATTGGACTACAACTTCTTTTTGCAGTAATCATCCTACGTGAAGATAAATGGAGTTTTATCGGAATGGGGATTTTGGGACTGCTTCTAGTTTCCTATTTATTACAAAAAGATGATAATTCACTTGGTAATAATTGGACTTCAATGGGTATAGTTGTTCTTTCATCTATTGTAATTGGAGGATTATTTCTTTTTATAGAAGGATTCATTTCAGGATTTAATGGAGGATTTATTTTAATTTCTCTTGCCTTTCTGTTGCTAAATGCTAAATATTTCAAAATTCAAAAAGTGCAACGGTTTGTTAATAGTGCTTTCTTTATTTCTGGAATTGTATTTTTAATTTCACATGATTTATACGGTAAAGTTATTTTCAAATCATTTAGTGATGGTATTGCAAGTTTCTTAAGTTTATCTGATTATGGTGCTCAATTTTTATTTGGAAATTTAGCAGATAGTAAATATTTTGGTCCGTGGGCGAAAGGATTCCCAAATCCTGGAACTTGGCCTGGTTTTGGTTTTCAATTTGCTTTTAAGGTATTACCCACAATTATTTTCTTTGGTGGGTTTATGAGTGTTCTATATTATTTTGGAGTTATGCAAAAAGTGGTTAGTGCAATTAGTAAATTTATGCAATGGACTATTGGTACAAGTGGTGCTGAAACCCTCTCCTGTTCAGCTAATATCTTTGTAGGTCAAACGGAAGCTCCCCTACTCATTAAACCATTTTTAGATGGAATGACAAAGTCTGAACTTACTACAGTTATGATTGGTGGGTTTGCAACAATTGCAGGTGGGGTACTAGCTGGTTTTATTTCTATGGGAATTGATGCAGGGCATTTAGTGGCTGCTTCTGTGATGTCTGCTCCTGCAGCTTTAGTAATTGGAAAAATTATCTTCCCCGAAAAAGAACATTCACAAACTGCAGGAGATGTTGAGTTACCTAATATAAAAGTGGGTAATAATGCTGTTGAATCTGCTGCTAATGGAATTACTGATGGGCTAAAACTTGCAGTAAATGTGGGTGCGATGTTAATTGGTTTTATTGCTATTATTGCTGTTATTGATGTTACATTAAATTGGTTAGATTTGATGATTGATGGGAAATTATTAAGTGGAGAATACATAAAATATGCAGGGATTGGATTGTCGCCAGCAATAGGAGAATTTATTGGGTATTTCCCTGGTAGTTTACAAACATTGTTTGGAACTATCTTAAAACCTCTTGCATTTGTTATGGGCGTTCCTTGGAGTGAAGCTCACTATGTTGGTAACCTATTAGGAATAAAAGTTTCATTAAATGAATTTGTTGCATATACAACTATGGATAATTATATGACAGCTGGATTAATTGGAGAACGTGCAATAATAATTTCTACGTATGCCCTTTGTGGGTTTGCAAACTTTTCATCAGTTGGTATTCAAATTGGAGGAATAAGTGCTCTTGCCCCAAAAAGAAAATCTGAATTAGCAAAAATTGGATTGAAAGCAATGGCAGGAGGAGCAATTGCTTCTTGGCTTACTGCAACAATCGCTGGTATATTAATTTAAGGATAAATTATGAAAATGATATTGATTGGCCCTCCGGGCGTTGGAAAAGGTACTCAAGCTAAATTTTTAGTAGAAAAATATAATATTCCACAAATTTCAACTGGAGATATGCTTCGAGCAAATGTACGTGAAAAAACAGAATTAGGTTTAAAAGCACAAGAATTTATGAATTCTGGACAATTGGTTCCTGATGAAGTTATACTTGGAATGATGAAAACTAGATTTAACGAAGCTGATTGCAAAAATGGGTACATCCTTGATGGATTTCCACGAACTATTCCTCAAGCAGAGGGGTTGGATTCATTGCTTATTGAAATGAACCATACTCTTGATGTTGTACTAGTGCTTGATGTTTCACATTCCATAATAATTGAAAGATTATCATCACGACGTTCATGTAAAGATTGTGGAAATGTGTATAACCTATTGTTTGACCCACCAACCAATGAAGGAAGGTGTAATAGTTGCTCGGGAGAGTTATATTTACGAGATGATGATAGACCTGACACTATAAAACAACGTTTGGAAGTGTACACAAACCAAACTCAACCATTGATTGATTTTTACTCTTCTAAAAAATTGGTGAAATCTGTCAAAGGTGCTGGAAGTATTGACGAAATAAAAGAGGAAATTAATTCAGTATTGTAAACTAAATGATTAAACTTGGCATAACAGGCGGAATAGGTGCGGGAAAAACAACTGCATCCACTTTTTTTAAAAAGAAAGGTGCTGTCATTTTTAATGCCGATAAAGAAGCTAAAAATCATTTAAAAAAATCAATTACTCTACAACATAAAATTATTAATGCTCTTGGGAATAAAGTAACTGAAACTGGCAAATTAGATTTTAAACGACTTGCTGATGTAGCTTTTAACAGCCCAATTGACCAGCAAATATTAAATGGCTTACTGTGGCCAGAGGTATACATCTTGATTGAAAATGCAGGGATAACAGCTAAACAACAAGGGTGTAAATTATTTGTAGTGGATGCAGCACTACTTATTGAAGCAGGTTTTACAGCATATTTTGATCATGTATTGTTAGTCATTGCTGAAAAATATCTAAGGATTCATCGAGCTATTAAACGTAAGAACCTACCATTAGAGCAAATACAAAAACGCATGCGACTGCAAATGGATGAAGATGAAAAACGAAAACATTCAACATATATTGTCGAAAATAATGGTGACTTAAATCAACTATATTCGCAACTCAAAAAATTTTATTCTACTCAAATTGATAAATAAAAAAGGGGAGTTATTAACTCCCCTTTTTACTACTATCAACTTCTAATTTTCCTATTTAATCAACATTACTTTTTGAGTTTGTACTGAATTTCCAGCTATCATTTGAACAAAATATAACCCACTTGCATTATTATTTGCTATCCAATTAATTTTATATGAGCCACCTGTTATATGGTGATTTATCAAGGTTTCAACTAAGCGTCCTCGTACATCATAAACCTGAATTGAAATGTGAGTATCAAATGGAATATCATACGAAATAGTTGTTACTGGATTAAATGGATTTGGATATGGTTTCCCTAATGAAAATTCTTCTGGTAAGGTATTAAATTCAGTTAAAATTGGAATAACTTGATTTTCAACATTAGTCCATTCTGGAACATTATTATTTTCTAAATCAATTAACTCACCAGTTTCATGTTGAAACAATAGGAAAACTGGAGTATCACCCTCACTACAATATCCTGCAGTGCTATCATCCCCATCAGAACCCATCACTGGAATATCCGTGTACATGCCATTCCATTGTCTTGCACCAACAATAATATTATTGCAAGAAGCAATTACCCAATCTTCATTTGTTACTTCAATTTCATCAAGTTGAATATCTTTTATAAAGTAAAATGATTGTTTTGTAGAATGAGTGTACCTAAACTCATCAAGCACAGGTGGTAAATTGAAAATAGGTTTTTCATCTTCAATACGTGTTAAATCTAATGATTCGTAACTGAAAATAACTGGTTCATCCACTTTCACCCAATATCCTTTGAGTTGTTGCCACCCTATTGATGCCAAGCTACCAACCCAGTTACCATCTGCATCTCTAGTTGCTGAATAGTTTTCAGTCATGATATCAGTAAAATGTAACTCAACGTCATCTGGTAAAGCTGTATCCAGTGGAAGTCCATCCCCACTAATATATGAGATCAGGTTATTTCCCTCATGCAATGAGTAAATTTGCGAGAGATCTGTGGAAAATGATTCCACTGAATACAATTCGTTTTCTGTCATTCGTAACCAATACCCTTTAGTTGGCTCAATTTCTGTCAAACTACCAATCCAACCAAATTCTTCTGTATATATTGATGTAGTTGTTTCAGATAAAATTTGATATACATTCCCTTCTATATCAGCAAACATATTATCAATTGAATTATCTTCAAGGATACCCAAATAACTAATCAAATTTGCACCTGTATGCATGTCTAACATTTGTGATAAAAGAACAGTTATTGTAAAATATTCTTGGGCTGAATCTACCTCATCTTCGCCTCCATCATGTGCTAATAATGTAATTGGACCAAAAACACCGGTGATATCAGGTGTCCATGTTACTAAACCAATTTCTGATACTGTCATTCCAATTGGTGCATCAATCAATTCAAATTCAAACTCTGAATCATCAGGGTCTTCAACGACAACTTGATATGAATACTCTTCATGCGTAAAAATAGAAGTTGGAGCAAAAGATACAATAACTGGAGGATCATTCACTGATAAAATAGTCAACGTAAATGTTTGAGAATCACTAAATTCTACATCAGCTATTGAAAGAGTAATACTAATATCCCCATAGAAATTCAATATTGGAGTAACATATAAAATGCCATCAATTACTTCGTATGTTGCATTATCATTAATCTGAATTTCAATATCTAGCTCATCACCATCTACATCAAACTCATTAATATCTAAAACAAATTCACTATCCTCATATACTTCCAAACCAACTAATTCTGGAATAACAGGAGCATCATTTATATTTTGAATTTCAATAGATATTAATGCATTATTTGAAGAATATTCGCCATCATTTACATAATATACAATTGTATCTTGTCCAAAATAATCTACATCAGGAGTATATTGTGCAAATCCTGAGTTAAACTCAATACTACCGTGGGAAGGAAATTGAACTAAAAAGTATTCAAAATCATAACTATCTACATCGTTTATTTCAAGAGGTATAATTATTTCTTCTTCTTCAAACATCTCTACAGATTGATTTTCAGTCGTTGGAGGATCATTCACTGCTAGTACAGTTACTTGAATATCTTCGGATGTGATTAATTCTCCATCTGATACAGCAATATTTATTTCTTCTACTCCATTCCAATTATTACTTGGATACACAGATAATATGTTTCCAATAAACCATGTTGTAATATTGTTTGAATATGTTGAAGTTGAAAAAATCAAATTATCATTTTCAATATCTATTGCAGATATTTCAATTTCTAATACTGTATTTTCACTCATTTCTATTGGATCTGTAGATATAATAACTGGTGCATCATTTACTGGAGTAACTTCAATTGTGACTGTAGAAATTTCTGATGTTAATTCACTATCATTTGCTGAAATTTCAACAACATCACTCCCGTAATAATCAGGATTTGGTGTATAGCTTAATAATGGACCGTTGATACTTGCAATTCCATTTTCAGGTTGACTTTGGATTGAATAAGTTAACTGAATATTACTATCATCACTACCTATTAACTCTATAACTTTACTAATATCTTCGTTTGTTTCAACTTCAATATTTGGTAATATCGGCGCATCATTTACAAATAAGACTTCAACATTAATCGTTTCATCATCGGATAACTCTCCATCTGAAACTGCAATATCAAATGATTCGGTTCCATTGAAATTTTCTGAAGCTGTGAAAGTGAGGGTTGAACCTTCAATGTTTGCAGTTATATTTTCGCCTTCCGAAATTGAATAGCTCAACGATTCAGAATCTACATCCGTTGCAACTAACTCAATATCAATTGATGTATCTTCAGCAAATGTAATGTCTCCAATTTGTGACAATAAAGGTGCATCATTTATTGGGGTAGTTTGGATAGTTACTAATGCTGGTTCTGATATTAACTCTCCATCATTAACTGTATATTCAAAACTATCTACTCCATTAAAATCTGCATTTGGAGTATAGGAAACCATTGATTCATTCAATACCACACTTCCATGTTCTGCATCAGAAACAATTGCAAATGTAAAATTAGTATTCCCATCAATATCCGAACCACTTAATGAAAGAGTAATAGCATTATCTTCTTCTGTACTTGTCTCCAAGATTGTTGCAACTGGAATATCATTTGTTGGTAACACATTAACTTGAAATGTTTCAGAATCTGAAAGTTCAGAATCACTTACTGTTATTGTAAATATTTCTATTCCACTGAAGTTTTCTAATGCTGTGAAAGTGAGGGTTGAGCCCTCAATATTTGCAGTTATATTTTCGCCTTCCGAAATTGAATAACTCAACGATTCTGAATCGATATCAGTTGCATCTAAATCAATCTCAATTGATGTATCTTCAGCAAATAAGATATCCCCAATTTGAGATAAAACAGGTGCATCATTTACTGGGATTACAGTTAGTATCAATTCGGTTTGATCTTGTGCATTTGAATCATCCTCAACAAACACATTTAATGTATCCAATCCAAAATAATTTCCAATTGGATTAATTGTCAAAAGATTATTTTCTAATATTAAGTCATAATTTTCATTAGTACTAACTGAATATTGTAGAGATGTGTTGTCAACATCAGATGCATCTAATAACAACTCATAATTCGAATCCTCATTTAACTCAACTGGTGTTAACTCACTCATTATTGGAGGATCATTAACTGGCTCAACTACTACTGAAAATTGTTGAATTGTTGAACTTTCATCATCGAAAATTTCAACAGTGAAATCTGAGCTTCCAAATTGATTTATAGCAGGAGTTAATAAAATTTGTCTAGAAAAATTTGTTAATTCAATTAATGGACTTACAACAATGCTTTCACTTGGAAACAAAATTGAATTTGAACTTGTCACAATTACTCGTAATGAATCCAATGCATCATTATCAAGAGGATTAATTTCAATTTCAACCACTCCTTCTTCAAATATTGAACTTGGATTGGATATAGGTGATAAAGTTGGAATATCATTTACATTTTGTACTGTAACTTGGAATTCTACAGGTATTGAATCACTTTCACCGTCGTTTGCTGTAACTGTAATATTTGTTAGTCCAACTTGATTCTCTTTTGCTTGTAAAGTGAGTTGATTGTTTAACAACTCAGATGATAATAAAGTTGTATCTCCAATATTAATTTCAAATGTAGTTATTCCTTCAGAATCAATATCTGAGGATGCGAGCTCGACAGTAATTGAAGATTCTTCTAATAAAACTTTATCAGAAATATTTGACACTATTGGTGGGTCATTAACTGGAATCACCTCAACAGAAAAAATCTGTGAATCTTCAAATGGAGGATCTGGTGTATCAGCAAAGTCAGGAATTTCATCAAAATTAAAATCATAATTTTCTGAAACAGTTACTTGAATTTGAGAAATTCCATTATAATTTTCAAATGGATGTAAATACACCGTATCACTAAGACTTGAAATTTCAAAATTGAAATAGTCCCCTATAGAATTAAACTCAAAATCTATATAATTATACGATGTATCTGGATCAAATATTGAAATAGCAATTGGATTAATTTGAATATCCCCACTGCTAAACCCAGAATTTACTTCTAGTGGAATCGCTAACGTATTATCCTCATCAACCGTTTTATCAATAGCATTTAAAATAGTTGGTGGATCATTTACTCCATGTACACAGAACTCGATTGTAACTGTATCAGTCCATGTAGTAGTAATTGGATTAAAAATAGAATATGATAATGAATCCAATCCACTTTCGTCACAGAATACTTCATCACGTAAAACATCATCAATCCCAATATCATCACCAAAATCTGGATGACTATAATAAGACCCTGAAAACACAACATATCCATCATTTTCATCATTCAATTCAATAACAAAATCTGATAAATCGCCATGTGTTGGATTATTTATAATTTCATAGGTTATTCCATTCCCATCTGTTGGAAAATTCTGGTCAATATCTAATGGATTTGAATTGTAAGCAACTAAACTTATTTCAAGAGGTATATCTTCAGAAACATCAATATTTTGCGGTACCGATTGAATTATTCCTCTACTATTTTCATCTCTATTTGCATTTAAAACAAATGCAATAAGTCCTAATGATGACTCAGACATTCCATCACTAATTTTGAAAAGAATATAATCTGTATCTAATGACAATGGAGTTCTGTTATATATATATGTAAAGTCTTCATTAATAACATTTTCAATATTTCCAGAACCAAAAGTCATTCCTACAATATTATCTCCATTACCATGTGGTAAAAAAGTAAGAGAAAGGTTATCTTCAGGGGAGTCAATATCTGAAAAATATGAAGATAAATCAAACTCATATTGATTTTCAGATAACACTTCGAATTCTACTGATTCAATAACTTCTGGTGGGTCATTTACCGGAATAACTTCCAATAATACTGTTGATGGATCAGAATAAAACTCTCCATCAAACACAACATATTCAAATGAATCAGGTATATTATTATTTAAATTTGGCATATAGATAACTTCATCATCTAGAATATCAACAATTCCATGAAGTGGTGTACTATTAATTTCAAATGATAATAATTCAGAGTCTTCATCAACTCCAAGTAAAGTAACACTCACAGATTCATCTTCAGTAACAAATGTAGAAATATTCAACGAAATTGGTGCATCATTAACTGGCTCTACTTCTAATGTAAATGTTTGAATTGTTTCTTTTTCGCCATCGTTTAACGAAAGTGAAATATCTGTAAATGTATTAGTAATACCTGTATTAATTGGATTGACAATCAAGTTATCACCATCGAGAATAACCCAACTTGGAGCAAAGACTATTTCTAAAGTTAATTCATCTTGATCATTATCAATATCTATAAATTCAATTTGTATAGTTTCTTGGATATCTTCAATTAATAATGGGATATCATCATTAGTAGTCAAAAAATAAGGTGAATCATTTACTGAATTGATAGATAATTCTGCTAATGCTAAATCAGAAGGATTTTCTCCATCACTAACAATATAGGAAAATGAATCAGTTCCAAAATAATTTTCATTAGGGGTATATGTAACTGTTGCTAAATCTCGATTGTTAAATGATAATTGTCCATTTAATGGGTTATCGACTATTTCAAATGTTAAATCACCTAATGATTCTTCATCAGTTCCAAATAAAATCAAATCAATAGAATCATCCTCATTTAACTGAGAGGTAATATCCAATGCATTTGGAATGTCATTCGTTTCATTAACGAATATTGAAAATTGAGATGTTGTAATCAATTCACCATCGTAAGCTGACAGAACAATAAAATCTTGACCTATATGTGAATTAGTAGGAGTTCCATGCAAATCGGATCCAACTAAACTTAACCAAGATGGATGTTGTTCTAAATTTAAAATTAATTCTTCTGTTTCATTGTCTATATCATGAGTTAAAATTTGAAATAGATATAAAGCATCTTCATCCGCATTTTCTAAACTTGTTGTCGTAAACTCCGGTGGGTCATTAATTGGATTAACAATAATTTCAAACTCAGTTTGACTAGAAGAAGATTCATCACTAACACTAGTATAAACAGTTATCAAACCAAACCAATCTTGATCGGGGATTATTGTGAGTAAATTTCCATCTATTAACACAGATGCATTTCCATCAACTTGAGCACTATATTCAAGGGTATCTCCATCGATATCATCCCCTTCAATAGTATAAATAAACTCATTATCTTCATTAATACTTTGATTTGGAATACCAGAAATTTCAGGAGTATCATTGATAGGTAAAATATTAATATCTAATTCATAAGTATTTGATACATTTATTCCATCAAAAATCCAAAATGTAATATGTTCGTTTCCAAACATGTTTTCAAATGGTATGTATTCAACATCAAGTCCATTAAACTGGATATCTCCAAAAATAGGATATGTAATACTTATAATTGATAAATCATCAACATTGGAATCAATATCAACAGCAGAAATTGTAAATGAAGTTGGCGTGTCTTCATCAATTTCAATTTGAACATTTTGTGATTCAGGAGAATCATTAACAGGATTAACTTCTAAATTAAAAGAGGTTTGATCTTCAAACTCACCATCACTCAGAGAAACAGTAGTTGAAATTCTCCCATACCAATCTTGCTCAGGAACAATTGTTAATGAATTTCCATCTATAAGTACAGATGCATTATCATCAACTTGAGCACTGAATTCAAGTTCATCACCATCAATATCAAATCCATCTAACATATAACTAAATTCAGAATCTTCATTAATGACTTGATCACCAATTTGCATTATTTCTGGGAAATCATTAACGGGGATAATATTTATCATGAAAAAATATTCTTCAGATAATTCAGTTCCATCAAATATTTTAAAACTAATAGCTTCCATTCCCGAAACATTTGTATATGGATAAAATGTAAAATCTAAACCAATTATTGTAAATTGACCTAAACTTGATTGATTTTGCAAAATTAAAGATAGTTGATCCTGTGAATTATCAACATCATTCACTGAAGCAGTTCCAATAAAGTATGTATCTTCATTGGTGTTAATAGAAATATCATTTGAAACAGGAATATCATTAATTGAAAGAATATTAATTTCTACAAAACTTTCAATAGAATATTCTCCATCATCTACAATATAAGTAAATGAATCAGTGCCAAAATAGTTAAAATCTGGTGTATAAATTGCTGTTTCTTCCACTAATTGTACAAACCCATGGTGTGGTATATCTCCAACTGAAATTGAAATTTGACTATCCACATCATTAACTAATAATGCTATTTCAACATCAGTATCTTCTGAAGTCTCTATACTTAAATCATCAGAAGTAGGAGCATCATTAACTGAATCAATTTGGATATAAATTGTTGCTTCTTCTGACGACCATGTGAAATTTGAAACAACATATTTTAAACTATCTTCACCATTAAAGTTTTCATTTGGTGTGTACACGAATGCAGGTGGTTGCCAAAGAATTATTCCATGCTCTGGGTTTTGTGTAATCTGCATTGATAATGGATAATCATTAGGGTCTGAAATTAAAGGGAAAATAGTTAATGTAATATCCTCATCAGTTTCAGCAGATTGATTGGAAGCTGTTGGTGTATTGCAAAAAGAGTCATCACCACCACAAATTCCACAACTATCAAGTTCACTACTACCGAAACAATCCCCATTACAATCAATATCAATATTATATTCATGATCCGTTGCACCATTGGAGCACACGCTACAGTCATCTACTATGGCCTCACCACAATTTTCACCTTCACAACTAACAGGTGTATTTTCTGCACAGTCACCATTACAATCAATATCAATATTAAAACTATGTTCGGTTTGACCATTTGAACATACACCACAGTCATCGATAATTGCAGAACCAAAACAATCATTGTTACAATCCATTGCCCAATTGTAAATATCTCCTGTAGTTCCTTCTACACATTGACCGCAATCATCCCAAACCGCTGTGCCTTCCAGAAGACCTGTACAATCATTCTCACATTCAGGAATTCCAGTAGATCCTTCTACACAATCACCACATCCGTCAATGTATGCTTCACCGCAGTTTTCACCAGAACAACCTATGGGTGAATCAGCACTACATTCTCCCATACAGTCGTACGCTCCACCATAATTTGAATCATCTGTATAAAATGAACATTCTAATCCCGTGTTTCCCCCGCAACATACTCCACAGTCATCGATTGAAGCTGAACCACCCAAATCATTACTACAATCGATAAGTACAGATAATGTATCAATAAAAAAATATGAATTAGTTGAATATGGGAAGTTTTCTGATGGTGTTACATAATATACAGCACTTTCTGAATTATCATAAATTCTAAACTCAGGAATTTCATTTTGCATATTTGGATCTGGAAAATATGAACTCGAATAATCCTCATTATCGTTACCCATCACAGGAATATCACACCATTCACTATTTTGACATTCTCCCCATTGACGGGCACCAGTTGGTCCCATAAAAACATGCTCGGTGAGTACACCATCATCATTGAGATCCGGACATGCATTTGGACTAATAGCCATATCACCATCTACACTAGGACAGTTTTCTTCAACAGGAATTATACATGTACTCCCATCTAGTCCAATCGTTTCATCATAATTCATTTCAGATTGCTCACATTCACCAGATAATGTTTCATCTACATCTACTCTAAATGAACCAATCCAATCTTCATTTTCAATTTGAAATTCATTTTCAAACCAAACTGTTGAAACAAAATAAAATGCTTGTTTAGAAGATATGTTAAACTCGAAACCGTTGGGTGGTTGAGTTTGCGAAAACAAACCAGAAATGGTCATAACATATAATAGTATTTTAAATTTCATTTAACCTGTCTCATAAAATAATAAACTGAACTCGTAAAAAGTTAATTTAAATTGTAATTCTGTGATATGATATTAATCACAATATCTATTTAATTAATGTTACACTTTGTAACAGTGTTTCATTAGTAGTTTTTAATTGAATAAAATAAATACCACTACTATTTTCACTTTTGGGGATCCATTGAATGGTATACTCACCAATTAAATATTCCCCGGAAGTTATATGATCAATTTTTTCACCCATTATAGTATAAATTGAAATTTCTAACTTTGTATTTTCACTTATTGTAAAATGAATATTAGTTGATGGGTTAAACGGGTTAGGGAAAACTCCATCTAATTGTAAGTTGGTTGGAATTTCAGATTCAAATCCAAGACTTAAACAACTTCCATCATCAATAATTGCATATGGGTTATATTCATCATAGTCTGGATCTGTACATCCTGAAATAGTTTCATCAAAAATATCTAGGGATTCAATCTGAGGTGTAATCATATATTCCCATGTATGATATGAAGATGGAATCCCGTTATAATAGGCATCATACATAACACTATATACTTTGAAGGCTGGCAACTCTCCTGTAACCATATACCCATCTGTTAATTCAGAACCATCATCTCCAAACACTGGTACATCGCATGCTGGGTAGTACTCACTTTCAGAACATTCGCCCCATCGTCTTGAGCCAACACATGGTCCAAAATTTACACATTCCATCGTTTGAGAGTTCCATTCATTACATTTAAAAGCACCTACCCAATCATCATCTTGAATTTGTACATCATTAATTTTAACATTATAAAAAATATAAAAACCTAATTGAGTTGAACTTTCATATTCAAAATCAATTGGGGTTTGTGTAAACACAATTTGGCAAAACACCATACATAATATAAACAATCTTATTTTATCTCTAATCATAAATTACTTTCTTCGATGAAATTCAGTATTGAATTTAACCAATTCTCATCATTAAAACAAAAACTCCATATTTAAAATATGGAGTTTTTGTTAATTATTTTTGTGATATGGATTACTTTTTGAGTTTTTTCAATTCAGCATCAATCATAGCAGAAAAACCAGCAAGGTCACGTTTTGCAGGTTCACGACCGTTGATTAAGAATTTAGGTACAGATTTACGCAAATCTGTATTCTTCATTTGATTTGTTTCTTTTCGAATTTGCTGCTCTAACGCAGGATCCAAAATATCCTGTTTTAACTTTTCAATATCCATTCCAAGCTCTGCAGCATATTGTAAAGGTAGATCTTCATTGCTTTTTAATGCTCTATAATTATCAAGGATTTTATGATACATTTCACTATACTTTCCTTGATTCGCCGAAGCCAATGCATATTTAGCTGCTTTCATTGCTTGCTTGTGAGAAGCTAATGGGAAATTTTTAATTACAACTTTTACATCGTTAGGATATTTTTTTAAAATATCATCAACCAGACCGGTTGATCGTGCACAGTACGGTCATTGAAAGTCCATCCATTCAGTAATTGTAACTTTTGCATTTGGATTTCCAAACACTTGTGAACCTGCAACAGCAATGTCATACACTTTATTTGGATCAGGTCCTTTATTATTTGAATTATTTTTATTTTTTTGACTTTTTAATGTCGCAATATCAGTTGCAAATGTCTTTTGTTTCTTTTCAAGATCATCAATTTTCTTTTGTATAATCTTCATACTATCATTGATTGCACCTAAATCTTGTTCAATCTGCTTTGTATCAAAGCAAGATGTAAACAATCCGATACACCCAATAATGATAAAAGTTTTACGTAATGTTTTCATTTTTCCTCTTACTATTTGAATTATTATATGAAAAGGGTTTCCCCACTAAGCTCTAAATTTAAAACAATTTAACTAAACTCTAAAGATTTTTATCAATTTAGTTTTGCTAAAAAAAAAGAGATAGTTACCTATCTCTTTTCCAAATTTAAATTTACTACCAAATCCAACAAGTATAGCTCTGTTTATGTCAATACATGACGAATAAATATTTTTTATATAATTAGTTCATTTATATATCCAAAAATGAACTAGAAAAAATTATTTTATCAACATTATCTTCTGAGTTTTAATCACACTTTCAGAAGTTAGTTTAACAAAATAAGTTCCACTTGCTATATTATTAGCATTCCATGTTGTTTGATATGGAGTTTCGCTAGCATTCATTTGAGCATTAACCAACTCTTTTACTAAACGCCCTCGTAAATCATAAATTGAAATATTAATATTCATATCAACCGGAACATCATAGCTAATTGTAGTGCTTGGATTAAATGGATTTGGATATGCATCATATAAATTAATCTCAGTTGGCATTGCTACTTCACTAAGTGAAACAACAGTAACATTATTTTCTCTCCAAGCAACAGCTTCATTCATAGATAAATTTACTATTTTACCTGTTTCATCATCTAATATTGAAAATTGAGGAATTTGCCCAGCTTCACAATATCCACATGTTGCATCTCTATTATCAAATCCCATTACAGGAACATCTGTAAAATTACCAGACCAATTTCTTGCACCTGCAATTGTGTTATCACAATGTGCAACAATCCAATCATTTTCGTCCAAATTAAATGAAGAAGTTTCAATCTCTTCAATAAAGTAAAATGAAGGTAAGGTAGATTGATTATATGAAAACTCTTCAGGTACGTCTTTTAATACGTTTGCACGTGCTAATGCTTGACCTGTTGGGACTCCATACTCAAATACATATGAAATATCGGCAATAAACCAATACCCCTCCCCTCCCTTGAATGTATTTAAAGATCCAACAAAGTCACCATCAACATTTACAGCAGCTGAATTTTCAGAGAAAATAGCCCAAGTGTTTTCAAGTACTTCATCTGGTAAAGCATCAGTAATATACTGTGATTCTTCATACGAGTATGAAAACAAATTTGGTCCCGGTACAGCAATGTATTCCACAGATTCAGTTGGTAAACCATATATTGGTAAATTGGCTTCATTTTCTAGTATTGCCCAATATCCTGCTTCAGCTGAAATAGAATCTAATGAACCAACCCATTGTCCACTACCTAAGTTAAATCCTAAAGATTGCATTCCAATTAATTGACTAATATCATCTCCAATAGATTCAAATACATAAGGAACAGCTACATCTTGTGGTGGTAACGAGTAGAAACTAATTAAATTTGCACCCTCATGTAGATCAAATTGTTGAACCATATAATCATAGTCAACAACTAAAGTAAATACTTGTTCGCCAATTGCATTTTCATCATCATATACTAACACAGTAATTGGACCATAGGTACCAACTTCTTCAGGGAACCAACGTAAATGCCCAGATTCGGTAATAAACATTCCTTCTGGAGCATTTTCTAAAGAGTAGGTAAAAGTGAAATCATCAGGATCTTCAACTTCTAATACATAGTCTAACATTGTTTCAACAAACATTGAATCAGGTGCCACTGACACAATTACAGGTACATCATTTACTGGAGTAACAGTAATAATAAATTGTTCAACAGTATCTAATAAACCATCAGAAACAAACACTTCAACAATACCAGAAGATAGAACACCTTCTGTTGCTATCCATGTAACTAATCCAGTTTCTGTAATTGACATTCCTTCCGGAGCAGAATATAAAATAAACATAAAACTATCATTATCTGGATCTTCAACTTCTACTTGATAAGAATATTCGATATCCTCAATTGCTGTACTTGGAGCAGAAGAAATGATTACTGGAACATCATTCACAATCATAACAGATATTTCAAATTCTTGAGTTATTTCTAAATCTCCATCACTTACTATTAATGTTACATTGCCTGAAGAAAGAATACCTTCTAAAGGAGTCCACGTAATTAAACCTGAATCAGAAACTTCCATTCCTTCTGGAGCATTACTTAATGAGTAGTAAAAACTATCATTATCTGAATCTTCAACAGATACTTGATATGCATATTCTATGTCTTCAGTTGCATCTAAAGGAGCTACTGATGTAATTACTGGTATATCATTAATTGGTGTAACAGTAACTTCAAAATCTTGAGTTGCTTCTAAATCTCCATCACTTACAGTAATTGTTACTAATCCTGATGTTAAAACTCCTTCTGTTGGAGTCCAAGCAATCACACCGCTTGGAGTAATAACCATACCTTCAGGTGCATCAAGAAGTGAAAATTCAAAACTATTATTATCCGGATCTTCAACTATAACTTGATATAAATATACAATGTCTTCTGTTCCTGTTGTAGGAGCACTTGAACTGATAATTGGAGCATCATTTACAGATATAACTGAAATATCAATCACTTCATCTACTGATAAACCCCCATCATCAACAGTTAATATTACAGTTCCAGAAGATATAACTCCTTCGAGAGGTGTCCATGTAATTAAACCTGAATCAGAAACTTCCATTCCTTCTGGAGCATTACTTAATGAGTAGTAAAATTCAGTATTATCTGGATCTTCAACTTCTACTTGATAAGAATATTCAATGTCTTCTGTTGCATTTGTTGGTGCAAAAGAAGTTATAAATGGTGCATCATTTAATGGCTGGACACTCACAACTGCAGTTGCACTAGCACTAAGTTCTCCATCTGAAACTTCATAAGTAAATACATCTTCACCAAAGAAATCAGAAGTTGGAGTATATGTAATTAATGAACCATCAAATTCAGATAATGAACCATTTAATGGGTCACTCAGTACACTAAATAAAAGTGAGTTTTGGTTATCTATGTCGGATCCTAAAAGTTGAATTACAATTGAATTATCCTCATCCACTTGAATATTTATTTCTTCAGCTACTGGAGCATCATTTACAGCATTAACTGTAACAGTGAAACTTTGAGAGTCTGAAAGTTCAGCATCGCTTGCTATTACAGTAAAAGATTCGCTTCCACTCCAATCAGATGTAGCACTAAAGCTAATTGCAGAACCATCTAAACTTGCAGTAATATTATCACCACCTATTACTTCAAATGTTAAGTTATCTCCATCTACATCATTGGCTGAAATTGTAATATCTGTACTACCATCTTCATCAAACTCAACATCAGATATGTCTACTAGTTCAGGGGCATCATTTAAACCAGATATAGTAATTGTTACATTTGCACTTGATGAATATTCTCCATCTCCAGCTGTAAATGTGAAACTATCACTACCAAAATAGTTAGCATCTGGTACATAAGTTGCAATAGCTCCATTGATATCTACACTACCATTAGATGCATTTATTTCTAATGCATAAGTTAGGTTATCGCCATCTGCATCTTCACCAGTTAAGAAAATTGTAACTGTTTGATCCTCATTTGTTTCTGCACTTGTATCAAATGCTACTGGAGCATCATTTACAGCATTAACTGTAACAGTGAAACTTTGAGAGTCTG
>CAYNTS010000016.1:0-9675 GCA_964400495.1 uncultured bacterium | reverse complement strand
AGTTATCTCCATCTACATCATTGGCTGAAATTGTAATATCTGTACTACCATCTTCTTCAAACTCAACATCAGATATGCCTGCTAGTTCAGGGACATCATTAACGGGTAAAATTTCAATATTTACAGATTGGGTATCACTTAATTCGCCATCAGAAACTGTAACATCTAAAGATACTGAACCAAAGAAATCTTGAACTCCAGTTATTGATAAAATATTGCCATCTATTGATGTATTTATATTTACGTCAGAAAATACACTATAACTAAACAAACTATTATCTACATCAGAAGCTTCTAGTACAACCTGGATTGTTTCTTCTTCTAGTAATTCAAGTGCATCAATTGGTGCTAAATCAGGAGCATCATTTACGGCCGTAACTGTAACTGTAAAGGTTTGTGCAACCGTTTGTTCACTATCCGAAACAAAAACATAAATTTCTGATGTACCACTTGCATTATCAGCTGGGATTAACTCTATAGTTGAACCAATAAAACTAACAGAACTAAATAAATCTGAATTTTCAACATCAATAGAAATTTCTAATTCATCTCCATCTGGGTCAAAGTATGAAGTTTCAATTATCAAACTACCACTATCTTCAAGAACGGGGAAAGGATCAGCAATTAAATATAAAACTGGTGGATCATTAGAAGCTTCAATAGTTAAAGTAAAACTAACTTCATTGGAATCAAATTCCCCATCATTTGCAACAACAGATATTAATGTTGAACCGGATTGACCTTCAATTGGAGTTAAGGTTAATATTGATTCTGAAACTGAATAACTAACCATATCTGTATTTTCAACATTAACAAAATAGGTAAAACTAGTATCACCATCAATATCAATAACATTTAAACTTATATTAACATTTTCACCTTCTGAAGTTAATACATCTGAAAGAGAAACTAACGAAGGTGCGTCATTTACAGCATTCACGGTAACATTGAAAGTTTCAGATAAACTTAATGTTCCTCCAACTTCACTCACCTGCACTGTAACTGAACCATTACCATTAAAATCATTTGTTGCATCTAAATTAACATTAGCACCATAAGCACTTTGATTTGAAATACTCAATGAAACATGTGAACCAAATGTAGATGAAACACTAACATCTAAATCACTATCAACATCGCTAAATGTAATTGGGATACTTATATTTGAATCTTCATCAAAGTTTTGGTCATTAATTGACATTAAAATCGGAGGATCATTAATAGCATTTACATTAATAGTAATAGTACCGACACTAGAAAGAGGTGCTGTTGCATTATTTGGGTTATATACTGTATACGTAAAACTATCTGGACCACTATAGTTCGGATGTGGCATATACATAGCCAACCATTGGACCATTGCACCTGGATATGGGGAAACAATCATTGTGCTTAATATCGTTCCGTGTTCTGGTTGTTGTTCGATAGTTACATATGCACTTCCATCAACAGGAATTGGATTAAACATATCAAATCCCATTAACATCACATTCATCATCTGGTCTTCTGTAACATCAACGAATTGATCAATTGCCATAGGAGCACTTCGGTCGGGTTCTTCACGACCACCAGGAATACTGAAAGTAATCATTTTTAACCCAGATTCTGTAATTCCATCTTTTACTTTATACATAACCATATCAATATTGTAGGGCATTGTGGTCGAATACATAAACGATCCACCACCGATTGGAACAATACTACCACCATAAAAACCAAATCCCATGCCTGCATATCCGGGAACAAATTCTATACTTAAATCATCTCCATCATCATCGGAATAAAAGCCATCCAATGTAAAGATATGCCCACTAGCATTTACATCAAATATCATAGCATCACTATTTATAGGAGCATCATTAACATTTTCAACATAAATAGTAATAGAAGCTTCAGAAAAAGAATCTCCATCACTAATTTTAAAATCAAAAGAATCTTCTCCGAAAAAGTTTGTTACTGGGCTATATGTAAAGTTAGGAAACTCACCACTTAACTGACCATTAATCGGATTAGATAATAATTCAAATTCAAGTGCATCTCCTTCAGGGTCACTTGCAACAATAGTAAAATTAATATTTGATTCTTCTAGTACATTAAAAGATTGATTTGCAACAACTGGTGGATCATTTAAATTTAACACTTCAAAAGAAACTGCTGCTTGATTTGATAATAAGTCTCCATCTGATGCTTGAAATACTATAATATCAGATCCACTATAATTCACATCTGGGGTATAAACATCACCATCAAGTTCACCGTGGTATGGGCCAGAACTAATTATAATATCAAGGTTATCATCATCAACATCTTCTGTTAAGAAATAAACAGGCGCTGACTCATTTTCATTTAACTCAATATATTCATTCGATGCAATTGGTGCATCATTAACTGGGTTAATTGAAATCGTAACTACTCCATTATCTGAAAATTCACCATCACTTACACTAAATGAGAAACTATCTGTGCCAAAATAATTTTCATCGGGTATATAATTATAAGTTGCATACGCTCTTGAACTTTCCAATTCACCAAATTCAGGAAAACTAGTTATTTCAAATGTTAATTCTTCTGAATCTTCATCAGTTGCAAAAATGAATATTGTTGTTGATTGATCCTCATTAATTTCCACATCTTGATCTTGAGCTACTGGGGGATCATTGACATCTAATACTGAAATTTCAATATTACTTGTTGCAATTAATGAACCATCTGATACATAAATTTGTACATAGCTAACACCAACATCGCTATTAGTTGGAGTACCAACCAAATTTAATCCGCTTACATCTAACCAGCTTGGTGATAAAGATAATGATATGTATAAATTACTTAACTCATTATCAATATCACTTACAGTAACTTCCTGATTAAATTGGCTATCTTCATTTATTTCAAAAGAAGAATTAACAAATAACTCAGGGGCATCATTAACTGGATTAATAGAAATATCCACATTTGCAGCTGATGAATATTCACCATCATTCACACTAAATGTAAAAATATCTGTTCCATTAAAATTATCATCCGGTTGATAAATGGCAACAGATTCATTAATTACAATGCTTCCATTTTGCGCATCAGTTTCAAGTGCAAAACTAATATTGTCACCATCAATATCATCACCAAAAAGTTCAATTTCAATTGTTTCATCTTCGTTAGTAGTTGCACTCGTTGCAATTGCAACAGGTGCATCATTAACAGGATTAACTATAACATTAAACTGCGTTTCAACACTTAAACGTGAGGATAAATCACTTGCTGAAAGGTTAACTTGACCAGTTCCATGCAGATTCTCTATAAAATCAATAGTTAAAATTGAACCATCTAAACTAATATCTGCTGATGCAACATTTTCACTAAATGATAAAGATAAATTTGAACCACTTTCAACATCTGTAAATACAGTTGATAAATCAATAAGTACATCTTCAGAATCTTCATTTACAATTATGTCACTAACAGGATTTAATACAGTTGGAACATCATTCACAGATTCAACTGTTAATACAAAAATTTGGCTTGAACTATCTTCTCCATCTGTAACAGAAACCGTAATCTCTACTTGACCATTAAAGTTAAGTGGTGGAGTTATGTTCAACAAATTATCATCCATGCTAACTATAACTTCTTCTCCAGTAGCAGAAAATTGTAAATCACTATTATCAACATCGAATGCTGATAGTAAATAATTAAATTCTTCATCCTCTAATATGGATTGATCTGAAATTTCGTCTAACACAGGTGTATCATTCACAGATAGAACTTCTATATTAAAACTAACTGAAGTTGATGATTCACCATCTGATGCAATTAATTTCATTTCACCAGTTCCAAATGCATTCTCAACAAATCGAACAGAAAGTAATGTATTTTCTAGTTCTGTATATACAGCTGGGTTATCATCGGATACTAAATAAAGCAACTCATCACCTTCTACATCACTAAAGATTAATGATAAATCCAAAACAATACTATCTGCATCCTCATTTACTTGGATATCATCAACAGTTGAAATTGTAATTGGAGCATCATTAACCGGGTGAATGGTAATAATATATTCTGCTGATGAAAAAAACTCGCCATCTGAAACCGTAAACGTAAATGCATCTGAACCGAAATAGTTTTCATTTGGAGTATATACAGCTGTATTATTTATAATATCAACAGTTCCGTAAAATGCATTTGATTCAATATTAAACACCAAGTTCTCACTATCAATATCTGATCCTGATAAATAGAATGATACTGAATTATCTTCATTCGTTTCTGAATATCCATCAAATGCAACAGGTGCGTCATTTACTTCATTTACTGTAACATTAAATTCTTGAGTTGAAGTTAATTCACCATCTGAAGCTGTTAGTGTAAAACTTTCACTTCCATTCCAGTTCAATTCAGAATTGAACATTATTGTGTTTCCATTAATTAATGCGGTAATATTAAATCCACCAGTTAAAAATAAATGAATTTCATCACTATCTATATCTATAACTTCAGCAATAAAATCAAAATTACTATCTTCATCGAAGGTAACATCTTCAATTGCTGTTAATATAGGTGCATCATTTACTGGTTCAACAATTAGTGTAAAAGTTGTTTCATCTATTTCTTGACCATCCGATACAATCACTGTAATTTCAGAAGAACCAAAATAGTTTTCATTTGGAATAATTGTAATCTCGTTTCCTTCAGTAAACACATCAACAACTTCACTATTTGTTGTAAATACTAAATCATCACCATCAATATCTAATGCATTCACAGTAAATGTAATCTGACCATCTTCTTCAATTACTTGATTAGCAATATTGCTTATTTCTGGAGCATCATTTACAGCTTCAATATATATTGTTAACTGACCATTATTAGAAGATAAATTCCCATCACTTACTTTATATTCAATAATCTCAATTCCACTTTTATTTTCAAATGGTGTATATGTCGCTTGTAATCCCGACACCTCTAAATTACCTAGAGATGGATTGTTTAAAATAAATATCATCAATTCATCTGTTGAATTATCAATATCTGAAACATCAAATGAAAAATTAATACCGCTTGAGTCTTCGAGAATATTTAACTCAACATCCATTGCAATTGGACTATCATTAACAGCATTTACTGTTACAGAAAAACTCTGATCAATTATAAATTCTCCATCTGATACACTAACATTTATTACCGCATCCCCTGACCATTCTGCTTCTGGTATAAACGAAACATCAGCACCATTGATTTCTACTGTACCAAACCCGCTTAATAACTCAGCAGTGTATAATAAATCTTCTGAATCTATATCTGTAGCATTAATGCTAATGTCAAGTATTGCATCTTCATCTATTATTTGATTAGAAATAAATGTTAATTCTGGACTATCATTTACAGGTAATACATTTAAAACAAATGAAATTTCATCTGATAAAAATAAGTCGGTAACAAATGCATCCACAGAAATCAATCCGTAAAAGTTTTCATTTGGAGTAATAGTTATTACATTTTCATTTATATTAATTATTGCATTCCCGTCGACAACTGCATTAAAATACAATGATTCACTATCAATATCAGTTACAAATAGTTCATAACTAAATACACCATCCTCAGAAATTTCTTGAGGTGCAACATCTGATAAAATAGGAGCATCATTAACTGGGGAAACTACTAATTCAAATGTTGTAGTATCTGAAAATTCTCCATCGGATACAGAAGCAGTTACTGTTACTATACCAGACCATTCAGCATCTGGGGTTACAGTTAAAATATTATCATTCACTGAAGTTGTTGCATTTTCACTTGAAGTTGCAGAAAATTGCAACTCATCTAAATCGACATCAAATGCAGACAATGTATACGTAAACACATCATCTTCTTCAATTTCTTGGTTATAGATTGTTTCAATAACAGGAGCATCATTAATTGGCAAAATTGTTAATGTGAACATAGTTGCATCTGCATATTCTCCATCAGATACAGTTACGGTATAGCTAATATCCCCATTAAAATTTTGATTTGGGTAAACCGTTAAAGTATTATTTGCAATAATAAAACTAGCATTCGTTTCATCTCCAGAAACAGAATAGGACAAATCATCTCCTTCAACATCAAATGCGGAAAATGAATAAGAAAACACATTGTCTTCATTAACATACTGCTGTGAAACAGCATCAATTATTGGAGCATCATTAACTGGAAAAATATTTAAATTAAATGTAGTAGCATCAGATAAATATCCATCAAAAACTGAAACAGTAATTTCAACTGTTCCATTATAATCTGGTAATGGAATCATGGTTAATTGATTTCCATCAACAATTAGTTCGGTACCACCATCAACAGCAGAAAATGTAAGTTCATCATTTTCAACATCAAATGCCGACAGAGAAATTGTTAGTTCAGAATCCTCATTTACTACTTGGTCACTTATTGAATCAATTACAGGTGGATCATTAACTGGAATAACATCAAGTGTAAAACTTTGACTTCGTGTAAATTCTCCATCAAATACATGTAACGTAATATCAACGGAGCCATACCAGTTTTCATCTGTTGTCAAAACAACATCTGATCCAACAAATTCAATTCCTATTTCAGGGATAGATTCTCCACTAAAAAATAATAAATCTCCATCAACATCAAAAACATCCAATGTTAAAACAAGTGGTTCATCTTCATTGGTTGTTTGATTTGAAATCTCTGAAAATACAGGGCTGTCATTTATTGGATTAACCCCCAAAATAAATTCAGTTGTACTTTCTTCAGAACCATCAAAAGCAATAACAGTTACCGTTAAATTGCCATTAAAATCAGAATCGGGAGTAATTGTTAATATTTGACCATCAATATCAACTTGAGCATTATCAACTTCAACATTAAATGATACATCATCTCCATCCACATCACTTGCAGAAAGCACAAGGGTTAGAAAATTATCTTCATCAATATTCTGAGTAGTAATTTCTGAAATTACTGGTAAATCATTCACTGATTCAACTTCAATAGAAACCACACCAACTTCTGATGTCCATTCACCATCACTTACTGTGAACAAAATAGCATCATTTCCATAAAAGTTATCATTTGGGATATAATCAATATTTGGTATGTTACCTAATAATATTCCATTTTCAGGTGAACTAACAATAGTAAATGTTAAATCATCATTATTAGGGTCAGATCCTGTTAGTTCTATCTGTGCAACATTATCCTCTAATATAGAAATGTTTTGAGATTCTGCAATGGGTTGATTACATGAACTATTATCACCCGCACACACACCACATTCATCTTCTACAGCTGTTCCAAAACAATTTCCTAAACAGTCCATATCAGAATTGGCTTCATGGTCTGTTGTACCTCCAGAACAAACACCACAATCATCCCATACTGCTTCACCATACTCTACACCAGCACAATCAATAGGACATGCTTCATTCCCTGTAGTACCATCAACACATTCACCGCAACCATCTACATATGCTTCACCACAATTTTCACCTTCACAAGAAGTTGGTGTATCGATGGCACATTCACCGTTACAATCTAAATCTAAATTAAAAACATGACCACTAGTTCCGCCTGAGCAAACACCGCAATCATCAATAACTGCAAAACCCCCAAGTTCAAAGTTACAGTCAAATGTTACCGTAATGTCTTCAATAATTTGTACATCTAAATCTACGAATGGATAAATTTGGGATGGGGTTGCATGGTAATATTTATTTTCTGAAGCATCATACACTTGAAACGATGGAATACCATATGCTGGCATATAACCAACTGTCCATTGGGAATCGTCATCACCCATAATTGGCAGGGTTGTTTCTACACCTGTCCATGGAATAGAACCCACGCAAACTTCCTCGTTAAATGCTCCAATCCAATCACCAACACTCAAACTAACACCTGCAATATTCCCAGATTCAAAAATATAAAATGCCTGAAAACGAGATTGATTATATTGAAACTGTGAAGGAGTAAAATTGTTTTGCTGAGCCATTCCTAAACTAAACAAGATTGTAATGATGATGAGTTTTTTCATTTTGGTTTTCTTTCTATCTGATTTTTAAAATAAAATGGCAGGGTGTTTACCGCACCCTGCCATTTCAAAAAGCATATACTCTTATTTAATTAACATTATTTTCTGAGTATGTACTGTATTTCCAGCTGCTAATTTCAAGAAGTAAACACCACTTGAAACTGCATCAGCATTCCATACAACCGAGTAAGAATCAACATTCTTAGTTTTGAACTCATTAACTAGTTCAGATACTAATCGTCCTCTTACATCGTACACTGCCATATTAACGTGCATATCTGCAGGCACGTCGTATTTGATAGTAGTACTTGGGTTGAATGGATTTGGATATGCATTATGTAGAGCAACCTCAGATGGGAACTCAATACTTGCAAGTATAATTACTGCGTGTCCAATATTTTGGAATTCAGCAGAACCACTTTCAACTACCATGTTCATATCTTTAAGTTCTCCAGTTGATGCATCTAGCACTCGGAATACTGGTATATTTCCAGCTTCCATATAGCCAGCTGTTAATGTTTGAGTAGTTTCAGTTTGGTTATCATAACCCATAACTGGAACATCAGCCATTCCACCTTGCCATTCTCTAGCACCAACAACTACATCGCCATTATAAGCTACAATGATATCACCTTCTTCAATATCCATATCAGCTACAGTTGCTTCACTTACAAAGTAGAAGAACTGATTCATTGATTGGTTATATCTAAACTCTTCTGGAAGTGCAGGAAGAGCATTCGCTAAACGACCTAATCCAGAACCATCAGGAGCATTATATTCAAATGTCAATGGAGATGAAGCTATAAACCAGTAACCACTTCCACCTTCAAGTGCGTTTAATGAACCTACCCATGAACCATTAATGTTTACTGTACTAACACCAGCACCATAGATAGCTTCGAGGTTAGATTCAG
Organism: uncultured bacterium; assembly: GCA_964400495.1. GTDB lineage: Bacteria > Fidelibacterota > Marinisomatia > SCGC-AAA003-L08 > D37C17 > CAYNTS01. Next base: position 726 of record CAYNTS010000016.1, on the reverse strand, counting down.
CTGCGTCTGGTAATGCATCTTCAACAGACTGAGAAATATGATATGAGTATGAAATCAAGTTATTACCAGTATGTAATCCATACAATACTGGAGAGGTTGGTAAGCCTTGAACTTGAAGTACATCAGCATCATCAGTAATTACCCAGTAACCATGATCTGCTTCGATTTCATCCAATGAACCAACAAATCCGTTATCAGTGTTAATCGCTGCTTGACCTTCATTAATCACCTTAGTCACATTAGCACCTAAATCACCAAAGATATTTTCTACACTTAGATCATCTGGTAATGCAAAGAAAGAAGTTAAATTAGCACCAGCAACTAAGTTGATATCAACGTCACCAAGGTCACATTGTCCATCAGCATCATTATCTGGTCCGTCATTAGCTACATCATAGTAACCAGATGAACAGTCTTCACAACCATCTTCATCATCATCAGCACACACAAACTCATTTAATGAATCAGTATCGATGCCATCTAGTACGCCATCGTTATCATCATCTAGGTCTTCTAATGAATCATCTTGACAACCGTCACCATCATAATCAGTATCACCATCAGATGTCCAACCTAAGTCACCAAAGTGACAAGAATCAGCATCATCAAGGATTCCATCGTTATCATCATCACCATCTTCTAATGAGTCTTGACAACCATCTGTATCATGGTCTGTATCAGCGTCAGATGTCCAACCTAAGTCACCAAAGTGACAAGAATCAGCAT
>CAYNTS010000015.1:0-40056 GCA_964400495.1 uncultured bacterium | reverse complement strand
AATCCTCGTGTCGGCAGTTCGATTCTGTCTCTGGCCACAGTGAAACCCTTCGTGATACGGAGGGTTTTGTGTTTTCAAACTTTTTCAAATAAAGTCAAATAATTGATAATTAGGTAACCAAAAATTCGGTAACTGCTTAAACATATCCAAGTTTCAAAACTATTTAGTGTCATATCAATGTTTATTTTTCTTCTGTTTGAATTAAATCTGATAGGCTATCAAGAGTTTCTTCAGTCCGTTTTGAAATGAGAGAATGAACATCTGATAATGCTTGATTGTAAAAATGTGGTCCAACTTTTTCAGTAAAAAATTCAAGTAAGAACATTGCATCAAAATTACCAATTTCTTGGCCCAAATTATCTGCAAAATAACTTTGGATATCTTTTACAATTTTATCAGTATTTTCCTTTGAAAGTTGAATCATATAACCATTTTTTATTTTATTAAACTAATTTTAGTTGAAACTGAATTATATTTTGATTCCAATTTGATAAAATAAATCCCAGAAGTGTAATTTGTTGCATCCCAACTAATTTGATATTGACCTATAAGATGAAATGAGTTGAAAATATTTTCAATTTTTTGCCCAAACAAATTGTACACCGATACAATTATAAATGATGGTTTATCAACCATATACTTTATTGTTATTTTTGGATTAAAGGGATTTGGGTACACAGATTCAATTGAATAATTGGTAGAATAATCGTTGTTGTTATTATTCAAAAACTGAGAGTTAACTTCTCCGGGGGAACCAAAATCAAAAGATGCCTGCCAGCTAGAAGACAATGCATTGTCTAAACTTGGATTGATAAGTTCTAATGTTGGTCCATCTCCATCTGCATCTGTTGGCCATGGATCAACATCATCATAAGTTAGAGAATCAACTAAAATATCATTTGAATTATACAATCGAAGTAGCTCACCACCTCCTGCAATTCCAAAACCAATATTACCAATTACATTTTCAACATTGGGGAACAAATTTTCAAACATATCAATTTGTTTTGCTAATACTAAAAAACCATGCGATTCAATAATCGTCATTTGTGGAAAAACAAAAATATGAGTATCAACTTCATCTACAAAATACCAATTACTTATATCAATTTGAGAATCAGTTTTGTTGTAAAACTCAACCCAATCTTCTGGATTAAATAATATATCGTTCGAATTATAATTTATTTCATTAATTATGATGGAATCTTCACAAAATAAAAATGAAATAATAATAATTAAAATAAATCTAGAAAGAAAACTCATATTTTGTTCCAAAAATTTTAGTAGCTTCAGTTATACTATCTTTTATTTCACCTTTATAAATAAAAAACAGTTTAAGAGATGATTGAGAAGTAATGCAAAAGTCAACACTAGGTGAAATTCTAAATTTATCAAAGTTGTAATTATTACTTTCTTTAGTATGATAGGATTCAAAATATATACTCGGATTCAAATTAAACAGGGGAGGAAAATCAAAGTTCATTTTAAACCTTAATACAAAATCTTTTGGTAAATTATCCTCATTGAAATCTTGTTGAAGTTTGATTTTATATGTTGGAATATACCAGTTATCAGAAAGTGAAAACTTACTTCCAAAACTAATTCTCTCTTCAGTTTTACTAGTTTTCACCACATATCTATACTTAGCAGAAAGTTCAATTACTGGAAACACTTGGTATGAAATTGATGTTTCAGAAAGTGATTTGTATTTGGTTGAATAATCGTCGTTTAATCTAATCTGACGTTCAAACTCAACTTTAAACTTTTCAGTTATTTTTTTGTTAATTTCAGCACTATACCAAAATTCTTCATCCTCAACACTATTGCAAAACAGAAATGTTAGAAAGTAAAAAACAGTAAATATTAAATTCCTTAACATAATTATTCTTTATAATACACTCTGATATTTACAGTGTCTCTTAAAAAATTAGTTTTCTTAAGTTCAAATTTTATAATATCAAGCCCTGTTCGTTCTTTCAAATCTGCAAGTAACTTATCGTGATTTTCAGGTTTAATATTATCAATTTTTTCATAAATAATATTTCTTCTAATTAAATAATGTGATTGCCATGATTTTTCAAGTGTCAAAGTAAGTAAAACTATGGAAGCATTTGAGAAAAGTAGAATTGTAAATGAAACATCTGTTTTACTAAGGGCATTTAAAACACCAATAGTAATTACAATAAACAAATATGTCATTTCCTTAATTGGAATAGGATCTGTTCTGTATCTTAAAATTGCAAAAACAGCAAACATTCCAAATGCAAATCCAATATTGAGGGTAATATTACTCAAAAGATATGCAAAGAAAAAGATGAGCGTATTGAACATAAAATATGTAAATACAAACTCATTGCTAGTAAAATCTCTATAATAAATCAATTTAATAACTACAAAGGCAATGAATAAATTAAATCCAAACCTTATAATCAAATTAACTAACTCTGGAGTAAAATCCATATCTCTTCCCTCTCTCTTTTATTTCAATAACTTATCTATTTGCAATAACTTGGGCTTAAATCTATTATGCTTAATTTTGTTAAACACGTGTAAAATGCCCATGCAATATTTACTAAATCGCATTTCTGGAATTTTGAGACCTCTTAAAACCTGAATATAAGGTGATTTGGGGTCGTATTTATTTTGTTTAATTTCTGAAATAACTAAATTGTTGAAAATTTTATGGATTTTACCATTTTCAACTGATAAATCTGTATCAATTGTAATTCGTTCAGATAAGTTATTATCTACAAGTGTAATTCTGTTAAAAGTAACTTTCAATTTTGGAGATAAATCATTTGGGTTCATTTGAGTATAATCAACTATTAAATCTTTCTCTCCTTCACTAAAAGATAAAGAATCTGTGTTAATATTAATTCTCTTTTTTATTGTTCTATTTTTATTATTCTTAATTTTAACTTCAAAATACACATCATCAGTTGAACAATATTTACGAATTCTTACTTTAAATCGTGATCTTTTTTTATTGTGGTGTTGCTTGTAAAAATCTAGATTTTCAGTATCAAAGTATGTGTTTTTATAAGAAAATACTCTAATATCATTAATTGATAATACTCTATAATTTGAAACTAGTTTTTCTAGAACTAAATCCAATTTATTTTGATGAAAAACAAATTTTGTATCATGTCTATTCTGTAATTTTACTGTATTCATCTCATCTAGATGAATAGAGGAAAACTGATGTAATATGTCTGACTTGTCTTTCAAACGACTATTTAAGTAAAATTACTTTTCGTGTTTCAACAATATTCTGTGATACACATTTCAAGAAGTAAACTCCGCTAGCAACATTATCTGCATTCCAAGTAAAACTATGGTAACCTATTTCTATCTTGTCATTTATGAGTGTTTCGACTTCTTTACCCAATAAATCATAAACTTTTAATGAAAGATGGGACTCAAAAGGTATTGTGATATTTATTTGTGTACTATTATTAAATGGATTTGGATATACATTGCTTAAAGAAAATGAATCAGGAGTATTTACATCTAGTAGCTCTGAACTATTAGCAACCTTTATTGATTTAATCTCATAATCATCAAAGGTCGTAAACATGTGATTACCATCAGGTGCAATAATAAGCAATGTTGTTTCACCATTAATTGTCCTAAAGTCTGAGATAAATGCATTATTTGTTAGTTCTAGAGTAAATGTATCATCATGAGATAAAACCATTTGAATAGCTCCAATATATCCATTACCAGAAATATTACACTTATTGCCAACTCTAGAAACATTTGCAAATGTAGCATCATTGTTTCGTGGGCTACCAATAATAATATTCACAAGTTGTACTACATCAAGGATAGACACACTTCCATCATTATCTAAATCTGCAATTGCATTATATTCATTTGATAAAATAATATTAACGATATTCACAACATCAATAATATTAACTTCACCATCTATATTTATATCACCAATTAGTGAAACTGAATTTATAGCACCAGGACTACCAAATCCGTAAGAGGCTTCCCATGAATCTGCTAAAATATTATCTAATGCTGGGTCAATAAGTTCAAGAGTAGCACCCTCTCCATCAGCTTCAACGGGCCAAGGTAAAGTATCATCATATTCTACTTCATCTACTAAATTTTCCTCAAAATCGTACAACCTAACTCTCTCGCCACCCCCACTTAATCCAAAGTCAAATTGACCAATAACATTACTCACATTTGGAAATTGAGTTGAAAAAGCTAATGTATCATTGCACAATACTAAAAAAGCACCCTCATCTAGTAAAGTACTATTAGGTATAACAAATACATTTTCGTTGTTTTCATCTTTAAATATCCAATTGCTTAAATCAAAAGGATTGGAAGAAACATTAACAAGTTCAACCCAGTCTCCTGAGTCAAACTCAGATGAAGAATTATAATTAATCTCATTTATCACAATAGAATTTGATTCTGAAGATGAAAATACTGCAGTAATTACATCATCTTGATTCAAGTTGAAAATAGTACTTGGAGAATACAAATCATCAATTGAATGATTATTAAAAATCCAATGATCAAATCCATTTTCATCCTCTACATCCATAAGCATTTCAATCCCACCATGGTACATCCCCGTCCACGGATATGCATCATTTTCGATAGTAAGTGAATTAATTTGAATTTGTCCAGAGAATGTGGGCTCTACTTGTAATGTTATTTCGTACGGTCCATTTAAATCGTAACAAGAATTTAAACCAGATGGAATATGTTCTATTCTATCTCGAATAAACTGTTTAACTTTTTCCACATTTCCCTGCCACTCGAACATATTACCACCCCATCTGTCAAAATGTTGTGGCATTTCAGGAGTAATAGATTCTTCAATCTCCTCTAATAGAGAAATCATAGAATCTTCTTGAAAAGCAGTATTCATTAAATCCATGTATCTGGTAACATAATACTGCTCAAATTCTGCATTTTCGAGAAGTTTATTTAGTAAATCAATGTGATGTTCGGGGTCAGCTGTAATTCCCTCTTGGTAACAGGGGGAAGCTGTAGGTAATTCACTCGGAACTCCCGTATAATTTATGTAATGATTAAAGGTAGCATCTTCATCCCATAGAACATAGCCCCATTTTTTATGGGTACCATCCGGATTTAGACCACGCCACCATGATGTATTCCAATTAATCCAATCTGTACATACTACAAATGAGTTTATCAGAAGATAGTCCACTAAACTTGTAACATCAATTTCATTAGCAACATGCTCATAATTTGATTGAATAGATAAATCATTGTTCATTGCAAAAGAGTGAATTTCACCCCAGTCATCAAATGCTTGTTGTCCACCATACTGTGCCCAAGTCCAACCCCAATTCATAAGATACTGGGTATTATATTTATCTTGACCATAATAGAAATTGGTATAATCAGCATCACTTACCTTTTCACGGATAGAATATACACCCCAAAATTGACCATTTGCATAGACAACACAACGCTCACCTCGACGCATATCCACATTGAGTTTATGTTTGTCTGCTAATTTTTGAATAAACACATCTCGCATGTGCGCACTTGAATCAATGCCCGGGTAATTATCATCACCTGATGCTCTAATAATAATGCGTTGGAAATCATCTCGTTCTGAAGTAGAAATTAATTTTTCATGGATAGCATCATGATATCCCATTTCATCGCGTGCAATATAGTCAAAACTTCGTTGTGGAAATGCCCACGAGTCTTGGCCATGTTTATTGTATTCGCCATATCCAAAATCTTTTCGTTCACCATCTTCAAAATACTCAATGGTTCCGTGAGGTTTGAGTGATTGATTTCCATTTAACATTGTTGTTAAATTATTGGCAGATGTCGATAATACAGGAAGAGTATGGTTTTCATCAATAAAAAATGTACTAAAAGTTACAAAACTTGGTAATATTTCGGGATTACTCGAATATGCAATTGCTTTAACAACTTGCGTTTCAGATATTGATATAGTTCCTTCATAAGTATTTGCAAAAAATGATGGTACATTTCCATTTGTGGTACATTTTATGATTAAGTCTGGATTTTGTGTAGTAATCTCAAGAGTTTGGGTTCCATTATAAAATCCTGCTTCTAATGAAAATTCTGGGATATCTGCATAAGTTATATAGCTCGTTTCACCATTTTCTGTCCCTAATGTTGGTTCATTAAATATTCTCCAAGTTTCAGAACCATTTGGGCTTCTACCCATTGAATGTTCAAGTTGTGTTTTTTGCATTTCATAATCGTTGATAACTTCACCATTTGAATCAGTAAACACAACATGCTCAGGAGTTGATTTTGTTTGTTTTAATTTGAAATTTGTATGGAAATCATCACCCGAAACTTCATCACGTCCGGAACACCAAAATACTAAATATCCATGAGCTGGTATAATTGTACCTCCTGGTATTGACCATTTAGTAGGATTATCTGCTTTATCACTCAAATAATATCCACTAATATCCACGTCTGTATCAGAGGAATTAAATAATTCAATCCAATCCTCTTCCATATTATAATTATCTGCATACGTAGATAGATTAGACGCTGAGTATTCATTTACCAATACTTGAGTGAATGATATTGAAAATGAAAGCAAGAATACTATGTTTCTCATGATTTACCCTTCTAGAATTATATCAACTAACTGAACAATATCAAGAACATTATTGACCCCATCTTGATTTATGTCACCGGCTGGATTAAACTGCGTTCCATCTAAAATAACCGAAACTAAAATAACAATATCCAATACATCGATTGTTGCATCACCATTTAAATCACCTAAAAACAAACTATCTGTAACAACATTTAAAATAACAGGAATTTGTACAGTATTCTGATTTGAAGAAATAATTATTGATGACTCATATTCACCTTCAATTAGGTCTGTTGCATCTGCAATAACTTCAAATTCTGTTGATTCTCCCAGTAGCAATTCACCAGAAAGTCCATCTCCACTTGTTGATTCAATAGATAACCAATTTGTAGGAACAAATGGACGGTTAAACTGATATGACTTATTGCTACTAAAGTAGTTTCCATTATACACATCCACCTGAGATGCAATAGTACCTGTAGCATTTTGGATACCCACTGTTGCACTGAAGTCTCCTTGAATATTTGCATGATTTATATCAATTTTACCATCAGGGTAAATAATAATTTGGAATGTATAAAATGATTCAAGTGTCCAATGTGTAATAGATTCAAACCATACAATCAATCTTTCAGAATTACTATGATAATACACATTCCCTGCACATGTTTCAGAACAATCATCATTTACTGGATTTAAATCATCCCAAAATCCAAAGATTGCAGGTCGTGGATATTCAAAAGATGGAATATTAGTATTATGCCATTCATCATTGTCATCGTCAAAACCAATCCACCCATTTGCATTAATTAAAAATTGTGAATAATTTTCACCATAAAATGGAAAATCGAACCCAATATCTATCAGATTTGACCCAGCATCGTTATTAGAAAATGTGATTTGAGTTGGCTCATCTGCTGGAAGGTCTATCCAGTTAAATTCTATCTCATTACTAATGCTATTATCAGTCCAAAAATATCCATATGCATCAGGGCCACCACCTGCAACATCAAATGGAGGTTCTAATTCTGGGTAACTAGCTGATACATTATAATATAAAACAGATCCTTCTTCACCGATATTTTCAATTGTTAGATTTGAATTATCTGTTTCATCAATTGCAACTTCAAAATCAGTATTACCCATTTGATACGTTAGTGAAGGGGCAGGTAAAGCAATTGGAGGTTGAGTAGTTATATACAATGCGGTTCCATCACTCAGTTCCATTGCAGGGATGGGGTATTCGTCATAATACGAATATTGCAAGCCATCGTTTGCAAGATGATTTTCAAGCCCAATGGTTGCATAACTACCATGAATTGGTGGATACGAAGAAAAACTTCCTGACGAAGTATTATTAAAATCTTGATATTGAATTTTTATATTATTATCACCATTGGGTTGTGCATTATCATTATACAATATCACTTGGAAAGTATTGGAATCATTCCCCCAATTGGTTCGCATATTATCCCATTGAACAATTACATATTCATTTGTTGAATACACATATACATCACCGCTACTACCTGTTTCTAAATCATCCCAAAATGCAGCAATCATAGGAGTTGGTCCTCCAGCACCTGGGATAGGATAATTTCTAAAAGATGCTGCAGATGAATATCCTGGAGAAATCCAACCATTTGTGCACACAGTTATTTCGTTATAATCGACACCATAAAATGTAAATGTAAATGGTAAATCAATATGTCCAATTGGTCCGTTTCCACTCCAATTGCCATTGCCACTATTGGATAAATTAAGATTAACTCCAAGTGAACTAATTTCTTGCCAATCATACGATGGAGCTAATTCATATTCAACATCTCCTGAATCGTAAATATAATATCCATATTGATCTGGTCCAAGGGGATCTGTTTCTCTAACATGACCAACTGTTATATTATAGGGAATAGTTTTTTCAAAACTATCAGAAGATTGAAGTATTAAATCAAAAGTGAATTGACTTCCATACACAATATTTTCACTGAATGTTACATTAAAATCATTTGTGGAGCTTGATGATGTTCCTGATTGGATATTTCCCCATGCACCATTTGCATCATTAATGACAATTTGACTACCATTAAATTGAAGTTGTCCAGTTAATCCTAAAGCATCCATTGCACCAGAGTTCATTAAATTTATATCCATATTTACTGTTTGACCGGGTTCAAAATATCCAAAACTTACAGATGATAATAAAACACCAGACACATTCAATGGCACTAAAGATATCCATGTATTTCCACTATCATCAGCAATTTCTAACCGAAGGTCTAAATCTTCAGATTGTTGAGCAGTTGGAGAAATGGAAATTGTGAAATCATTTTGACCAAATATTGATGTACTTGGAAATATTGTTCCATAATTAACTGTAGAGTTTTCAATTGAAACATATTCAGAATTTGATAAAAGTGTTGCAGAAACACCATTCACTGTTTCAGTTCCCAAGTTAGTAAGTGGTATTGACAGCCCAATTGTTTCTCCACTACTTGCGATACCATCATTGCCATCATTCACACCGATTATTGAACTATTATCAAGATTAATATTTGCATCATTTTGTGAAATTGAAACTGTACTTTGATATGGTTTGAAATCAGGTTTAGTAATGGTGATAGTTAAGTCATTTGTTTCACCATTTACGACATTGTACAAACCAAATCCTTGAGCATCTGTAAGTACATTATCGGCAATTATTGAATTTTCTCTCAAAACGGACACCAACGCATTTTCAATTGGATTTTCAAATATATCTTGGACATTAACTTCGATGAAATTTGAACCATATTGTAATTCTGAAGGATGTGAAACAGTAAATTCCTCTGGTGTATCAGTCCAAAGATGAGTTGCGGGGTCACCAATTAAGTTATTCCATAATGTGAATGCACTAATCCATTGATATGGATTCCCAGGGTAAGTATTATTTAGTGCTAATTTCCCACTGGCTAATGATGCTCCAGCAGTTTCAACTCTATCGGCAAAAATTCCGTCATAAATCCCTAAATCAACAATATTATTGAATAATGTGTGCGTATTCCAAGTTGCTGTACCGATAGATGCAACCCCACCTTTTGGGTTTGTAACTGAGCCAGCTCTAAAAAACTTTTCAGTCATGGAAGTTTGGTCTTCAGCAAATGAACCCGTACCACATGTTAAAATAGTAGCAAATGGGAGTTTCCAACCACTACTAGCATTATCCACATTGCTTGAACTAAACCCACTCATTCCTAAATATCCACGATAGTTAAAATACAAAGTACCATCGCTTAATTCATTTTGCATCCAAGATGACCATCCATTACCAGAGGTTTTAATATCCACATCAGTAAAGTCATATTCTTCAAGGAGTCCTTTTACAGCTTCCTTCGTAATCACACATGAATTACCAGATGAAGAAGGATCTCCCGCCATAGATGCGTTTTTGTAATAATCTGGATATGAATCCAAATAGGTTGCTTGTTCATAATACATAATTTTATAAACAACAGTAGAAAGCTCACTACTACTTCGAATTGACATTCTTCCAATTAGAACTTCTGGAAGTAAATCATTACCATCCAATGTTGTATACAAATGATCTCCCTCACAATCACTTCCATAACTATCATGTCCATAATCTTCATAATAGGTTGGAATACTGTACGTACCTCCTACATCACCCAAAAGGGCTACATATTCTGGAGCAGGATTAAAATTATCATACGCATCTTCAATATAATTTTTGATGGAGGTAGTTGAGCTTCCAGTTTCTGATGTTGATGCAGTGTAAACTACATACCCTCTCTGTCTTCTCCACTCAACCAATTGTTGAAAAATTTGATTGTTTTCTAAATTACTTGAACAAATGTACAAAATTGCAGGTTGTTGATATTCATCTCTAGTGTTTGTTTCATAATTAATTATTTCATTCTTATAAATATTTTCAAACACTTTTGATTTTGGCATAACCCTTCTACGAATATCTTCAGTTTCTCCAATTTCAACCACATTAATTTCAATTGAATGATAGATTTCTAATTGTTGTTTATGTGGGCTATATTTAAAAGGTACAACACTAATGTTAGAGGTAATAATATCTCTCATTATTGCTGGTTCAGTCATTATGATATTTTCAAATGGATACACTTGTTTTGAATAGTAAAATTGCTCATTAATATCTTCAATTATAGTTTTTTCTAACCCATTTACTATGGGTTGGTTAGGTATAATCTCAATATTATCTATTGTTGTTGAATGTAATACAGAATATGATATTTCATATTTTTTACCCGGGTCTAACATTACCATAGTAGAATATTCAGGTAGTTTTGGCATCCCTAATACAGAAGTTTCACCCAGTGTGTTTGTTTGAATTTTAGAAAAACCATTGGATTCAATTATTTCAAACTCATCTAAGGTAAATTGAAATGTGATTTCATTGCTACGATTTGATAATGAATTAAAATTATCATTAATTCTGGCATTTAATAGTGTTAAGGTAATAATTAAAGTAATGTTTAAAGCTCTAAACATGTTTCATCTCCATTCTTTGAATAATGATAATCTAAAAATAATTACTAGAACTCACCTTTGAAAGATTTGTTACAGTTTGTAAGTATATAGTGGGGTTAGTTTTGAAATGTTACAAGTTGAATAACTTAAAAAATCTGTGAAGTAATTTCATCGATGTCAATAATTTCATATTTACCAATTTCAATGCTAGAAAGCGTGAGCCCACCGATTTGACTCCTATGAAGGGAAACTACATGATTCTCGGTTGTAACAAACATTCGTCTTACTTGGTGATATTTGCCTTCAAACAAAGTAACCTCACAGTGGGTATCATCAATAATCTTTAATTCCGCAGGTTTGCAGGGATGATTTTCACCCTTTAATTGCAATGTTCCGGATGCAAACAACTCAACTTCACTTCCATTTAATGGTTTTTCTAACTCAACTTGATAAACTTTTCCGACATGTTTTTTAGGTGAGATAATATTATGGGTTAATTGCCCATCATCTGTAATAATAAGTAATCCACTCGTTTCTTTATCTAATCTACCAACCGTGTTAAGGTGGGGTCTTCGTTTTTCCCACTGAGCAGGTAATAGTTCAAAAACAGAATCAACCACAGAATGCGAACACACATATCCCACAGGCTTGTTTAAGATTATTGTTAGTCCTTCAGGATACTCTAAATTTCTATTATCAAACAATATCTTTTGGGGATCAACTTTTTCTGATGATTTTCTAACTTTTTCATGATTATTTGTAATTATTCCTTGGCGAATAAAACTTTTTATTTCTTTTCGAGATCCATATCCAAGGCGAGATAATAAGTGGTCAACCCGTTCATGCTTCATTTTACTTCTCAATTGTTAATGTGTGATAGAAACCCAAAATAATTGGAATAACAAATAATGTAGCAATAAAACACGCACAAACTCCAATAAATAGAGCAATTCCCAAACTTCCTAATCCTCTGTATGTTGCAAACCACAACGAACCGAATCCAATCATAGTAGTAAGAGATGTTAATAAAATTGCCTTACCTGTTGAGCGAAATACTATATCTAAATTTTTCTCAATTTTGTACCGGTGTAAAATATGAATTCCATCATCAATACCAATTCCAATTATCAACGGAATGGCCATAATATTCATCATTGTAAATTTTAATCCAACAACTTCCATAAATCCTGTTAACCAAACCACACCAAATATGAGTGGGGTCATTCCAAGAAGAGCATACTTATAAGATTTAAAATCAAACATGAGCAAAAGAAATACCGCAAAAATTGCTAAATATGTAGCGCGTTTTCCATCCTTTGACATAATATCCATGAGTTCAACAAAAATAGGTGGCAAACCTGTTGCACTTGAATGAACTGATGTTGCTTCCTCAGAAAATTGATTCAAAAACTGAATGTCTTCCCAAATATTTTTCTTTGGGTACACAGTAATCAAGAAAATATTTTCATTTTTCCCTGTGAATCTGTCTTTAATTTCGCGTGGTAGATTGTCTAAAGTCAACGGTTCATTATTTGCCATCATTAGAATAGTTTTTTGAAATGCAGATGAAAATCTTTGTTGAAAAAATGTAAGTGGTAATTTATGTTCATCGGGATTAATATAGTTTATAAAATGTGTTAAAGACCCCACATTTATTGTATCATCAACTTCACCCACAACAGAAATTGCTTTTTTATAAATTTTATCTTGCCCACCCAAATATGCAAGATCTTGTAATTCAATTATATTAAATTCGAGCCGTTCTAACTGTTCTCTAAATAACTCAAAATCCTGAAGAGTTACTTTTTTTATTGGCTTAGTTTCTTTTATTTCTCTTCGTAAATTGCGAATAAAACGAAATTGTTTTGAACCAATAGATTCATCAGGTAGATAATCAGATATGCTTTCAACCCACCCAGCTGTTACCATATCTCGAGCTTTATCAGTTAACTCTTTTACTTCTTCAATTGAATGTGCAGTAAACATAATAAAGTCTGAAGAAATATCAAATGCATCTATCATTTCTTTCTGTAATCTGATAGATTCAAGTCCTTTCGGTTCCATATTTAAGTAGTTGTAATCAGTCTCTAATTGGAATGATTTGTAAAATAAAATGGCGGATATTATCCCTACACCAATTCCAATTTTCTTCCAATTAGAAGATGTTGATTCAGCAATTTTACCCAAGAATGGATAGGAGACATCTTTAACTTGCAATTGTTTGTCAAAATTCTTTATAAATCGTTCACGAATTACCAACAATGTGGGTAGAATAATTATTGTGGCAATCATGGTAATAATTATCCCAAATCCTGCAATTAATCCAAACTCTTGTATTCCTGTACTATCACCAATTATCATGGTTAAAAATGCAATACCCGTAGTAAAACCACCGGTAATAATACCTGGACCAAAACGAGTTAATGTTTCATACATGCTCTCATAAACAGTAAATCCTTGATGTCGTTTTTCAGAATATCCTGAAATAATATGTACACTAAAATCGATTCCCAACCCAATTAGGATTACCCCCATCATGGCGGTCATTATACTGAGGTGGTCAATTAATAACGCTGAGAATCCCATTGACCAAACTACACCTAAAATAACCGTCAATATTGCTAAAAAAGGGCTCATCCACATTCGGAATGCAAAAACAAATAAAAAGAAAATACCAATAAGGGCAAGGATGGTAATTACCATTGAATCTGATTCCATTGCTTCTAATTCATCACGTCCAAGAACAATTGAACCAGTTACACCTGCTTCAACATTAAATACAGTTGCAGTTTCTTTTGCAACTTTTTCAATTTGGTTTACTGCATCTGCTATGAAATTAATATCAGTTAACATATTAAATGTCGGTTCAATCATAATAAGAATCATGTCTTTATCAGGAGACATAAAATATGGTTCACCAAATGTTATAAAGTTGACTGCGATTTGCCCAACATCATCAGACCTATATCCATTTAGTACTTCATGCTGAAGTTGAATAAATTTTTCAATTCCATCAAGAAATCGAACCGCTTCAGTTTCTTTTTGATTTCCACTTAGCCCCTCATCACCAATATATTCTTTCTCGAAACTATCATTTAAGTGGGTGAGATATGGAATTAAATTGGGGTCAGAATAAAGTCCTTGAAAATTTTCAAGTTGTGATTCATTTAATAGTTTTAAACCATTATTATGAAAGAATTCTTCTGAAATTCTTGTATGGACACTGTTAATATATTGGTCATATTGCTCCAAGTAGATTTTAACTTGGTCTGCATATTCTTTAAGTTGTTTTTCGCTCCCTCTGGCTAATAGAATTATATTTGATTCGTTTTCAAACTCTTCTAATATTGTGTTGAATTCATCTATTCGAGGGTTATCCTTGGGGAGTAAATTTTCATATCCTGTTTGAAATTTGAGGGTTGATGTTAAATACACAGCAATTAGTGTGATAATTGTGATTCCAACTGTCATTTGCCATGTTTTATTGACAGAATTATGAGCAATCCATGTGAGTAATAGCTTACGCATTACTAAAAATAATACCTTGTTCTAAATCGTAAACCATGATTAAAAATTCCAAACTCAGTATTGGAATTTTCTAAAAAGGCGAAAACACCAAAAGTAAAATCCACATCATCTAATGGGGAGTGGTCAATTTGCAAATTTATCATACCACTTTTGTCTGTAAGATTAGTAATTTGTGAAAGACTAAAATTTGTGAAATCAAGAATAGGAAATTGAATCATCGTAAAAAAGTAATCTTGTGCTAAAGCAATTGGATTGGTAAAAAAATACACAAAATATTCTATCTCATCATAACCACCATCAAAGTTTAGTCCATTACTTTGATGTAAATATTCATTCATTAGATAAACCCCATTTTCAAATGTATAGTCACCTCCTAAAACATAGTTGGAACTACTATGAACAATTGAAGAATATTCTGTCCAAATTCCAATAGAAGCAATTTCACCCACTGAATAAAAGCCAAATGATTCCTGTGAATTCATATCAGAATATATGAAAGAAATATCATGGTCTAATAAGGAGAAATTGGATGAAACTAAATAATTTTGATTGTTTTGAATTGAATTTAATGATACAATTGCTTCAACCTCAACTTCGTTTAAAAGATAACTGACTCGTGCAACATCTACTCCTTGTATTTCGTAAGTTGGGTCTAACATATCCTTCGTTAAAAATGGATTTATTGGATTCCACACGTACCCACCCCCAAACGTAATGGGTTGTCTTCCAATAGTACAATTTAAATCCTCAAAAGAATAGTTAATAAAAAAATTATCAAGGTAAAGACTGTCTGGTGATAGAAAATTCATATCAAATTCACTTTCTATTTCAATGGGTGTAAAATCATTAGTTGAAATAAATTTATCACTCCATAATGTCTTATAAAATATAGCTGATTTAATATTTATATTGTCAAGTATATTATAATTTATATCCGTTCTTATTTTTGCATACCCATAAATAAGATAAACTTTTTGTAAATCAATTGGATCTAACTCTCCTTCAACATATCCACTAAATTCTAGTTGAGAAAAAACTATACCAAGATTGATTATAATAACGTAAATCCACCTCATTTTTTCAATTTCTTATCCGAAAAGAATCCCTTTTTAAATAAAATATCATAAGTCATTTCTAGTACTTTCATAATAGTTTGACTATCTTCAACATGATTTTGCATTCGCATTGAAAATGCTGTAGGAAATCCATCAACTTGATGGATATTCTCAAAGAATAGAGTTTTTAAATGTTTTTTTTCATTATTGTAATATTCAATTTTACTGGGATAAAAATCAGATTTTCTAATTAAAATTCTCATACGTGCATATTGTTTGCTTGAATTTGGTTTGCGAGTAAATATTAAGGTGTATGATGTTTCATTTTCTTCTTCGAGGTGCACATCATAATCCTCTTCCCATTCATCACTACCTGAAAAATCTTCGTATGAAAAATCCGAGCCCTGAACTTTTTGGTTTTTTGCATGGGAAGCCAATTTACGAACACGTCTTGTACGGGGAAAATACACCCAAATATCGTCCGAATGATTTTTCATTAAAAATGCATTGCCCTTAATTTTTTTTGGTTTAGTATATCGCATCAATACATTTTTACCTTTATTTCCAGAAAAATATTCATATTCAAATACACGCTCTTTGCCTCCCGATGTTTGCATTATTTGTTGCATTTTCCCTTGTGAATTTTCAGGTGTTAAAATGGAATTCATAGAATCTAAAATGGCTTGTGCAGTAATTGGAGGATTTGCAAATAAAATGGAAGTAAGTAATAATATTATCGTTTTAATCATCATATAACCTATAAATAGTGCTAAAATTTACATACTAATTAGATTTTTTGTTAATGTAAATTTAGTGGTCTGTAATTTTTCTAATATTTAAAACGAAAGTAAATATATGGGTAAGTATATTTTAACAATTGATGCTGGAACTACTGGGAATACAATCCTTCTTTTAAACAATAGAGCAGAAATTGTAGATAAAACATATTCTGAGTTTACTCAAATTTACCCAAAACCAGGGTGGGTTGAACATAACGCTGAAGAAATTTGGGATACAACTCTTTCACTAATTAACACAATTATTACACGTCATTCTTCAAAAAATATTCATTCTATTGGAATTACTAACCAACGGGAAACTACGGTTGTGTGGGATAAAAATAGTGGTAAACCAATCCATAATGCAATTGTGTGGCAATGCCGACGATCCTCAGGTATTTGTGAAGAATTGAAAGAAAGTGGGCATGAAAAAACAATTGTTACTAAAACTGGGTTAGTCGTCGATAGTTACTTTTCAGGGACCAAAATAAAATGGCTGTTGGAAAATATTCCAAATGCTAAGAATAGAGCTGAAAAAGGGGATTTATTATTTGGCACAATTGATACTTGGTTGATTTGGAAGTTAACAAACGGTAAGGTGCATGCAACTGATCATACCAATGCGTCTAGAACCCTACTTTATAATATCAAAACAAAAACTTGGGATGATGAATTATGTAAAATATTATCAGTTCCAAAAACAATGTTACCACAAATTAAAAATTCTGCAGATGATTTTGGCTTAACTTCACCTAATTTATTTGAATGTGAAATACCTATTAATGGTGTAGCTGGCGACCAGCAATCTGCTCTTTATGGGCAAGGTGGGTTTTCAAAAGGAGATACGAAGTGTACTTATGGTACAGGGTGCTTCTTATTATCAAACATTGGTGAAGAATTAGTTGCATCAAAACATGGATTATTAACTACAATTGCATGTGATGCTTTTGGAAAACCAGTGTATGCAATTGAAGGGTCTGTATTTATTGGTGGGGCAGTGATTCAATGGATACGAGATGAACTTCAATTAATTGCTTCTGCCAGTGAAAGCGAAGAGATTGCTATATCAATTTCTGATAATGATGGTGTGTATTTAGTTCCAGCGTTTGTGGGACTTGGAGCACCATATTGGAATCAAGATGCGCAAGGGTCAATTTCAGGGTTAACGAGAGGTGTTGGGAAAGCACATATTGTAAGGGCAGGTCTTGAGAGCATTGCCTACCAAGTATATGACTTAATTCAGGCAATTCAGAAAGATACAAATATTACAAATTCTGAACTAAGAGTTGATGGTGGTGCGACTGCCAATAATTTCCTCATGCAATTTCAATCAGATATATTAAATTCTGCCATCAATAGACCAACTAATATAGAAACTACTGCATTAGGTGCAGGAATGCTTGCTGGAATTGGAAGTGGATTTTGGGATTCTCCAAATGAACTTGCTGAAATCAGGCAAGTTGATACAATTTTTAATCCCAATATGGATGCTGAAAAACGACAACATCTATTGAATGGGTGGGAACGAGCAATTAATACAATAAATCACTAGGAGAAACAATGCCATCATTTGATATTGTGAGTAAATTAGATATACAAGAAATTGATAATACTGTAAACACAGTAACACGAGATATTGCAAATAGGTACGATTTTAGAGGTAGTGATTCTGCTATTTCACTCAATAAATCAGAAAAATATATTACTATTACTGCAAGTAATGATATGCAGTTAAATGCAATTAGAGATATGCTTGAAAATAGAGCAATCTCACGCAAAATTTCAATCAAAACATTTGATTACCAAAAAGAAGAAAATGCTTCTGGAATGTCCGTTCGTCAAAAAGTTGTATTGAAAGAAGGTATTGGCAAAGAATTAACCAAAAAAATCAACAAACTAATTAAAGGGGCAAAACTCAAAGTTCAACCTCAAATTCAAGGAGACCAATTACGAGTAACAGCAAAAAAGATTGATGATTTACAAGCAGTTATTCAACTCACAAAAGAAGCAGATTTATCTACACCCCTCCAGTTTGTTAATATGAAAAAATAGGTTTAAAATTATTTATGATTAATTAAAAACGCTTGATTTTAGATGATTTTGAAATTGAGTTTTTAATTTTTAAACTTTCATCAAACTTAATTCTTGCGGAAGCGTGTGGAAATCGAATCCACCAGTGACATTACTGCCACTCATCGGTGTTGAAGACCGTGACGCCCACCAGGGTCGCATTCGCTTCCATCGTTACAAACGTAACAATTATTTATTTTTTACAACTATCGTATTCAAACCCAAACGGGCTTTAATTTGCTTGCCAATTTTCTTTGCACTTTCCTTGTCGGAATAATGCCCTTCTCTAACAGCAAATAAAATATTACCATTCGATTCTACTTGGTCAATGCGTGGATTAAATCCTGAATTTACTAGCATTTTCTTGCGTGATTTAGCATTATCGACCTTCCCAAATGCACCTATTTGTAATGAAAACTGTTTGTCCTCATTAGAAACAACTTCTTTCACTGGTTCTATAACAAATTGTGATTTGTTTTTTTGAGTATTAGCTTCAAAACTGGCTAAAACATCAGATAATTTTGCATCAATATCCATTTTTGGAAACCGTCGTTTAAATACTTTCGAATAAAAAAGTGCTGTATCTTTACTCCCAGAAACAATTAGGGAGTTTAAAAATAATTTTACTGCACGTTCAATATGTGAAGAACGTGGATAATACAAGGGCATTTTTTTCAACCAATCAGCTGATTGAATATAATAACCGGTTGTATAGTAATACTCGGCAACTTTCATGACTGCATCATCACCGTAATCTGAATTTGGGTGTGTATCATAAACCGTTTTAAAATGATCTTTTGCCTTTTCACCATTCATTTCTAACAAGCCCTGTAAAAACATAACCTCAGGATTATTTGGATACTCAACTACCAAAGTAGGTAACAACTCTTCGGCAGGTTCGGGATTTCCAATCAATACGGAGTCAATTAATCCAGAAATATTTACAGTTTGACTAACTAATACAGATAAAAATAATATTGTTAAAACTTTTTTCAAATTGGTAATTCACCTTTTTGACCCGTTGCGCCATATAGCCAAATAATATCTGAGTCTGTGGAAGTATTTTTATAAATTTGGAATCGTTTATCTGTAACCAAAAAATGAATTAAACTATCTAATTCTTTCGTCATTTCAGATGATCCACTTTTACGTGCATCTAATTTTAACTTAATCAATCTAACAAGAAGGGAAGTGCTATCTTTTTCTAATGCAGTTTCAATGAGCTCTAATGCTTCTTGTAAATCACCTCTGTGTGCATAGAAATCTGCTAAACTTGCTAAAACCTCAATATTATCAGGATCTTTTCTCGTAATCTGCCTTAATATACTCTCAACTTCAGGATATCTGTCCAAAGCAAACAATGCATCTTTTAACAGGTGAATAACCATCCACGCATAACTTGGATTCATTTCTGCATATTTAACCCACATTGGGATTGCCTTGCTCAATAAATTCTTTGCTTCAGCTATATGTTCTTCATATTTTTGTTCAGATTCTTCAGATTGAACTGACAATTCTTCAATATCCATTGCACTTTGGTATGCATCTTCACTTTCTGCACTATAAGTATTTCCAATGAAATAATATGCTGACGCAATTTTTTCATTAATATTAAGCGCATCTTGAAAGGTGTTTCGTGCCTCAATATATTGTTTGTTTCGAAGATTAATACGCCCCTCTTCTACTTTAAACAATGCTACTTTATGAGTGTCAATTTTCTCTGTAATTTTTTGATATAACTCAAGATATTCGCCAGCTTTAGCCCAATTATCTTTTTCACGATACAACTTGATAAGTTGCGATACAGCCCATTCATTAGACTTATCCAAAGTGAGCATATTATGAACTTCAACAATTGCAGATTCAATATTATTTACTGCTTTAAAGTCAAGTGAAAGATTCTTATGAAGTTCAAGCTTTTCATATTGAGTTAAATTCTTTCGAAAAGTAATTCCCTTGTGAACTTTTAATGCCTGTTCGGGATTTCCGCCCTCTCTTATCACTTGTCCCAAATGCAAATATGCTTTGATATTATTGGTATCTTTTTGAATAATTGTTCTAAAATTTTGGTAGGCACCTCTTCGATGTCCAGTAATGAGCATATCGAGTCCCTCAGAATATAAATCCCTTATATTAGATTTTGTTTTTGGACGATATTTGAATACAAAAAATAATATTCCACCTACTGCAACACTAAGAATCAGCAATGTTAAGATAATTTCGCTCATACTTCATTACCCTCAATTTCATCAGTTAAAATGATATCATCATCAATTGCTTGATTTCTTAGACTATCAAGTTCTACTTGGGTGCGTCGAAGTTGAGATTTTAACGACATTACTTCCGTTTTTTGGGTAATAATTTGAAATAAAGCCAAAATAAAACCAAGTAATACTCCAGCAGTAAAGGTTAAAATCATAACTAGCCAAACATTAAATCCTTCTTCATACCCTTCAATATCTACCAAAAATGGAATCCGAATGTTCAAACTATTAAGTTCATTTAACTTTACCAAGAAAATTAAACTCCCAACTAAAATTAAAATAAAAAATAAATATTTAAGCAGCTTCATGAATGTTTTCCTTTTTATTAACTGTTTGACCAAACAAAGTTACACCTTGTGCATCAATTATTTCAACTTGAACTATTTCTTTTATATTTTCATTTGATTTATCAAATATTACCCATGTATTCCCTTGTGTACGACCTGCCCATTGAGTTTCAGATTTCTTACTTTCCTTCTCAATCAACACATCAACAATTTTACCAACATACTTTTGATTTGCTTTTAAGGTATTCTTTTTCTGTAAAGAAATGAGTTGTTCTAAACGAGTTTGCTTCACGTTTTCTTCAACAGAATCAGAATATTCAGCTGCTTTAGTGCCCGGACGGGGAGAATATTTAAACATAAATGCAGCATCAAAACACACATTTTCCACAACTTCTAGAGTCTCTTCAAATTCCCCATCTGTCTCACCGGGGAATCCAACAATTACATCAGTTGAGATAGAACAATTTGGTATATAATGTCTAATCTTATCAACCAAATTTGCAAATTCAATTCGAGTATATGTTCGATTCATTCGTTTCAATATTCTGTCTGAACCAGCTTGTAATGGTAAATGGATATAATTACAAATATTATCATATTTTTGCATCACTATTAGCAAATCATCATCAATATCTTGAGGATGTGGTGATGTATATCGAATTCTTTGAATACCTTTGATATTGGCAACTTTTTCCAATAATTCAGCAAAACCACCCTCAATTGTTCGGTATGAATTTACATTTTGCCCTAATAGGGTAATTTCCAGAAATCCATTTTCAACTGCTTGTTTTGCCTCTTCAATGATACTATCCATTGTTCTGCTTCGCTCACGCCCACGTGTAAAAGGTACAATGCAAAATGTACAAAATTTATCACATCCACGAGTAATTGAAATCCACGCATTTATTCCATCATGGCGAGATGGATATAAATCTTCATACACTTCAAATTTAGAAAGTCGAGTATCAACTAAATGATTTTGCTCTTGCATCCGAGATTGAATAATTTCAGGTATTCTCCGATATGAATCTGGTCCTAAAATAACATCCACAAATGGCTTAGATTCTAATAAATCATTTTTCAAATTTTGAGCCATACACCCCAAAACACCAATTATCATGGATGGTTTTTTTCTCTTTAAGTAGTGCAAATTATTTAATCGATTATGAACAGTCTCTTCTGCTTTTTCACGAACTGAACACGTATTTAAAAATATTGCATCTGCATCTTCAATGACTGTGGTTTCAGAATATCCCAAATTTTGGAGCAATTTTGCTACCAATTCAGAATCATACACATTCATCTGACAGCCATACGTTTCAATCATGTATCGGAGATTCGACATAGCGTAAATTTAAGGATTATTTTAAATTGAAATTAACGGGAAAAATAAATTTATTGAACAAATGTATCGAAGTAAAACTGAGATGGATCTTGACTTTTTTTATTGTACTGCACTTCATAATGTAAATGGGGAGCTGTTGAACGTCCTGTATTTCCCACGGTACCAATTTTTTGACCGCGCACAACTTTTTCACCTCTATTTACTTTTCTTCGAGATAAATGTCCATAAATTGATACATATCCATTACCATGGTCAACTTCAATATAATTCCCAAATGTACCATAATATTTTGAAGTTTTTACTCGCCCAGCAGCAGTAGCATACACAGGGGTTCCTGTTCTTGCAGAAAAATCATGACCATCATGAAATTTATACTCTCGTGAAAATGGATCTCGCCTATGTCCAAAGGTTGATGATAATTTCTTATTTTCTAAAGGAATAGGGTGAATAGCAGGAAATGCTTTTATTTTATCTAAATCAAGTTCAACTTTTTTACTAATTTCAGAAAAACTTAATGTTTCCAAATTAACTAAACGATTAACAAAATTAATTTGCTTATTAATTTGCTTTAAATCAACCAAATCATTTGGAAGTAAGTATTCTAAGTTTTCAGATTGGTCTTTATTGCTTGCTCCTCCAACACCAACTTTTCTTACATCCTCATGAATAATAGGTAGCTTGACTAATTTTCTAAGGTTATTATCTTCTTCTTTTATTTTATCTAACTCATTAACTAATGATTCTAACCGCTGTTGGTTTTCATTAATTTGATCTATTAATTTTTCATTATTATTTCTGTGTTTTTGGATTTCTCTAGAACCAACCCAATCAACAAATTCATCTGAAAATACTACAAAAAGAGATGAGGTTAAGATTACAATTAAGGAAGCAAAGAATAAAATATGAAGGGGTGTAATATTGAATTGTTTTAAATCAAAGTGCCCATCTTTAATGACGATTAACTTGTAACCGTTTTTCAACATGGTAAATTTCTTGTAGTTAGTTGATGAAAATTCGAGTGCATTCTATAGCGATAAAATAGCAAAACTAACCCATGTTGACAAATAAGATTTATTTACTTATTTTTCAGATTCAATATAAATTTTTTCAGCATTGGGGTTGGAATTTTTACTCTCTTTTTCTAAATTCTTGATATATAATTGTGTGTGTTTGATATTTTCTAATAAATCATTATACGATTCATCATGAGAAAAGTCACAAACACCATCTGATATAGTTTTTGCAGAGGTATATTTACCAAGTTTGTACTGTTGCTGCTTTAAATCCCATTTTAGTTTTTCAATCTCTAATTTAACTTTACCTTTTTTAGTCAAGTCTTCACCTTTATTTAGTGCTTTTGAAAATACTTCACTAGAAGATTTAGTAAAAGACTCACTAAACTGATTCATTTTTTTTAAGATAACTTCAAAAATATCTGACATGTTCACTCCTCATTCTATGGAATACGCAATTGTTGGACATCTAATATTTCATCAAGTGTATTTAAATTTGCAATCAAATCATCGGAAATTGCTTCATCACATCGAATGATTGCATAGGCAAAATCTTTTTCTAAAGAACGACCAAGTTGGTACCCACCAATATTGATTCCGCTATTGCCCAAAATAGTACCGATTTTGCCAATCACACCTGGTACATCTTTATTTTTAACAAATAACATATTTCCAATTGGTTTTACATCTATTTCAAATCCCATAATATCAACAATTCGTGAGTGTTGGTCACCAAAAACTGATCCTGCTACTTCTAAAGTTCCTTCATCAGTTAACACATGACTCATTATCAAATTGGAAAATGACATAGATTCTGAATTATAGCTATGGGATACTGTAATTCCTCGTTCTTCTGCAATGGCATTTGCATTCACAAAGTTTAGTCTATTATCAGTCATATCTCGTAATAGCCCTTTAAGAAATGCGAGTAACACCATTTTTGTTTCTTCAATACTTCCATAACACTCAACCGAAACATTTTTTATAGGTCCATGTGCAAGTTGTGCTTGAATATGACCAAGGGTTTCTGCTAATTCTAAAAATGGAGTCAGCTTTTTTAACAAACCCATATCTGAAACTGGCATATTTAAAGTATTTGAGAGCTTTTCACTTACTAAATAATCACGAATTTGATTACAAATTCCAAGAGATACACCTTCTTTTGCTTCAAAAGTTGATGCACCTAAGTGTGGAGTTAATAAAATATTTTTTGCATTCACTAATGGATGGTCGTTTCCAAGAGGTTCTGATTCAAATACATCAAGTGCAGCCCCAGCAATAACATCTTTATTTAATGCATCTGCTAAATCATCTTCATTAATGATACCACCTCGTGCAACATTCACAATACGAGCTGTAGGTTTCATTTTTGAAAGTCGTTCAGCATTAAATAAATGTCGAGTAGAATCCAACATTGGCACATGAAGAGTAATAATATCACTTTCTTCAGTAAGTTCGTCAATATCAACAACTCTAATATATTCTGGGTCAAACATATCTTGGCTTACAAATGGGTCATATCCAATTATGGTCATGTCATACGAAGATGCTCGTTTTATCACCTCACGACCAATTCGTCCAAGTCCAACAACCCCGAGTGTTTTACCTCGTAGTTCATTTCCAACTAAAGCATGGCGATTCCACTCGCCGTTCATCATTCCATAATGACCTAATTGAACATTTCGAGATACAGCCGAAATGAGTGCCATTGTATGCTCGGCAGCAGATACTGTGTTGCCATCTGGCATATTCATTACAACTACACCAT
Organism: uncultured bacterium; assembly: GCA_964400495.1. Lineage (GTDB taxonomy): Bacteria > Fidelibacterota > Marinisomatia > SCGC-AAA003-L08 > D37C17 > CAYNTS01. Next base: position 14,855 of record CAYNTS010000015.1, on the reverse strand, counting down.
GATTTGTTGCAGCAGGAATATCAATATTATCCACGCCCACACCAGCACGACCAATTACTTGCAAATTGCGAGCATCTTTTAAGTGGTCAGCTGTAATTGTTGTACCACTTCGAATAATCCAACCATTCACATCACCTAATACGGCATGAAGCTCATCGTCGGTAGGTTTTGGTTTATAAATCACCTCTAAACCAGCTTCCTCAAGAATATGTATTCCTTTATCTGAAAGCGGATCTGTAATTAGTACTTTAGCCATTGATAACTCCATCAAAAATGTTTAAATATTCTTGTAAATCTTCCATATAAACATTACCCATGTGGGCAATTCTAAAGGCTTTTGTTCGAAGATTTCCGTATCCTCTATCCATTCGATATCCCTTTGCAAGTAATCGGTCATTTATTGCATTTATATCCCACTCTTGGTCATTATTAATACAAGTAATAGTATTGGATGCACACCCTTCTTCTGCAAATAAACTTTGTCCGTGCTCTTTAGCCCAATTCTGAGTATAATGCGACATTTCAATATGGCGATTCCATCTGTTTTCTAATCCTTCTTTTTCAATTTTAGAAAGAATATATTTCAAACCAAACATATGTGGAAAAGACGGTGTGGTTGGGGTTTGCATTTTTGCAAAATACTTTTCATAGACTTCAACATCAAAAAAATACCCCTTGTTTTCAATTGTTTTGGAAATTTCAATCATCCTATCAGAAATTGCACATATTGAAAATCCTGCAGGCAATCCCCATGCTTTTTGGGTAGATGATAAAATAAAATCAATGCCTAAATTATCAACTTCAATTTTTGACCCTGCCATTGAACTTACAGCATCCACCATAAATAAAACATCTGGATATTTTGATTTTAACATCTGTGATATTGCTTCTAAATCACTTTGTACACCCGTTGATGTTTCATTATGCACCATTGCAAATACATCAAATTTGCCCGAGGACAAATGAGCATCCACATCTTCTGCTTTTATACCTTTCCCCCAGGTATATTCAATTGAATCTGCATACATACCACATTTTTGGGATACAGTTGCCCACTTAGAACTAAACGCACCATTTACTGCATGTAGAATTCCTTTTTTCACGCCATTTCTAATACCCATTTCCCACAAGCCAGTGGCTGCATGTGATGTTATATAAACATGATTTAGTGTGTATAAAACCTTTTGTACTCCTGTAACTAGTGTTTCCATTAGTTCCGACATTTCAGGGGTTCTGTGACCTATTTGGGGTACGGTTAAAGATTGCAATACATCATCTGGAACATGTGTTGGTCCAGGTATAAAAAGTTTAGGGTATGATTCCATTATCATCCTTCAGTTTGTCGTAAAGTATAAAAATTACCGCTCAGGGGAAGTTTAAATTAGTGTAAGAATAAGTTAATAATCAAAGAATGATTATTTAATTTTGATACCTATTTTTCCATAAATTTTGATATGAAATTAAAGGTTAATGAAATCTTTTACAGTATTCAAGGGGAATCAACATTTGCTGGTAACCCATGTATTTTTGTTCGACTAACAGGTTGCAACCAACGATGCCATTGGTGCGATACCGAATATGCTTTCTATCAAGGTGAAGAATTATCTATAAAATCTATCCTTAAAAAAATTGGAAAATATGAATGCAAATTGATTGAAATTACAGGTGGTGAGCCGTTGATTCAACCAGAAAGTATTGAATTAATGCAACAACTTTTGGATAAAAATTATACTGTCCTTCTTGAAACAGGGGGCTCATTATCTATTTCCAATGTTCCTGAAGAAGTAATAAAAGTGATCGATTTCAAATGCCCTTCAAGTGGAATGGTGCACCATAATATGTGGTCGATTTTAGAAGATGCACAACCATTTGATGAAATTAAATTTGTTATTGCAAATGAAGAAGATTACCACTGGGCAAAAGAACAAATTGAACAATTTAATTTAATAGAGTATCATACTGTTTTATTTTCACCTGTGCATGAAACCATGAGTCCAAAGAAATTATCAACACTTGTATTAAAAGATAGTCTGCCTGTAAAAGTGCAATTACAAATGCAAAAATATATATGGCCAGAGATTAGTCAAGGGGTATAATGAAAGCAGTTGTTTTAGTCTCAGGTGGAATGGATAGCTGTGTAACTTTAGCGCATGCAATAAAAGACGGGTACACCCCTGCTCTGCTTCATATTAATTATGGACAACGAACAGAAAATCGTGAACTCAAAGCATTCCATGATATTGCAGATTTTTATAATATAACTGAGAGATTAGTAGCAGATATGACGCATCTTTCTATAATTGGGGGGTCTTGCTTAACCGATAATTCCATTGCAGTACCTCAAGCAGATTTAACCTCACAAGATATACCAATTTCCTATGTTCCCTTTCGAAATGCCAATATTTTATCTGTTGCTACAAGCTGGGCAGAGGTAATTGGTGCTTCTGCATTATACATTGGAGCAGTTGAAGAAGATTCATCAGGGTACCCCGATTGCAGACGGTCATTTTATGATGCTTTTGAAAATACTATTGATGAAGGTACAAAACCTGATACTAATATTTCTATTATTACCCCACTAATTAATATGTCCAAAAAAGATATTGTTTTAAGCGGAGTTGCACTAAAATCTCCACTTGAACTTTCATGGAGTTGCTACAAAAATGAAGATACTCCCTGCGGAAAATGTGATTCTTGTGCCCTACGAGCCCGCGGATTTGAACACGCTGGGGTTATTGATCCTATCGTTTAAAAATTCTATTATTTTACTTTTATAAATTTTAATCTACAGTCTGTGAGTTGCCTTTACTGAATTTGTAAAACCGTTAAAACGGTTTCTTTTCTATTAGTGTTTCTTAGTCCCACGATTAAAATCGTGGGTTACTAATACTTCTTCATATCCACACGATATCGTGGATTACTTATTACTTCCAATATACTCTTTTGTCTGAACCACTGATTATTTATGATTACGCTAATTTCACTGATTTTTTAATCTGTGTTCTTCTGTGAAATCTGTTTCATCTGCGATTCTGACAAATTTTTGGACTGAATTGACTATGTCAATTCACAATCGACACAGTCGATTAACTCCATAGTGATAAATGTCACAACTATAAAACTAACCACCAATTATCCAATTAACCATGATAATTATATCTTGAATATTAACAATCCCATCTGTATTGACATCTGCATTTCCAACTGTTGGTTCAAGTCCTAAAATGATATTAACTACAATAACAATATCCAAAATATCAATGACGCCATCTGCATTTACATCGCCATATTCAGCACTCACACAGCTTCCATCATCTACATTAGCATCTGGATTATAATTGGTTGCTTGCAAATCTGTACACCCGTAAATAAAATCAAAATCTCCATTATCTACCGTTCTGAGAATCCAATGGTCAGGGTCAAGTTCTACTGACAGGGGTTGTGAATCTATGATAAATGAAAACACTTGATTGTTTTCTGTAACATCAGCTACAAATGTAATTTGTTCACTTACTGTTTCCAGTTGGATATCCACAGGCATTGGGAATATTTCTGACGATTGAGTTTGACTAATTATTACCTCAACCTGAAATGTGCCATCATCATTCAAACTAAACGATGGGTTGGATTGATATTGAGGATAATATTGACCATAAATCCATCGATTTATGAATGAGGTTAAATCTTGTCCGTGGACTGTGGACATAACCTCCGTAAACTGTTCAGTTACAGTAGAGGAAAACCGATATTGGTCACCATATTCTTGGAGTCCTGCAAAAAATGCATCATCCCCCATGATATGACGCAACATATGTAACACCCAAGATGCCTTGTTATACGATAAATTACTACTGAAAATTGCGTTGATATTGGTGGTATCAGAAACATAAATACTCCCTGCTCCATAATACACTTTATTTGCCATCTCATTGTGCAAAGAATTGATATTATTATCACGAATTTCATACCACATAGCTTGACTGTATGTTGCAAATCCCTCGTTCAACCAAATATGATGAAAGTTTGCACAAGTTACCATATCACCCCACCATTGATGCCCAAGTTCATGCGAAATCAAATATTGAGAAGTGCCTCCCATACTTGTCATAGTTTGATGTTCCATTCCACCGCCCCAGACGAAATCTGCATGACCATATTTTTCTTCAATAAAGGGGTACAACCCAAATCGCTCAGAAAATCCAGTAAGCATATTTTTGGTTAGCATATAATTGGAATAGGCATTATTATAATTTTCTGGATACACATAATAATCAAGTCGCATTGAATCATTATCCCCATAGTGAAACCAGTCATAGAAAATTTCGTATGGGTAAATAGCCAACGAAACTAAATAGGTAGTAATTGGGTAACGCTCTTCCCAATGATACGTTTTATGGTTCCCATTTTCTTCTTCATTTACCAATATTCCATTGGATGCTACAATCAAATGTTCAGGTACTGTGACGCTTATGTCAACTGAATCAGCTTTGTCGTTTGGTGTATCTTTACATGGCCACCAATTTCTAGCACCATAAGGTTCACTAAGGGTCCAAATCATATCCTCTCCATAGGCATGACTAAAACCAAAAGAACCAAATCCTGATGATTCAGGTTCACCATTATATTCTATTAATACATGTGCAGATTCACCAACAGATAATGATGTTTCCAAGGTAATTGATAATAGATTATTTTGATGAAAATAGTTAAGGATGTTCCCGTTTTGAGTAATTGAAGTTATAGAAAGTGATTGAGTTAAATCGACATCAAGGGTCTGCATATTATTCGTGAGTGAAGTAAAATACACATCAACTGCCCCTGAAATTGTTTCTGAATTGGGAAATATTTCTAAGTCGATATCGTAATAGTGAACATCAATATCCAATTGGTTTCGAGTTGGCTCTTGTGGATTTTCTATTAGTACACGCGATGTTTTTAAATGACTACATGTTGCATCATGTTGTGCAACTGCAAATTGAAAAGTTGAGAAAATGAATAATAATGCAATTTTCAATGATAATACCTCTCTAAATTTATTGTTTAATTTAGACAATTATATCTTCTTTGGTCAACGAATATTGAAATGTGTTACAAGGTGTTACAGAAACAAATAACCCTAAGAAAACTTAGGGTTATCTAAAGAAGTAATTTTGGGTTTTATATTATACTTCAACTCCCATAAATGCTTTTACTCCAGTTTCAATCTCATGGCGAATATTGTCATTTTCACGAATGAATTTTTTTGAATTTTCACGACCTTGCCCAATCTTATCATCCTTAAACGAGAACCAAGCACCCATTTTTTTGACTACATCTGCCTTAACTGCTAAATCGAGCAAGTCACCTTCATACGATATTCCCATCCCATACATGATATCAAATTCAGTCAACTTAAATGGTGGGGCTACTTTATTTTTCACAACTTTAACGCGTGTTCTGTTTCCAATCACTTGATCACCATCTTTAATTTGGGCAATTCGTCTAATATCAAGCCGAAGCGATGAATAAAATTTAAGTGCATTTCCACCAGTTGTTGTTTCTGGATTTCCAAACATAACACCAATTTTTTGCCGAAGTTGGTTAATAAAAATAACAGCTGTTTTTGATTTTGCTACAGTACCTGTTAATTTTCGTAATGCTTGCGACATGAGTCGTGCTTGAAGTCCCATGTGGGAATCACCCATATCACCATCAAGTTCAGATTTTGGAACCAATGCAGCAACCGAATCTATAACAATAACATCTAATGCACCACTTCTGACTAAGGTTTCACAAATATCTAATGCTTGTTCACCAGTATCGGGTTGAGAAATCAATAAGTTTTCAGTATCAACACCCAAATTTTTTGCATATACAGGGTCCATGGCATGTTCAGCATCAATAAATGCAGCGTATCCACCAGCTTTTTGAGCTTCGGCTACAATGTGTAATGTTAATGTAGTTTTTCCTGAGGATTCAGGACCATAAATTTCAATTACCCTACCTTTAGGAATTCCACCAATTCCAATTGCAGCATCAAGTGAAATTGAACCAGTTGAAATACTTTCCACATTTTTAACATTACTCTCACCCATTTTCATTATGGCACCTTTGCCAAACTGTTTTTCGATTTGATTAATTGCTAAATCTAAAGTTTTGTTATCTTTTTTATCGCTCATTTTAAATTCCTATCTTTGTTTTTTAAAGGGAACTCTGCCAACTCAGTATAAACTGCTCTTTCTGGGGTAAGTTGACTTTCATATAAATAAATTGAATTTATATCAATTTCTACGGGAGAATATACTGTATTTAAAAAGGGATTACAATCAACTTTTAGCGATTTTATATTTTTATTAACGCGTGCAATGGTAATATGCGGCATAAAATTACTTCGTTTGCCCTCTTTGGTATATGGTTTTACTATTGAAGATAAAATCTCGTGGAGTTGTATCAAATCACTATTCCCCTTCCGAATATCCAACCAAAATATTCTCGGATTATCTTGTGATGGAAAAATTCCAGTCCCTTCAATCGATAAGGTAAACGATTCATTTTGTAATTGTTGTTGAATATCGTTTATTAGATTGGGGATTTTATCCTCATCAATATCTCCTAAAAAAGATAGGGTTAGATGAATGTTTTTTCCAAAAACCCATCTAATATACTTCTCTGGATCTTCTATCATTGTTCTTACCATTGGAATTATATTAACCAATGTATTACTAAGTGGGATACCTATAAAAGTTCGCTTAGATTCACTCATGTATTATTTTCCTTACCATATTTATTGCAGTGTTTGCTGTCATTTCTCTATGTTCTTTTCGAGATGGAATCATATTAAATTTCTTTACTATTTCTTGGGTTGGTGTAACAACTGATATGTATACAAGTCCTATCGGTTTTTCAGCTGTTCCACCGCTTGGACCAGAAATTCCTGTTGTTCCAATTCCAATATTTGCTCCTGTATTTTCTCGAATACCCATTGCCATTGCAATTGCAACCTGTTCACTCACTGCACCATGTGATTCAATTAGTTCTTCACTTACATTCACCATAGATTGTTTTAGCTCATTGCTATAAGATACCACTCCACCTAAAAAAAATGAAGAACTCCCAGGAATATCTGTAAACATTTTTGCAATGAGACCACCTGTACAGGACTCCGCAGTTGCAATTGTCATTTTTTGCTGGATTAATTTTTTAGAAACAACTTCTGAAAGGGTATCCTCATTTATACCATAGGCAAATGGCGAAAGTTTAGAAAAAACTGAATTTACAATTGTATCTAACCTACCGTTATAATTTTCACACTTTTTGAGCCGAATACTCACTCCTGTATAATGGGGTAAAAATGCAAACGAACATGTGTCTTTTAAATCTCGTATATCCTCATTCAAAATTTCGGCGAGTTTACTCTCAAAAACTCCAGTAGTTTTAATAGTGGTAATATTATTTACATTTTCACAATTTATATATTTTGGGATAATCTCTTTTTCAACCATAGTTTTCATTTCACGAGGAACCCCTGGCATTACGAACAACTGAGATTTGCCATTCACAAACCGCATTCCAAGGGCAGTTCCATTTTGGTTTGGAATAGAATCTGCTTTATCCAATATCATAGCTTGTGATTTATTATTTGCTGGCATTTTCAAACCACGTTTATGGAATTTTTTCTCTAAATCATTTAAATAATCTTTATCCAAAACATACTCTGTATCAAAAATTTGCTTTACTGCCTCTTTGGTGATATCATCATGTGTTGGACCAAGACCTCCTGTTACAAAAATATAATCATACTGCCTAGAAATAGCAGATTCAATTGAAGATTTAATATCTTCAATATTGTCTCCAATAGTTATTTTTTGTTTGAGTTCAATGTTACATGGTATAAGAGTTTGGGCTATCCATGCTGAGTTGGTATCTATTGTAAACCCCTGCAGAAGCTCATCTCCAATAGTAATACAATAGGCATTTAGCATATTGTTGAAATTCCCATTACCATACACCACGCAAACACTCCTGCTAAAACGTCGTCAACCATTATTCCCCAGGCACCTTGCAACTTTTGAGAATCGTTTATAATGGAGGGTTTGAAAATATCAAATATTCGAAATAATACAAACGCTGTGATAATTAATAATGGTCGATGAGGGGCATATAAAAGTGCAATCCACATTCCCACTAATTCATCAATAACTACACATGATGGGTCGTTTTCTTCTGTCTCATTTATCATGAACCGTGATGACCACATGCCTATGGCAAACGTAACTGCAATTAAAGGTACTTGGATAAATAAATCATTTGGAATAAAATACCATATTATAACGGCAAATAAACTACCCATTGTCCCCGGCATAAATGGGATTTTCCCAATATAGAATAATGTACTTGCAAGCGTTGCTATGGTTTTCATTTTGAGGAAAATAATCGGGTCAAAGACTGAGCATTAAAGTAAAAATAATGAATTCCAGTATAAAAAGTTACAGCAGTAGTAGCTACCATTAACCCTAACAAAATATTGTATTCAACCATAAAGTTTGAACCACTTATTTGATATGATTGTAGTGTTAGAAATATTAATATTAAAATTATTGTTGTAATTTGAAGGGTAGTTTTCCATTTCCCTGCTTTACTTGTTACCATGGTAACCCCTTTATGTTGCAGAATCATTCGGAGTAAAGTAACTAATATATCTCTAAAAGAAATTAATAATAACATCCAAAAAAAGACCACAGATTGTAAACTTGGGATAAATAAAAATGCAAACAATGCTGATAGAACCAACATTTTATCAGCTAATGGATCAAGGAAAATGCCAACCTTTGAAATAATATTGTATTTTCGAGCAATTTTTCCATCGTACAAATCGGTAATTGAGGCAAAAACAAATACTGCTAATGCAATTAATTGACCATGTTTATAATTTGAAAATAGAAAATACAGAAAAACTGGTGTGAGTAAAATTCGTGTGGATGATAATATATTTGGTACAAAACGAATCGGCATTAGTGCAAATCTACCCGTTCTTTCATTGACCTTGATAATGTTGCATCGTCCACATACTCTAAGTTACCACCCACCGGAACACCCCGTGCTAATCGTGTTACTTTAATATCTATAGTTGTGAGTAAATTTGAAATATATAATGCAGTTGCGTCTCCTTCTAAAGTAGAATTGGTGGCAACTATGACTTCTTCTGCATCTTTTACTCTATCTATGAATCCTTCAAAATTTAATTGGTCTGGACCAACTCCATCTAGGGGTGAAATTACTCCGCCCAAAACATGGTATAATCCAGTAAACCCAGTTTTCTCAAGTAGAAAAATATCCGATGGTTCTTCCACAATGCAGATTAGGTTTTGTTCTCGACGTGTATTACTACAAATTGAACATAAATCCGATTCAGCAAAGTTATGACATTGGGAACAATAATGAATTTTATCTTTAACGTCGATTAACGCTTTAGAAAATTCTGAAATAGATTCGGCATTTGCTTTAATAATATGAAACCCTAAGCGTTGTGCAGATTTTTTCCCGATTCCCGGAAGGCGTGAAAAACAACTAATTAAATTTTCTAATGATTCGGGTAATCCGTTCATTACATTCCAGGAATATTGAGTCCACCAGTAATTGAAGCCATTTTTTCTTCAGCTACTTTTTCAGCATTTTGTAAACCTTGATTCACAGCAGATAAAATTAAATCTTCAATCATTTCTGTATCTTCTTCTAATATTTCTGGGTCAATGGATAAGGAAATTATATTTTTTTTTCCGTTCACAACGACATTTACCATACCTCCACCGGATTGCCCATCTACAGTTAAATCAACTAATTCGTCCTGTGCTTTTGCCATTTTTGCCTGCATCTCTTGTGCCTGCTTCATTAATTTTCCCATTCCACCTTTTGGAAACATAATTTCTCCTATCTTAAAATTTCGCCTTCAAATTTTTCTAATACTTTCATCAATAAGGGATGATCTTTTTCATCCGCAATATTCTTTTTTTTATTTATGGGTTCTGTTTGGTTTTCATCAATTGAAAAGTGGAATCGAATGGGTGTTCCCACAATTTTAGAAACCACCTGCTCAATTTTTGCCTTATCCTTTTCAAGACTTTTTACTTGAAATGAATGTCCATTGATTAATTTTACATTAAGAGTTGAATTTTCAAAAGATTCCAATTTTGCTTCATCTAAAAAGTGAATAATTTTGGGATTTATTTTTTCAACTTCACCTAAAATTACACCCCAATTATTTTCAAAATAATCCAATGAAACTACAACAGCTTGAGTATCTTTCTTTTCTACTTTTGCAGGTTCTTTTTTAGATTCAGCAACTTCTGGGGGGAGCTCTTTAACTACAGTAACTTTTGGAGTAGGTGGAACAGAAATTGGTTTGTTAATCTGTGGTGAAATATCCCTTTTTTTTTGTTCGGGAATTGAAATATCTTCCTTACCCTTTAAAACTCTTGATATACTTACAGAAGAATCCATTGATGCTAATTTAATGAACAATGAATCTAATGCAATCCTAGGTTGTTGAACAAATTTCAATTTTGCTTCAAATTTCAAAGTGATTTCAATTATACGTAGAAAATCCATTTCACTTAATGAACAATCATTTTGTACCCAATTCAAACATTGTTCTGAGATATGAATATTTTTGTTAAATCCTGAAGATAAAGCTAACATATCTCGCAAAAAATTATTGAATCCTGTAATTAAATCTGGAATGGAGTGTCCAAAATCAACAACCTTATTTAAAGTTCCTAAAATTTCAGCTTTTTGGCTGGATTCAATGTGTTGAATTAACTCTAAAAATAGTGAATCATGAATAATACCTAACGCTTCTCGAACAATTTCTTCAGTAATTTTTGATTCTGAAAAGGCAATGACCTGATCTAAAAAACTGAGAGAATCACGTAAACTACCATCAGCTTTTTGTGCAATTAAATCAAGTGCTGTGGTTTCACTTTGAATTTTTTCTCTCTGTAAAATATCTACTAAATGTGCAGAAATATCAGAAATTGACACACGTTTAAAATCAAACCGTTGTGTTCGTGACAAAATAGTTTGTGGTACTTTATGAGGGTCAGTAGTTGCCATCATAAAAATCGCATGCGGAGGGGGTTCTTCTAGCGTTTTTAACAAGGCATTAAATGCTTCTTTGGTGAGCATGTGGACCTCATCAATGATATAAATTCTAAACTTGCCCGAGTTTGGCGGATATTTGATGGCTTCTCGGAGGTCTCTGATTTCATCAATACCACGGTTAGACGCACCATCAAGTTCAAGAACATCCATATTTCTGCCTGTGGTAATTTCAGTGCAATTTCTACATTGTCCACATGGATTTTCATTATCTATTTTAAAACAGTTCAGGGCTTTGGCTAAAATTCGGGCGGTAGTTGTTTTTCCAACACCTCTAGGTCCAGAAAATATATATCCATGAGCCACTCTATCTAAACGAATCGCATTTTCAAGAGTACGCATAATATGCTGTTGTCCAACAACTTCATTAAATTTTTGTGGTCTATATTTTCTGGATAATACTGTGTAGCTCATATTAAAATCATTTTAAAACTGTGCACCGCTGGTTGAAAATCCTGTTTGATTACTTTTATTTACAGCCAGCTCAACACCAGTAATTTACGGCACATATACAATAACTCCTTCCGCTGCTTCCTTCCGGACCTGACGGGATTCAGAACACATATATTGCGTAAAGCTGATAATATCAACACCGCTTATAAACTCAAATAATCACAGCAAAATTCGCCCAGCGGGATTCAACCCTGCATATAGCGGATTTCAGGCTACAGGAGACCGCTGGCTTCCCATCTAGCACAGATTATTTTATTAAAAATCAAAGCGGATAATTTACATATTTTCTGTATTACAAATGAACCTAGGAACTACTTTTTCTTCTTTTTTTTCTTTTTCTGGCTGGCTTCATATTCCGAAATATATTGGGGAATACTTTCATCTTGAGTATCATCTTCTAATGTCTCATCTTCTTTGGGATACTCAATTACAACCCCGCTATCAATACATTCTTTTATTTGTTTCATATCTTCATGATGTTTAGAAAAAACCTTCTTCATTATTTCAGTTACATCATCATTGAAATCAGAAATAGTTTTCTCAATTCTCTTTTCAAGTTCTTCAAGGACAACAGGTCCATAGGTTGATCCAATAGTTTCCATCATTTCATCAATCTGAATTAACAGTTTCCCTCTTTTGTCATCTGCAGGAGAAATGTTAGTTGCAGAAATTGATTTTTGTTTTGGTTTTACTTTAGTTTTAGATTTTACCCTAACCATATCAATCCTCTATTTTTCGTTTAAATAAAGCCCCATAAATTATCAATGCACTTCCAAACCCAAGAACCGGTGCTGAAACATACACCCAATATACGATATTTACCTCTCGATGCACATAATACCCCAAAATATATCCAACTGAAAATCCAATCAAACTCATCCCAGCCATAATTGTTGCAAATGAAGCAAATCGTAATTTCATTAAATTGATATTCTCAATTCTGCTAAGCTAATATTCATATTGTCTAAAGTTCCATCAAAATTAGAATCAAAATGAAGTTCTCTATGTTCAAGTATCAATTCAAAATGATACGGTAATTTAACACCAACTTTCGCACCTAGGTAAATAGTTTCATCTAAGTTATCGAAATCAAAGAGTGAAGATGTGTACATTTGAGAGGCATAGCAACTTAACTGAGTAATACCCTTAATTACATTATCCATTAAGGCAATGTTTATATCTGCAGAAAAATAACTATCTGATCTTTCAGTCGTTGTTACTTCAGAATAAAATGCAAATCCAAAATTTAAGTCAATAATTTTTCTAAAATGATAGTTAACATCTGTCCATAATCCGATAGTTGGAAAATTATTTTCTGCAGTTTCAGATGGATCATTTTCATTTTCATCTATTATTGGATAAATATCTTTTGGAAGAAGTAAATATTTGTTTTCAATTGAATATTTATCAAGCATTTCTTCTTGAGCTTGTGAAACATTAAAATCATCATATCCGGGTGAATATCTAATCCGTTCAAGTTCGTAATTAGGACCGAAATACTGAGGTAAATGCAACGCAGAATTTACTTGAAAGGCAATTTTAAAATCATAGTAATTTTTATATTTTACCCAAAGCCCGGGCAGGGTCAGACCCCATGTTCCTTCTCGCCATTTATTATCGTTTGTATGATTGGGTTCAATTTGGTAATAATAGTGATTTTCCGGTAACCAAATACCAACGAATTCTGTGAAAATAGACATATCCATATTAAATGATTTTATCCAATCGTATGTTGCATCAATCTCAATTGCTGTTATAGGCCGTTCTAGTTGATTATTCCAAGAATTCCAACTTGAAGATGTATTCGGCAATCCAGCATATTGATTCAAATCACTCACAATTCCCAAACCAATTGTTAAGGGGAATCTAGATGATAAAAATGAATTAACACGCAATCCTGTTACGCCTCCACCCCGTTGAATTTCTCGCAGACTCGATGTAAAGATTTCAACACTAATTAATTTTTTTGCGTCAAAGTACCGAGCATAAAATCCAGTATTCCTAACTCTTGGGTTATTAAGTTGATTGCTATATCGTTTAATTAATTGTCCATACCCAAATGTAATGGGTTGTAGTTGACCAATATGTAAATACAATGAACTTTTGGGTGAAATATAATTTACATATTTTATTCTATCGAGCACATCATACACATCAGAATATTCATTTAAATCTATATTTTCATCATGTGTCAAATATCCATCTAGATTTAATGCAATTCTAATATTTTCACCATGGTACCTTGGAGAAATATTAACCTTATAATAATTGGTATTTGAGAGTAATGCATCTCCTAAAGAAAGTGAAAGCCCAAAACCTTCGTTTATGAATGCATTTGGGTCAAACTGTTCTCCATAAATTGGGATTAAATCATATTTGCTCAGGGGTAAATCTTCTATTGTAAGTTCATCAAGAACTTGTTTGTCTAAATTCTCTACATAATGTTTATCTTTAATATATTGGGGTAAATCTTCTTTGGATTCTTTAAATACTTCAAGTGTCCCATCCGAAAATGAATACAAAATTTTATATTTTGAAGCAGTCAACTTTTTCTTTGAGTTTGCATTAAATACAACTATTTTCCCATTTAGAATATGGTATTCATCTTCACCAGTTAAGTTGGTAGAAAACCATAGATTAGCTTGTTTTAGAAATGTTTGGCTTGCTTTGGTAAAAATATACATTTTTTTTGTATTTCCGGCACTATTTTGAAGCAATAAACTCCCGTGATGAACATGGATTGAGCGACTCAGGGTAGTTTCTGATAATTTTACTTCTGTCTTTTCATCTATAGTTGCAGAGGTGTTTTTGTCATCATACGACAATTTGATAAATGATTCTGCAGATGTTTGGATTCTATCCCCTGAAAATACACTTCTACCTACAATTACAGGAATTGGATTTAACTCATCTTGTCTAATTATGTTTGCTGACCCAGTCATGTGGTGGACAGTAGCAATTTTTTCGGCTGACCAACCCATTGCCATTATAAGAATACCAATAATGAGAATTTTATAAGATTGAGTTGAGAAAACTCTAGATTGAAGCCGTGGAAACATCACCTAAATATAAGATTAAATCAATATTATTACGAAAGTTAAAAGAATTGGTGAGATGAACAATAATAGAATAATAAACTTATAACTTAATATTTACCTTTTTTTATTAAAACTTTTAATATTCAATAACTTCACTACGGACTTTCATCAATAAATATTATACCATTTAATAACTGTTTTTCTTTTTCTTTTGAGTGTTTTTATATATTA
>CAYNTS010000014.1:16677-42495 GCA_964400495.1 uncultured bacterium | reverse complement strand
CATCATCATTGTTAGTTACCCAACCATCTTCTACTAATGCATCACAGAAATCAGAAGATTCACCTGCTCCAAGTCCATCACCATCACCATCAAACCAATAAGTGTCAATTAATGCTGAGCCAAAACACTCTCCAGCACAATCCATGTCTGCATTTCCACCTTCACAAACACCACAATCATCTGGTAAAGCATCACCACCTAAATCTCCAAAACAATCTGGAAATACATTCACATTATCTAAATGAATAATTGCAAGATTCGACCAAGCAACAGAATCAGATGCCTCTGCATCATAAAATGCATTTTCTGATGCATCAAATACTTTAAATGATGGAATATCTCCATCTTGTAAATATCCTTGAGAATAGTAATATCCATCATTACCCATTAATGGAACTTCACATACATTATTTTCACATAAAGAAGTATCCCATTTTCGAGACCCAACACAAACATCTTCGTTAAATGCTCCAACCCAATCATCGGCTTCTAAATCAATACCATCAATTGTTGCTGTAAAAAAGAAATAATATGCTAATTGAGTCGATTGATTATATTGAAACAATGCTGGAGGTGTTAAATCATCATAAAGACATGTTCCATCGTCAATTGTAGCAGTGGAATCATAGTTGATTGCAGTAGGGTCGGTACACCCAAAACAATCGTTATCACCATTACAAACGCCACATTCATCCTGCTCTGCTGAACCACCCCAATCACCTGCACAATCTTGAACACAATCATTTGCATTATCATTATCGCACGTACCACAGTTATCTTCTAAGGCATTTCCACCCCAGTCACCATTACAATCTTGAGTACAATCGTTTGATGCATCATCATCACAAGTACCACAATTATCTATATAACCTGAGCCAAAACAAACTTCACATTCGTCCATGTCTGCATTGCCACCTTCACAAACACCACAATCATCTAGTTGAGCAGTTCCATTTGGTGTTCCAGCACAATCAGAACAAGATGAATTATCTCCGTTACACATACCACACTCATCTTCTTGAGCATTTCCACCCCAGTCACCATTACAATCTTGAGTACAATCGTTTGATGCATCATCATCACAAGTACCACAATTATCTATATAACCTGAGCCAAAACAAACTTCACATTCGTCCATGTCTGCATTGCCACCTTCACAAACACCACAATCATCTAGTTGAGCAGTTCCACCACAATCACCAGCACAGTCTTGACCGCCAAGGTCAGAGCCATCACAAGCAGTACAATCATCAGCTGGATATTCACATGAATTATCATCAACAGTTGCAGTTTCATCATAGTTACAGGCATCAGTATCTGTACAACCTGGGATATCTGGAGTGCCACCCGATGATATACCATGTAATTCTAATGGAGCAAAACCATTTCCTATAATCATATCCGAAATAAATTCGTGTGTTTCATCCAAATCAATTATTTCAGAACCATTAAAATATTTAAATATTAATATTTCACCACTTGTTTGGTTACTGTAGGTCATAATTGGATAATAGTAGTTTCCAGCAGGAGGAAAAAATATTGCCTCTTGAATACCACGTACTTCTTCACCTACAAAAGCACCCAAAGTACCTGATGAAGTAACAACATCATCAATAATAACATGGGCTGTAATTGATCCATTAAACTCATAGTCTGGTGGATTAACAACCCAATCAGATATGTCATCAACTCCACCAGTATCTCCACTAGTTATACCGTGTAATTCTAATGGTGCAAAGCCATTTCCAATAGTCATATCAGATATAAATTCGTGTGTTTCATCCAAATCAATGATTTCAGAACCATTAAAATATTTGAATGTAAGTGTTTCGCCACCTGTTTCATTTGAATACACCATAATTGGAAAATAATAATTTCCTGCAGGTGGGAAAAATATTGCCTCTTGAATACCTCGTACTTCATCATTATAAAACGCCGCAAGTGTACCATCAGACATTACCTCGTCATCAATAAACACATGAGCTGTTATTGAACCATTGAACTGAAAGTCTGGTGGGTTCACTACCCATCCCGGATCTTGTGCAAAACCAACTTTCACAAACATCAATGCTGTAACTACCAATAACATCCTACTTAACTTTTTCATAATCTCCTCCTCAGATAATTAATAAATACTTGGTCTTAAACTAACTCAAAATTACTTCAACAACATTACTTTTTGTGTGGAAACATTTTTCTCAGAAATTGCTTGAATAATGTATATACCACTAGACACATCGTTGGCATTCCATGTAAACTCTTGATACCCAGATAAAATACCAGTATGAATTGTTTCAAGCAACTGACCATTTACATTATATACACCCACTGAAACTTGTGCTTCATTTGGAATATTAATACCAAACGTTGTTGATGGATTAAATGGATTTGGATATGCTTCGGTTATTACAAAGTTATCTGGTAAATCAATTGATTGCAGATTCACTGTTTGAATAGCATTTCCCATAGTCATATCTTCAACAAAATTTATGTTTCCTGCCAAATTAACAACTGAACCATCAAGTGAATTATATAATTTGAATGTTAATTTTTCACCTGATTCATGTCCAAACACCATGAGTGGATATACAAATTTACTTTCTGGTGGGAAGTAAAGAACTTTTGCTTCACCCCTACACTCATTTCCTGAAAATGCATATAAAATATTATCTTCATTAGTTGCATCCACACCATCTACCTTTACCATTGCTGTAATTGAACCATTAAATTCAAAATCATAAGGATTTACATCCCATAATAACTCTGTTTCAACTTTAGCTAACCAATCACCATTTGTACTCTCTTCTACGAATAATCCATCTTCAGGATATTCAAGTGTACCACCTTCTGACATTTGAATCATATATCCTTCAAAACCTTGCAATGTATTCAATGTACCAAACCAACCCCATCCATCATAATAGTCTGAGAATGTTGTTTGGTTCTTTGCAAACACTGCACTTCCTTCAATACTTGCGAGGGCAGTATTTATATCATTTGGATTTTGAGGTGTATAAGAGACCCAGTTCCAACCTTCAGATAAATCAAATGGATTGTTAGCAACGTTTGCAGGTTCACCGGAGAAAACCAGGTTGTCTGAAGCATTCATTCGTAATCTATACATCGTTGTATTTGTTAACTCACCTAGTGTACCAAACCAACCCCAACCTGCATAATAATCTGCAAATGTTGTTTGATTCTTAATGAAAACTGCATTTTCATCCAGAGATGATAAAATTGAATTTAATGACATATCATCTGTAAATACATTTAGTGAGAACCAATTCCAGCCATTTGAAAATGCTACATCCACATCCACACCTTGACATGCAGTGCCATCACCACCGCAAACTCCACATTCATCAAATACATTTCCTTCACAATCGCAAGCACCATCCGGAATTTCTTCACAACCACAAGCATATATAGCACCAGGTCCGTCACATATACCACATTCATCTAATTCAGCAGATCCACCCCAGTCACCATTACAATCTTGAGTACAATCATTGGATGCATCATCGTCACATATACCACATTCATCAGTATATCCAGAACCAAAACAGACACCACATTCGTCCATATCTTCATTTCCACCATTACATACTTCACAATCATCTAGTTCTGAAAAACCACCACATTCATCAGCACAGTCATAATAATTTGCTGCACAATCAGGATATTCATCACTACAGTCAGCCACTAAATCTGGACCTTCATCAATGTAATAATTAAATGGAATTGCATTTCCTGATGCATCTGAGAATACTAAATCAGTAAGACCTGTAGCTTCTCCATTAAAAGTGAGTTCTACCAGTGTGCCACAGCCAGCTGGGATAGTTAATCCTTGCATTGAAAATCCAAGCACAGTGGAACCACCCCCACTAATCATAAACCCAGCATTGGCAGCTGCACCACCTTGTGCAGTATTTATTGTTGTTCCCTCAACAGTAAATTGGAAACCGCCAATATCAAGCGACGAATTAAATTCAACTGAACCATCTGCATTTAGTGAAATATTAAGGTCTGGTAAATCACAGCCATCTGTGATATCACGTCCACCATCAATACATTCTTCCACTTCTGTACCTGGATTACCTAGACCATCTCCATCGGTATCTTCACATAATGTATATAGCATTGCATCACCACCACAAACGCCTGCACAGTCTTCAATATTGCCAAAACAATCACAGTCACCTGCTGGAATACCTTCACCATCACAAACACCACATACATCTAGTTCTGCATTGCCACCACAATCGCCTGCACAGTCAATATCTACTATACAGTTTCCTTCACAATCGTAGTTATCTACAGGATATTCACAACAATCGCCACAATCAACATTTGCTTCGGAATTGTAGTTACATGAAGTTTCATCCATACAACCAACTATATCATCTGTTCCGCCACTTTCTTCATTTTCAGCATTAGGAGTTCCAAAATTCATTAAATCTTCATCAGAACCATCTTCACCATATAGAATATCACTAATTCCATTTGAACTATACCAACTTGCTGAGTTTGAATTGTCTGATGCCCAATCTAGTAATTCTACCGAATGACCTCTATATGTATTTCCAACAGGCCATCCACTTCCAACTGAATAATGAAGATAATCTACTTCATTTCCATCAGCATCTAGTAAGGAAATAGTTCCAGAACTTGTTGATAAATTAAAATCTATAACTGTACTGTTTTCAATATCTTCACCAACAAACAATTCATCTGCGTCAGCATTAAAGAAAGGGTCATCTTTACTTAGTAAGAAATAACCCCAAGCTGGAATTGTACCATTAGAGATAACTCCGTCTTCATCATTTATCATCCATCCTGATAAATCTACATCATTATCACTTGCATTGTACAATTCTATATAATCTGGAACTGATGTTCCTGAAGCTGCTCTAAAGAAAAATTCGTTAACAACAATATTGTAGGATTCGCCTACAGAAATTTCAGAAACTGCAGTTAAAATTGAACCATAGTTTCCATTTCCTGTAGAATAGGTTAGATTTACTTCTGTTTCCAATTCTTCAGATGCATCCCATACTTTTGTAATTATCGAATTCCCAGAAATATAACCGGCTAATTGTCCACCACCAAAATCACACATATCAACAGATCCGACTGTAACTATTTCTAATTGAGAACCTGTCCAAGTACCTGCACCAACTAAAACTTCGCCATCATAGGAACCATCGCAGGCATCATTAGCTTCAGTAATGCCACTTGCATCAAATAATCCAATTTCATCACCAACTTCTAAAGTTGAAATGGTCGATTCGAAAACAATAAGTGAAGATTCGCCCGTAATTGGAAGCTCTACATTGAAATGTGCTTCAGCAAAATGAATTTCAGAAACAGAAGTCAAAATTGAGCCATAAGTACCATTCCCCATAGAAAAATCTAGAGCAACTGAATATTCCATTTCTTCAGATACATCCCATACTTTAGCAACAATATCATTTCCTCCAACATAACCAGCTAATTGAGAACCACCAAATTGACACATATCCACAGAACCTGTAGCTGTGATTTCTAATTGGTTTCCATCCCATGTACCAGCACCGACCAAAACTTCACCATCAAAAGAGCCATCACAAGCATCGTTTCCTTCTGTTATACCTGAAGCATCAAATAAACCAATTTCATCACCAACTTCTAAAGTTGAAATTCCATTTTCAAATATAATTAATGAGGATTCACCTGTATTAGGTAGATCAACTTCAAAATGAGCATCAAGGCATTCAGAATTATCACCACCGCAAACACCACAATCATCAAATTCTAAACTTCCGTCACATTCACCAGCACAGTCTTCAACATGACCTTCACAATCACATGCACTATCAGCAATATATTCACATTCACCTTCAGCACCATAATTACATGCATCCACATCTTCGCATAATTCTGGTCCACCAATATCATAATCACTACCCAAAGCAACAGACATAGCTTGTCCACTCGCATTAGAAAACACAGGAGAAGACAGTGAAAAACTTCCTTCTTCGCCAGAAAATGTCACAGCAATATTGCACAGTGTCCCACTCCCAGATGGAATAACTGCACCAGTCATTGAAAATCCTAAAACCGTTCCGTTCGGACTAGATGACATCATAAATCCTGCATCACCAGCACGCCCACCAGAAGCTCCATTAACTGTAAAATCTCCAAAACTTGATCCCACATTGAATTGAAAACCTCCAACATCAGCGGAATTCTCTAAATAGATTTCTAATGTTCCATCATTATAGTTACTTATTTCTACAAATACGTCTTCACCAAATATAAAACTCATTGATAAAGCAGATATGATTATTATTGTATAGCGTGTTAGTGTAGGCACAATGTGACCCTCCTATTGGTTATTATTAATAAAATATTACATTCTAACTGGAAGTTATTAAACAAATTTATTCCTATCAGTTTTTGAAAAAACTAACATGATAAATATGTCCTTATTTAGATTTTTCATTCTATCTATCATTTTATACTTGTCTAAAATTCACCACTAATTTAGTTAGGAAAAATCTATTTTACATGTAACAAGATGTAACATTTGTAATCTAAATCACATATTTCAATACTACTTAATTTATTGTGAATATTTTACCAGGTTGTTGGGTAACTATGTTATTTAATTCTAAAGATAATAAAACTGTTAATACCTCTGGGCTATCTTTTTGCAATTGTAAACATAAATCATCAATATGAATAGGACCCTTTTTTAATTTTTCATAGATAACTATTTCTTCGGGGGTTAGTTTAGGAATTAATTCACATTGTTTTAATGGTTTGCAAATTTGTAATTCATTTAAAATATCATCAACAGACATAGTTAATTTTGCACCATTTTGAATTAATTTATTGGTTCCATAAGATCGAGGAGAATTTATATTTCCTGGTACAGCAAACACCTCCCTGTTTTGATCTAAGGCATTATAGGCAGTAATTACAGAACCACTTTTTTTACCTGCTTCAATTACAATTACACCCAAACTAAGTCCACTAATAATTCGATTTCGTTTGGGAAAATTAACAGCATCAGGTTTTGTTGTTGGTATGAATTCTGACATAAAGACCCCGTTTTCTAATAGAGAAGGTTGTAATTTTTTATTTTCAGCTGGATAACAAAAATCTAACCCATTTCCTAATACTGCTATGGTTTTTCCACCACCTTTTATTGCCTCGGAATGTGCAATTGTATCAATACCCCTTGCAAAACCAGATGTGATAACCAAACCAGCTTTGACTAACCCATTTACCAAATTCCGTGTTATTTTTTTACCATATTCAGTTGGGTTTCGAGTTCCAACAACTGCTACAGTTGGTTCGCCGGGCATGACACCTTTCACAAATATACCAGCGGGAGCATCATAAATTGTTGCGAGTAGTTTAGGATAATTATCATCCCAAAATGGGATAAACTGTGCATCCATATTTTCAGTTTTAGTTAATGCTTCTTCTCCAATTTTCTCATCAAATTTTAATATTTTATTTGCAATTTCAATGGATATTGATTCAACTTGACATAAATCATTTCTGGTTAATTCTTTTATATCAGAAATATGAGGATATTTACGCAATATATACCGAATACGTGCAGGACCAACTCCTTTTACCGAGGATAAGCTAATCAGTTGCTGTTTGGATATCATGCTTTTGGGACTCTATTAATTCAATTATTTTATTTTTTGCTTGGGTCAAGTTTGTACCACTTATTGAAGACATTATTACACTTGGTATATCTTCGGGGAAATGTAATTCTTTTAACACATCTTCATTTTCTACATCGTATTTAGATACTAATAGTATGCTCGGTCGCTTGTTTAAATCAGAACCAAATTTATCCAATTCATTTCTCAATATATTGTACTCAGCACTAATATCTTCTGAGTGGATATCAACAATAAACACTAAAATTTTAGTTCGTTCAATATGTTTTAAAAATCGTGAACCAAGACCCTTTCCATCCGCAGCACCCTCAATTAATCCAGGAATATCAGCCATAACAAATGATTTATAGTCATGATATTTTATAATTCCTAAATTAGGAACTAGTGTAGTAAATGGATAATCTGCAATTCTTGGTTTTGCATTTGAGATTCGCGAAATAAAGGTTGATTTTCCAGCATTTGGAAACCCTACCAATCCAACATCAGCAAGTACTTTGAGTTCTAATTCAATAATTAATTGTTCACCTAGTTGACCATCATTTGCAACTCGTGGTGCAGTTTGTATTTTAGTTTTAAAACGAGCATTTCCAAATCCGCCATTTCCTCCTTTAACAATGGTAAATGAACTATTTTCCTCAGTTAAATCTTCTAATATTTGATTGGTTTCTGAGTTTTTTACAATGGTGCCAGGTGGGACATCAATAATTAAATCTTCGCCATTTTTCCCGTGGCAATGCTTTCCTTGTCCATGCTGTCCTTTGCCTGCTCTATAATGTCTATTGTATGAAATATCATGAAGGGTTGAAAGTTGTGAATTAACCCGTAATATTACATCGCCACCATTACCACCATCACCGCCGGATGGACCCCCTTTGGGACGAAATTTTTCACGTAAAAATGCAATGCAACCATGACCGCCATCACCAGCTTTAACATTTATTTTTACATGATCAATAAATTTCATGAAGGGGTGAGGTGTCTTTCAACACCTCTTCTTTATTTGATTGAAAGTCGAACATCATCTTCTTTTTTAACAAAGGCTCTCATATTTCCAATTAAGGCATCACCAAATTCTGAACACTTTAGTTTTTTTGCATTATCCATTAATCTATGGAAATCATACGTAACTCTTTTTTGCTCAATTGTCTTATCAATAGCACTTACAATTAGGTCAGCTGCTTCTGTCCAACCCATGAATCTAAACATCATCTCGCCAGATAAAATAACTGAACCAGGGTTCACTTTATCTAAGCCAGCATATTTGGGTGCAGTACCATGTGTTGCTTCAAAGATTGATTTTCCAGTGATATAATTAATATTTGCACCAGGAGCAATTCCTATCCCTCCAACTTGTGCTGCAAGAGCATCTGAAATATAATCACCATTTAAGTTCATGGTTGCAATTACATCATATTCATCAGGTCGAGTGAGAATTTGTTGTAAAAATGCGTCAGCAATTGAATCTTTAATAATAATTTTACCTGCTTTTACTGCTTTTTCCTGAGCACGATTAGCCTCATCTTTACCACTTTCTTCAGCAATTCTATCATATTGAGCCCAAGTAAATACTTTATCACCGTATTCTTGTTCAGCTAATTCGTAACCCCAATTTTTAAATGCACCTTCAGTAAATTTCATGATATTACCTTTGTGAACTAAGGTTACACTATCTCTGTTATTATCAATTGCATATTCAATTGCAGAACGAACTAATCGCTCTGTTCCATCTTTTGAGATAGGTTTTAGTCCCAAACTAGTAGTTTCAGGGAATCTGATTTTATCAAATCTATCACCAAAATTCTCTTTAAGGATTTCAATTATTTTTTTAGCATCTGCAGTACCTTCTTCAAACTCAATACCTGCATAAATATCTTCCGTATTTTCTCTGAAAATAACCATATCAATTTTCGATGGATTTTTTACAGGAGAAGGTACCCCTTGGAACCATTTAACTGGTCTTTGGCATACATATAAATCTAACTTTTGTCTAAGAGCTACATTTATGGATCGAATTCCACCACCCACTGGAGTAGTTAACGGACCTTTAATTGCAATTAAGTATTCATCAATCATGTCCAATGTTTCTTGAG
Organism: uncultured bacterium; assembly: GCA_964400495.1. Classification (GTDB taxonomy): domain Bacteria; phylum Fidelibacterota; class Marinisomatia; order SCGC-AAA003-L08; family D37C17; genus CAYNTS01. The sequence goes on along the minus strand of CAYNTS010000014.1, from coordinate 32,720 downwards.
GTAACCACGTATTTGGACCATAAACATCATTTGCTTTGTCACCAGCATACACTTCCATCCATTCAATTTTTCGACGGCCATCATAGGCCTTTTCTACTGCATTATCAAAGACGCGAACTGCTGATACCCAAATATCTGGACCAATACCGTCCCCCTCAATAAATGGAATTATAGGATTTGCAGGAACATTTAATTCTTTACCTTCCATGGTTATTTTTTGTCCATTTGATGGAATAATTACTTTACTCATGATTTACTTCCTTCTTTTGTAGATGTTTTACTTTCTTTATTAGATGATTTATTAGACTTTGAACTGTCATTATTTTTTGATTTTTTCTTTGAATAATCTGTTAAATAAAACCCAGATCCTTTAAAAATTAACCCAGTACCACCAGAAATTCTCCGTTGGACTTTTCCGCCACAATCGTTACACGATTCAAATGGTTGAGCACTCATAGTTTGAAATGCTGAAAACTCGGTATTGCACGATTCACATTGGTAATCATACGTTGGCATATTCACTCTTCTTTTGCATTGCTGTAATAGATGAAACTAATACAATATCTTCTACTGAGCATCCACGAGATAGGTCATGTACTGGTTTGCTTAACCCCTGCAATAATGGACCCCATGCAGAATAATGTGCCAATCGCTCTGTGATTTTATAAGCAATATTACCTGCATCTAAATTAGGAAATATGAGCACATTTGCATCTCCCTTTAATGCAGAGTTTGGTGCTTTTGAATTAGCAATAGTTTTAACAGTTGCAGCATCAAATTGTAATTCACCATCATGTGAAATATCTGGATGCTTTTTCGCAAATATTTCAACAGCTTTTCGAACTTTATCAACTCTATAATGTTCAGCACTTCCTTTTGTTGAAAATGATAAAAATGCAATTTTAGGTTCTTCGCCTGTTAATAATGAATGAAACAATGCTGAGTCGTTTGCAATTACTGCTAATTGTTGGCTATCTGGTTCAGGAATTACCCCACAATCAGCAAAAGTAAATGCTTTATTGCCATCAGGTGAAATCATGAAGAAAACACTAGAAACCCATTTTGAGGTTTTAGATACTCCAATTGTTCTAATAGCTGATCGTATTACTTCACTTGTGGAAGTTACCGCTCCAGCTACCACTCCATCAATATCACCATTATCTAACATTGCATTTGAAAAATGGAGCGGATTATCTAAATACGATTTTATATCTTTCTCATGCCAATTTTTTGAAAATGGTTTTTTTGAAAGTAAATTGATATATAGATCTAAGTTTTGTTTAAAATCATCAATTTCAACAATGGTAAATCCCATTTCAGATAAAACACTTTTTGCTTTTTTAATACGTGGGTCAGAAGATTCGGGTAATGCTAGCTTTGCATTATTTCCTAAGCCAATATCTATAATTCTTTGTTTATACTTATTCATTAAATTTATTTTTCAAAGCTATTGCCACATGTTCTGGAACATATTGACTCACATCTCCATCTAATGATGCCACTTCCCTTATAAGAGATGAACTAATGTGAGTATATTTTGCATGGGGCATCATAAACAGAGTGCTAATATCATTATTTAAACTTCGATTCATAAGTGCCATTTTAAACTCAAATTCAAAATCTGAAAGAGCTCTTAATCCTCGGATAACTGCAACCGCATTATTCTCGACTGCATAGTTCATGAGTAACCCTTCAAAACTATCCACCGAGACATTTTTTAAATTGGTAACAGAACAGTCTATCAATTCTTTTCTTTCGTGTTCAGAAAATAATGAATCTGATTTTTCACTATTATGAGCAATGGTAACAATAACTTTATCAAAAATTTTAGATACTCGTTCGATAATATCTAAATGACCATTAGTAATTGGGTCAAATGAACCAGGATAGATTGCAATTTTCATGCTACATTTCTCCAAAATAAAACCTGTGTATTCCCATACATTTTAATTCGAACATCGATGGATTCATCAACTGTACAACGTTTTGTTTCCATGCAAAATATACCATCTTTTTTCAAATGAGATTTTACCCCATCTAACAATTCTTCAAATGTATATTTACCGTAAGGAGGGTCGGCAATTATTATATCAAACAGTTGAATAGATGTAGATAAAAATCGATTTACATCGTATTGTTTTAGCACAACATCGTCTTCAGAACAAATAGTATCAATATTTCTTACCAAGTTTTGGAATACTAAACTATTTTTTTCAACACTCGTTAAATGAGAAGCACCCCTACTTAACGCTTCAATACCTAATGTACCCACACCAGCAAATAAGTCTAATACTTTTAAACCATGAAATGGTTCTAAAATCTGCAACATGGATTTTCGTACTTTTGCCTGAGTTGGTCTGACATACTTATCAGGCACATCATGTAAATTTCTTCCTTTATATTTTCCTGAAATAATTTTTATCATATAGAAGAAATTTCCATTTTAAATTGCAATTCTGAGATATTATTTATTACTATTTTACAACTTTCAATAATATTGTTTTCTAATAACTGAAGTAATACTGATACAATTTCAGTGTTATTTCCACTAACTGTCAGCATGGAATTTTTTCTGTCCATTTTACTAGTTAAAGGATGAATTTTATTTACCCAATCCTGATTAAAATGTGAAACCCAAGGGAAAAATATCTCAACTTTATTTTCAGTATCATTGTTAATTAGTTTAATTTGAGACGATTTGTTGTCAATACTATTTTTAATTCTAAAAATATCTTGATTATCTAATTTATTCATGACAATAAAAACTTCATTTTTATAAAATTCAATTGAATGGATGAAGGTAGATTCAGATAGAAGTAATCCTACAATATCTGACATTATTACTTTATTATTATTCACTGGATTTTTTGAACTATTGTATTCATAGTATCCATAAAACCCACCACATAAAATTGCAATAATGCCCAAAAACCAAATTACTCTATTCCAAATTGTTTTATCACTATGCTTTTCAACTTGAGAATCTTCTTGTTTTCGAGTTGATACATTACCTGATTGAGTACCCATCTCAACCTCATTAGAAACGACATTACGTTCGCTAGTTTTAGATGATTGAAAACCAGGAGAATTAATTAAATTAATATCAAACATCAATTCCTCTAAAAGCTACTCCAGTTTCTGCAAATGGTAAAGAGCTGAATTCATTACATTTTTTATCAACATCCATTTCTAGAACAGTAAACGGGTTTAATAACACTAAATTTTCAATTATTAAATCCATCAAACCACGAACTTCTTTTTGACGTTTATCACTTTGGTAAACAAATACTTTTTCAGCACAGGTAAACTTGGATTTATCTGTATTAATTACATCATTAATTTGATTGATAATATTGTTGGCATCATTTTGAGATCCAATTACTCTACGTAATTTTATGTTTTCTTTTGTTCGCCTAATTTCCAAAAATGCCACAATTTCATCTTTTTTAACCAATACCAATTGATCAATGTTATGTTTTCCAATTTTCCAAACAATATGGCTATTAAATTGCTTTGTATGAAACCATTGTCTAACTCCTTGCTCAGCAGAAAATATCCCACTACTTAAAGCAACAATTTTGCAATTAAATTGAGAAGCAATAGTAGTTAAATTGTTCCGAACTGCATCTTGGATTGAAATACCTAAAATTGATTTTGACTCTGGATGCATTGGATATTGAAATGATGTACATAATGAATTTGAATTTTTATCAATCTGTTGTGAATTATTCCAATCAATTAACTGATTATCATGTTCATCAAAATTGGTTCTAATTTGATATAAATTGAGGAATTTGGTATCAATTGAAAATGAAACATGGGTTTCATTTTTTACAGATTTTACACCGGATTCAAATATTTGCTTTATATTTTCTGGGTTAGTATAATCAATCCCACCTTTTATAAATTGGGACTTAAAATCAGTTACTAATGGTCCACTTTCAGATGACACCCAGTTTAAATAATGGACATAATCTCCGCATTGTGCAATCCCAAGCAAAAGATTTACCTCTGTTCACCAGCCCAGCTATGTTCCCCACCAGAAATTTGTCCATGTTTACCAGAATAAAATTTAAATATTCCAAATCTAGATTCTGAATAGTCTTCATGCACAGGTGATGAAACTGTAAATAATGGAGCTTCTGGGTCACTGTCATCAATTTCCAAAATAAATTCCTCACCATCAGTTTTACTTGATACTGGACATATTAAAAATTCTGGAATTAAATGGAATTTTTTTCTGAGATAATCGGTAATAATTTCAGACCTGCTCGCTGTATCTGAAGCAAATATTTTATAAAACAGAGAGTCTTGTTTAAACATATCAATATTTATTGCATTCACAAATAGAGTATCGACTCCTCCACTTTCAGGATTTTTCATCCCAACTGTGTAGATAGTATCTAAAGAAACCTGTTTTAAATTTTCAGCCACACTAAACGTTGTATCTACCCGATGATCAAATCCAGTTTCTACATTTACATAATATATTTTGTTGGGTAATTTAATAATTTGTTCACCCGTAAAAAGACTATCAGCTTGAAGTGAATCCATTGCAGTTTCAACTACAGTAAAGAGTTCAGTACCATCTAAAGTGTAGGAGCCTGTTAACTCATAATAAAATTCTTCAGCGGAGGCAATAATTGACATTCTTCTTCTACTTTCAGTTCGATACTCATTTTCTTCTTGCCAAATAACCTGCGGTACATACACCATAATTAAAAGTACAAATGTCGATAGCACAATGACCCAATCTAAAATGCTAATTTGTTTTGAATATTTTTCTAATGAACTCAAAATTACCTCCTATTTTGCGTTTACAATTATAAAATCTTTAAACTTTTCAAATGTTTTCTCACCAATTCCTGAAACTTTTAAAACATCTTCAATATTATTAAAGCCACCTAATTCGTTTCGTTTTTCAACTATTTTTTGGGCTGTTTTAGGTCCTATTCCATTTAATGTTTCCAATTGATGAATATCTGCAGAGTTTATATCAATCTTTTGAAAATGTTCATGTGAATCATTATTGGTTGAAGAAATTAATTCTGAAATTTCTTTGTCATTTCCAATAAAAGTCAATCCACTATTTTCATCATTAAAAAACTTCCCTTTAATTGCAGAAATCAATAAACCTAATAGAAATATACCCGATAAAAATACAACAATATTACGTTCTACTTTGGTAAATATTTTCATGAGAATTTATTAAACTCTGGTTCAGTTCCTAACTCTTTAGAAAGTTCTTGAATGACCTTTTTAGTATTTTTAGAATATTTCACTGGTGTGATGATATTTATTTTCACCAACTGATCACCATTTCTACTTCTATTTAAAATTGGAAATCCCTTGCCACGCAAACGTAACACTTGCCCACTCTTTATGCCTGCAGGAACTTTCAATTGAACTTTACCCGAAAGAGTAGGCACCTCAATTGATGTTCCTAAAACAGCATCGGGATAGTGTATCCAGCAATTTACAAGTACATCGTCACCATCTCTGAGTAAAAGTGAGTGGTCTTTCTCATCAAAATAAATAATTAAATTACCTGCTGGACCTCCTTGTCCACCAACATTCCCCTGACCAGATTGGGTCATGTAATTACCTTTAGTAACCCCTGCAGGAATTTCAATATCTACAGTTGCTGTATTTTTAACGCGTCCATTTCCTCTACAACTTCCACATGGATTCGATACAACTTGTCCTCGACCATTACAATGATGGCAGGGTTGAACATTTACCACTTGACCTAAAAATGATCGTTGAACACGCCTAATTTCACCTTGTCCTTCACACGATGGACAGGTAACCGGTTGCGACCCTTTTTTCGCACCAGTTCCTGAACAATTTCCACATTGTTCCATGCGTTTTACTTTGATTGTTTTTGCAGCCCCAGAAAAAATTTCTTCATACGTCAATGAAAGAGATATTTTAAGATCACTTCCTCGTTGATGTCCACCACGTTGACGTCGCTGACCACCACCAAAGAAATCACTAAATCCGCCACCACCACCAAAAATATCACCAAAAGAACTAAAAATATCATTGATGTCCATGTGAGAATACTGCCCACCACCTGCACCTTGGTTTACACCAGCATGTCCAAATTGGTCATATCGTGCTTTTTTATCTCCATCACTTAAAACTGAGTATGCTTCGGCTGCCTCTTTAAACTTTGCCTCTGCGCTACTATCACCCGGGTTTTTATCTGGATGATGTTTCATTGCCACTTTTCGATAACCACGTTTTATTTCACTTTCAGATGCTCCTTTATCAACACCCAATATTTCATAATAATCTCTCATTATTTACTTACCACAACCTTTGCGTGCCTAATAATTTTATCGTGATATTTATACCCTTTTTCGAACTCTTTTAGTACAATACCATCATCTTTATCTGAATCTTCATTCATTAATGCCTCATGAAATTCAGGATCAAATTTTTCATTTATTGAATTAAATGGAGAAATAGCATTATCCTCTAAAACTTTATCGAGTTTATTGATAATTAGTTTAATCCCTTTAATCAGTGAATTTTCATTTTCTGATGATTCAACCTCAACAGTTCTATGTAAATCATCTAATACTGGAAGTATATCTTTAATGATTTTTTCACCAGAATATTTAAACAAACCATGTTTTTCATTTTGTGTACGACGTTTGTAATTATCAAACTCTGCTAATAATCTTACATTTTTATCTTTTGATTTTGTAAGATTTGCAGATATCTCTTTCACTTGTGAATCAAGGGTATTGATTTGCTCTTTTAAATCTTTTAATTCACTTTGTTTTTTAGATTTAGTTTTTGTTTGTTTTTTGACTTTTTTAGTCGTCTTTTCAGTTATTGTTGTTTTTTTTGTCATCAAACCTGTATAATTATTGTTGAAAAATAGACCATAAATTTACGTGAAATTATAAAAGTTTACCAAGGATATGATTTATTTATTAAAATATGTTTAAGACTAAATTTATTAAAATTCTTATTTCAAATATTTGGAGATTCCACGATAACTACCAATAAATCCCAATATCATTCCCAATACAATATTTAGAGATATAATATAATCTTGTCTAAAAATAGTTCCTTGGACAAAGGATTCTAAAATGTAAAGTTGTAGTGAGTTAAATAAAAATAAAATAGAAATAGAAATTAATGCCCCAATCAACCCTTGCAAAATTCCCTCTAGAATAAAGGGAAAGCGAATAAACCCGTTTGTTGCACCAAGTAAATGGAGTGTTTCAATATGAACTTGTTTGGAATGAATTATTAAACGGATTGTATTTGTTACTAAAACAATAGCAACAAATAAAATTGAATTTCCAATAATCAAACTAAATGCTAGAATATTTTTTATAATTTTATCAATTTTGGAAACTATTCCTTGTTGAAACGATGCCATTTCAACATGTTTAGTCTGACGGATTTCATTGGTAATTCTAAACATCTCAGATTGATTTCGGAAATTTTTATCAATCTCATAACTACCACCCATTGGTAAAGGATTAGCTCCAATAATTTGATCAATTTCTTCTTTAAAATACTTTTTAAAAATGGATGATGCTTTATCTTTATCAATGAACTCACCTTGTTCAACTCCATCAATGAGTAAGATATTATTAAATGTTTCGATTGCTTCATCTTGAGAAATATCATGAAAGAAGAAAACTTCAATTTGATATTGTTCTTTAAAGCGGTATGAAAAATCAACCAAATTTATGTAGGTAAAATATGCAATACTAAAAACAATTAACGTAATTGAAATAGTAAATGACGAAATTAATGCGGGCACTTTTGCACGAAAAAGAGCTTTAACACTATCATTCATTAAGTATAAAATCCGATTCATGAAACTATCATTCTACCATTATTCAATTCAATAAATCGTTTAAGACGAGGACGAACTAAAGGAAAGTTATGGGTGGACATCAATACAGCAGCACCAGAATCTGTAGCAATTTCTAAAAGGTCAATAATATCATCCGACACATTTGGATCTAGGTTTCCAGTTGGTTCATCAGCAAGAATAACTTTTGGTTCTTTTACTAATGCTCGAGCAATACACACTCGTTGCTGTTCCCCCCCGCTTAACTCCAGTGGAAATGATTTTTCAATTCCATTTAGACCCACTTTTTCTAAAATTTCTGGTACTTTGAATTTTATCTGTTTCGTTGGACACCCCATAATTCGAAGAGGTAATGCAACATTGTCAAAAACAGATCTATCATTTAATAGCTTAAAATCTTGAAATATCATACCAATATTTCGTCTAAAAAAAGGAATATTTCGTTTCTTTATTTTTGCAACATCTTCACCATCAATAAATAATTGCCCATTCTTAATTGGGATATCTTTATAAACGGCTTTTAATGCAGTAGATTTACCTGCTCCAGTAGGACCCATAAGGAAAATGAGTTCACCACCTTCAAGCTCAAAGGATAAATCAAATATTCCTACATTTTCTTTATATGTTGCTGTTACATTCTCAAACTTAATCATCGTTTAAATTACATGTTTTTATTATTATTATTGAAGAAAATTCAAATAAAAGAATACAGAATACACACCTAATAATATCCAACCAACCAATCTACTAATTCCATTATTCATTCTTAAAACAATTAAGAGGGTAATTGTTAAACCTAACATCGTACTTAATTGAATCCAAATGTCAGAAAATACAACAGTAATTGGTTTAACAATAATGGTCAATCCCAGAACAGCAACTATGTTCATAATATTGGAACCAATGATATTACCAATTGCAAATGCAGATTCTTTATGTTTTGCTGCAATCGCTGAAGTTGCCAACTCAGGGAGAGAAGTGCCTATTGCTACAATTGTCATCCCTACTGCAATTGAAGATACCCCTAAAATTTGAGAAATACCTATTGCTCCTTCTACAAAAAAATGAGATCCAAACGCTAATCCCACTATACTAATAATTATTAAAATTGGAATTGAAAATGAAAATTCCCTTTTCGAACAATCTTCTTCTAAATCTGCATTTCTTTTTATTAAATAATAAATGTAGAAACTTAGGATAATAAACAGTTGAATACCTTGTAGTAAGCCGAGGTTTCCATTATAAATAAATATTACAGGCATTAAGGTTATTGTAAGTAAAAATAATAAGTCAATTTTAATGTTTGAATATGAAAATATAATTGGAAATATAATTGCTGTTATGGAAAGTACCAATCCAATATTCGCGATATTAGAACCAATAATGTTACCAACTACAATTCCGGGCTGATCTTTAATATTTGCTAAAATACTAACAACTAATTCTGGCAATGAAGTACCAAATGCAACCACTGTAATTCCAATAATTATGGGTGGTATTCTAAAATGACTAGCTAATTTTCGGCTACTTCCAACTAAATATTCAGCTCCAAAATAGAGAAAGATTGAACCTAAGATAAATTGAACTATGAATATTATTTCATTCATAGATATAAATTGTTTTCTTTAATATACGAAAGTACATCTTGGTTTATCATTGCATTATCACTTTGATTGTTTTTAAAAGATTTTCTTAATTCTGTTGATGAAATATTCAAATTAAAATCGCTTATAAATTCATCCTTTTTATCATTTACTTGCAAAGGTTTAAATCCAACTCTATGAAAACACATTATACATACATTTTTTCTAATTTCATCAATTTGATACCATTTAGAGAGTGAGTTATATTGATCTTCACCCACCACCATTGTTAAGTCAGCACCCTTCCACTTATTTTTCAAATAATGGATTGTATAAATTGTGTAGTTGGGTAAAGAAGATGTGAGTTCAAAATCTTCAATTATCATTTTGGGTGAATCAATCATCCGGGTCAACATTTCTACTCGATGTTTATCCGAAGCAATGGGAAATTTATTTTTGTGAGGGGATTGTTTTGCTGGAATAAAAATAAATTTATCAGCTAAATTTGTACAATGTTTTGCAATTTCTAAGTGACCCAAGTGAGGTGGATCAAAAGTTCCGCCGAAAAAAAATATTTTCACTTATATAGACGTACATATTCAGGCATTGACAAACCATTTTCTGTATTTTCAAACAGAGTTTCTGCTTCTTGAAACTTTTCACTTGATATAAAACTTTCTTTATTGTACTTCAAATATTTTTCTGCCATATCTCTATTGTTATCTAACAAATATGCAAAAACTATTGCGACTCTTGCCTCATCAGCAAATTTTGTGTCATAATAATTATCTAACACTTCATTTAAATAAATATGTGCTGAGTCATATTCTTCTAGTTTTAGATAAAGTCGACCTGATTCATAATTTTTTTGTGCTAACCTATCTCGTAATTCTTCTATTAAGGACTCAGCTTTCTCTGTATGACCATGATTTGGATAATCCTCAATAAAATATTGAAGTTTATCTAATGCACCAAGTGAAGATGTTTGGTCTTTCTCAAAACCCAAACTCAATTCAAATGCACATTTACAAATTTTAAACCGAGCATTTTCAATTTTTTCTGGATTTTGAGATAACCGTGCAAATCTATCATATTCAACCATGGCTTCAGCATATAATTTGAGTTGAAACATGGACTCACCCAAATAATAATGAGATTCCAATGCTTTAGCTGAACCCAGATTATTCATAACAATAAATTGAAATTCTTCATTCGCACGGGTATATTTCCCTTTTTCAAAAAAAGATACACCTTTATTAAATCGGAGAGCTAAATCATCTTCAATTGAAATATGTTTTGACCCACACCCGATTAAAATTAATAATCCACATGTTAAAATTAACTTTTTCATTCTACCACCTAATTGATAATGTAACCCCACCTACTCCCCATGGGTTTCGATGGTCATAATATGTATTTACTGAGTAATTTCTAAAACTTCCATTTTTAAGGTTCCAAAGTTTTGCTAGAATGAGAGCATCTAACATACTTACTACATGGTTTGCCAAAATCCCTTTCAACGCAACTTCTGCCATTTCATAAGTATCATTTGCTTGTGAACGGAGTATATATTGATAATAATATTTATGAGGAGAAAAAGCATATTTTTCTTCATACCCATTTACATTATTTGTTATAGAAATAAATTCTTCATCAATATCATCCCAACCAGCATAAAAATGATTATATTTTCCAATATTTTCATAAAAATGGTGATTATAAACTATCTCTACATTATTTTCTTCAACAAATTGTACTGCTGACAATGAATCTTCTAAATTATAATTATTATATAACAAACCAAATTCTTCGCTATTTGTACTAATAAATTTGTTAAACTCATCATCACCATTCCACGAAAAACTTAAATAATGACCAGGTTCATTAATTGTAAAATACTCCATCTCATTTATGTTAATAAAATACTCATAATACTCATTCTCAGGGTTATTCCAATTATAATAATTGGAAGTCCATTCTTCAAACTTCCAATGTTCTTGAGCATATAATTTATAATCTACAGTATATTCATCACCTAATTTTTGTTTTTCAAAATATTTTGTCCAAGCAAATACTTCAATTAGTCCAAACACAATGGCTCGTGGCCATTTTTCCATATATACTTCGCCAGCACCTGGGATAATTCCAGATAATATCATGGCTAACAAAGGTGATTTTTCTTTTTCAATGTTTAATTCATCATTATTAAAATAATTCCCTACCTCAAATTTTTCAGCAAATTTTGCTTCAATGGAGGAATATTGACCATAACTAAATCCGATACACACAATTATATTAATTATATTAAAATACATTTTCATTTTAGAAATCAAATAAAATACTAAAATATTGTTTTAAAGGTTCGTCACCATCATTTATAGCATGGTGTAATTCATACGAAATAGCAGTTGGATAAGCAAAAAATGAATATCCACTCACCCTAAATTCTACACCAAATGATGCTTTTCGGTTATCTATAATTTCGTCCAAATTATTTCTAAATACAGACCCTGTTTGAAACAACCCACCAAGAGAAATATTTTGCAAACTAAACTGAGCAAGTGGAATATTTCCTTCCAATAATAATGGATATCTAATATACCCCGAACCAATGAGTAATCCTGGACCAGTTAAAGATTCTTCATAAAAAGAATAACCTTTTATTCCCGGTCGTCCACCACCACAGAAATAGAAAAAATCATCTATTTCTGTGTTTGAAATTACACCCAAATGAGATGACAATGTTGCAGTTATTCGTTTGCTTTGATCCAAAGTGAAATGTTTTGAAACATCAACCTCTAATCGATGTGTATTATTGGGGACAAAATTAGCACCAAAGGTACTATACTCTTCACTAATTGCAAATCCGTCCATAAAATTATTTAGTTCATAGGAATATTTAGCATCAATTTCATATCCATTGGAAGGTAACATATTTTTAACATATTGAGGTTTTCTTTTATCAAATTGATATTGAATCGAAAATGCATGCCCTCTATAATAATCAAATGCTATCTCACCAAACCTTGTATTATATGTAATCTCATTATTATAGTCAATCTCTTGTTTATACACTATATTTACATGCTCTCGGTAATTAGAATAATTATAATTCAAATTAAACTTATGTCCTTTAAACTGAAACCGTGTTCCAATATCACTGGAAAACAATTGAAAAGCTACATCTGCATGGATAGGAATATTGGGTACTTCTAATCCATTAATATTTGTATAAAAATAATCACTTTCTGTATGACGGGTTCTCCAAAATAAATTAGAATACAATGTTAAAAAGAATTTTTTATATTCTAGAATAAGAAATAAATCTAAATCTTTATCTTTATTGGTTGATGCTCCACCAAACAACATCAATCTATCCAAAACATCATTTGCAAACGTATAAAAACCAGGTTTAATTGTGTTATAATCCATCATAACTCGTGGTAAAAAGAATAATTTAGACATCTCATCTTCATACTTATATGATTTTGCAATATATTGAGTGTCTATCAATTCAGATTCTGGTTTATGTGTAAAGTAATCATCTTCAAATCCAACAGATTGTATAGGTGTAATTTCATTTTGTCTAATTAATGCAATATTGAATCCAGCATTGTCATACACACTATACAAAATATCACCATTTTTTGAAACGGATGGCATAAAAGCACCACCTTGAACATTGGTAATATATCCCGAGTTAGATTCAGATTCAACCCAAAGATTATAGACTCCTGATTTATCTGAAGAGTAAACTAATCCATCCTGAGAGAACTCAACATCACGAGAATCCCAATTGAGATTTGTTTTTCGTATTATCTCCCCAGACGTTAAATCTACCATGTATAATTGTCGTTCATGATGGTCAGTTGCATCCACATACACATTGTTATTTATCCAGGAAAGTGAGAACATCTGAATTCCATCATTTTCCTGTGTAAGTGGAACAAAATTGATTGAGTCCGTTGAACTAATCATAATATTGGATGTCCCATCATAGGATGTAATGGCTACAATTTGCTTTGTTTCAGAATTATAAGCAGGTGAAAACAATCGGGCATCAAAGGTTAATCGCTCTTCTTCCTCGCTAGTAAAATCATAGGAATATAAATCAAAATACTTAGACCCACGAGAATTTGGTTTACTTCGTTTTGAATACACAATGGTTGAATCGTCTGTCCAAGTAACTGCCGTTTTAACACCTGAAGCAACCATTTCGCTGGTTGAATCAAGTAGAGAATAGATATATACATTGGTTTGTCCAAAATAATCATTTTCCTTATTGGATAAAAATGCAAACCTCTCTCCATCTGGTGCCCACACTGGATGAATATTGGTAGTTCCTTCAGATTCTAATACATGTCCTTTTACTTCATTCTTTTTAATAGATTCAAAAAATTCTGAATAATTCTCTTGAAGATAACTAATCCAATCTGAATAATTATCATATCCTGATTTTCCTGTTGCATTCTTAATTGCTTTGTTAATTGAGTATGAAAATGGATTGGATAAGTTTTGCGATATAGTTTTGAGAACATCTACTCCGTATTTCTCGGCAAGATAATAAACCATTGAAAACCCTTGATTATATGTAGATTCATTCCCAATTCCTGTTTTGCCAAATGTATTCATTTCATCAAAGGATAGTACATTATTATGAAACACTCTATCGCGTAAAATCATATCTCGGTGCGAATCTAAATAATCAAAATTTGCACCTGGATACATATACTGAGCCGTTCCCTCTGCTAACCAAGGTGGCACTGCAGTTCCAGGTATTGGATATGAAATAATCGTATTTGGGTATCCGTACAACACATCGTCTCTTTTTTCGTCTTCGTATCCCATCATTTGTATATATGCACCAGGAAACCGTCGGGAATATTTCATGGACGCACCTATTTGAATAATATGGGTAAATTCATGCGTGATTACATCTTGAATCCACCGATGTGCCCCACGCAAATCAAAATCTAAAGGAAGTGCCCAAATTTCAATTTTATTATCATAGTAAAATGCAGCACCATTGGAATAATCATCCGTATCTTTTAATATGATATGGGTTTTGGAATCGGGTTCAAAATCGTATAAATCAGTAATTGGATAATACACAGTCTCTGCTACAGTTGCAGCTTCTCGGGCACTTCTCTCTGTTTCATTATGATAATGAAAAATAAAGTGTTCCGTTTCAAAAGTGTACCAATTTAATTCGGGGTGATTATACGAACTTTGAGAAAATCCAATTCCACACAAATTAATTAATGTAAATAATTGAGTTAATAGCTTCATTTTACAATAACTAATCTAATAAGTGATGATTCACCAATATCCGGTTTGACTTCTGCAAAATATAAACCAGAATCAAATTGTGAAGCATCCCATGGTATTTCATTAAATTCATTTGGAGTCAGAGTATCAAGAAATAATTCATCAACATTAAACCCAGCTACATTATAAATTTTAATTATCACAGTTTGTGCATCGGGTGTAAAAAATCGAAATGTGGTTCGTCCTTCTGTAATTGGATTGGGATAATTATATATTTTACTAAAAGTTCCTTCATCATATACATCAGTTGGTTCATGTGCACCAGTAGATTGTGGATAATGAGATGAGCGACTATGAGGTCCCATCCAATAAGAATAAGTACTATCAAAGGGGAACTGGATTAACCTATTTCCATCTACTAGAACTGAAGAGTCATTCTCCCAAAATGGAACCATTAATAAATCAGCTTCATAATCTATTGAAGTTAACTCTTGAAGTACTTTACCACGATTATCTAAAATGGTAATATGGTCACCATTTCTACAAATTATCTCTGGAGAATTATCACTAACTTCAACAATATTTGCTACTAATGGAATCCCATAAAAATCATCAGGAATTGGAAATCCATTACAACTTGTTCCATTCACATTTTCAACTGATAATACTCCATCATTCACAGTAATCATTTCATCTAATCCATCACCATCTATATCACCTAAAGCATCTGCATTTTCAGACACAGTTATACTATCAACAAACTCAATATTCCCCATCGGAAACACATTATTTTTGGGTATTAGTGTTCCTGATGTGTCAA
The DNA here is from genome assembly GCA_964400495.1 of uncultured bacterium. GTDB lineage: Bacteria > Fidelibacterota > Marinisomatia > SCGC-AAA003-L08 > D37C17 > CAYNTS01. The sequence goes on along the minus strand of CAYNTS010000014.1, from coordinate 17,203 downwards.
CAATTGAATCTAAAGTTGTATAATAAATGGAATCTTCAAAAGTTAATATTATATTATCTGAATCATATACTAAATCTAATTGTAAATCATTTACGTCTTGGGTTGCTTGATAAACTAAATTATTCATGCTATAATAGACTGTACTATCTGCTGAACCAATGATAGAACTTCCTTCGGGTAAATTAGTAATTGGTTGTTGGTTTTCAATAGAAATTTGAACCGTCATTATATCTTGTATTGGTGATAAAATTTTAATTTTAATATTACTATTTATTCCCTCAATTGTATTGGAATTTGGATGTGAATTGGAATCAAATACAACAAAATCATTATTTGGATTGGAATATTCATACCCTTCATTTCCACTATACCAAAAATCCCATAGTGTTCCTTGTGTTGGGTCGCTACTTGCAAAGAAAGCATAACTATCATACCCAATATCAATAGCCCCATCGGCTTCTTCTAATTGAACAGCCCTTGCATAAATATCATTATTAATTCCATCAAAAGGATAAACTGGTTCTTT
>CAYNTS010000014.1:9560-16577 GCA_964400495.1 uncultured bacterium | reverse complement strand
TATTATTTCTATTTTCAATTAAAAAATATTCATCATCTGATATATCTATTCTATAAATTACATCTTCATTTATCCGTTTTGGAATATACAGAGTAGTATCTCGAAGTAAAATGTCTTGCGTTATATTTATTGTTTCAATCCACCCAAAATTTTGATGTTTAGAGCGAGTCCAAGCTGTAGGTGGTGCAGGAATTACACCTTGTCCATTTCCAGAACCCACATCCATTAGACCAAATTGACCAATACCAGTATTACCCGTTTCTGTATCAAACATAGGAGGAAGTCCTAGGGCATACCCCAATAAAAATGTAAATGTACCTGTCAATCCAAATTGATAATTACAATAATTTTCTCCAGGATAAATATCCTCTATCACATCAAAATATATCATATTTTGAGTTTCTGGAAGCAAAATTCCTCGCGTAATATTTAATCCATTAATATTGATAGTAGGGGCATCGACCAACATTGCATCATCAATAAAAGCTGACCGTAAATCATAACTGGTTGGGTCAATAAATGGTACAGTAAAATCTTGCCCTAACCCCGCATGGAAAACAACAAATAAAACATCGTGAATATTAATCTCATCATTAGTTAATTCATTTTCTATGGTTTCAGTTGCTAAATGCATTGTTTCTGTAAATAGTCGTCCCAATGCTGTGTCAGAATGAGCATACGATTCCATTGAATTGGGTAATTGGAAAACCTCATCAATCATCATAATATTAAATGCAACATTCCCTTGCGAAACTGTTTCATAATAATTTTTTACTGCAGTTAATTGAGAATTGAAATATGCAATATTATGTGGAGGCCTATCTACCAGAAAACCATCACACCGAGTACTATCACTATTAATTGTTGTATCCGCAAATGTAATATCAACAGAGTCTAAGAAATGTCCTCTCCCACTGGTGGTTGGGTCGTCAATTTCTTCGTATTGAAATTCAACCATTAGCCCAAGCAAATGAGTAAATTTTTGTGCATCTTGATTAAAAGTATTATTTGATTTTGGTAATTGCGGATAAAAAGGATTAGCCCCGAAACCGAGGCCAATCCAAAATCCTAATATTACACTCAAATATTTCACACTATTCTACAATTTCATATTAAGTGAGAAAAACATAGTATTCGCTCTTGGATGTCCTTGATCACCATGCGTGTATCCAAAGTCAAACCCATAGTCATCTAATCTAATTCCAGCTCCAAATGTTGGATTCTTAATTTGACCTTCTTGGTCATAAATATATCCTAATCTAAATACAAAATTTTCGGTGTACCAATATTCAAATCCCATATTGTAAATCATGGATTCCAATTCCTTTGAAAATGAATTATTTTCTGCAGTTCCTTTCTCAATATCACCATTTGCATTATAAATACCATATTCATCTGAATCAAAAGGAACATCTGTAACAATTAAAGTTGAATCTAAAATATTTCCTAAATCATCATATTCAGCATAATCAAAGCCACCAATAACTTCTAATCCTTCTTCTAAATGATTCCATTCGCCTTGATTTTTTTGATCATCATAGTTGAAATCGCCACTATAGTACCAATCGTCTAACCAAGCTGAGTAAATTGCTTTATACCATGGATCATCGTGTGCAATTTCATTGCTTCCAGATATTACACCATCGCCATTTATATCCATATCTGAATACCGTGCAACTAACAATTTGTTTGCGTCTAACAAAAAGTTGATTTTATTAAATCCATCATCGTATAACTTAGAATATATCCCAAATCTCATATTGGTGGGAGCAGGGTCTGCTTGGGCTTCATCAATAAAATCAATTTTAGGTCCAATATTTGTAATTGCTAGACCAAAGTTGAAATTATTTTCTAACCCAAACTTTTTTAAATAACCCACATCAAAAGCAAAATCAGTTGAAAATGGGTCACCTGTTTCACCAGCTGTATTAGAATCAGCAAGTTTCTGATGAAAAACTTTAAAATTAAGTCCAATTGATGAGTTACTGGAAATTTGAGTTCCATAACTTCCATTTAAAGCAAACATATAAGACTTAAACTGACCTTGTTCATTACCAAACTCATCCGTTCTGGTCTGTTCCCCTAGATTTAAGTAGGTAATATTACCTCCAAAAGATCCTATGCCATCTATATAATGTGTAAATGCTAAAAACTCATAATAGATATCATCTGCTAAATTGGGTAACCAATTTACATGCATACCAGCCATTTCAGACCCTCTTAAAAAACCTAAACCTGCTGGGTTATAATATGTTGCATAGGCATCATCTGCTTTAGCAACCTGTGCTTCTCCTGTACCTGCTGGCCCTGCACCTGGAGCAATTAGCAAGAAAATAGCCCCTGCTTCACCCACAGCAAACACCTGTGTTACCAATAATAAACCTGTTATAATCTTAAATAAAAATTTCATTATTCCCTTTCAATTAATAAAAAAACCGAACATATCCATTGAAAATGTCCGGCTACTATTAGACTTTTCAATAGGATTGCAAATCGTAACTATTACCTCAATGTACTAAATTAGTCTTCATACCTAATTTAACTGCAAATCCTATTATCAAATGTCTATAAAATCTCTCCTAAAATTATCTTATAAATTTACAAACAGTAAATCTTTTAAAACAACTGATTGCTAATTGTGAATGACTTATTTTTTTATTGGTTCCCTAGTTTCTTCCAAGAAGACAGGAATTTCATCAACAATTGAGAAAGTTATATTACAATTACAGCATATAAATTTAGTAGAATTGGTTGAATCTTCAAATTCTTGTTTACACGAAGGGCAAACAACTATTTCTCTTATATTCACCTATTTTTTCGCCTTAAAATACGCTTTTAAATATTTAGTTGGGTTTTCCTTGAAGTCGCTCACAATCGTTCGAATATCAATAAATAAACTATCCATATTATTATATGCGGAATCATCATTCAACAATTTTGCTAAAGTACCATCCCCATTATCAGCTTTTTCTAAGATGTCTTGAAGTATATCAGCTGATTTTTGAATAGATTCTGTTGAGCTTACAAGAGAAACACTGCTTTTCTTTAAGTTATCTATCGTAGTAGAAACATCTTCTGACTTTCGAGATACATGTTCAATATCTTCTAAAATCTTGGTTAATTTATCTAAATCAGTTTTTAAACCAGTTTGCAGAGTTTCAGATGCAGATTGTAAATTTTCAAAAATATCATGAATTTTTTCCTTGTCATCTGCGTTCAAAATATCTTTATTATTTTCAGTAAAACTATTAATATTTTTTGAAATTGACTCAATGTTCTGAATCAATGCTCTAATTTGGTCTTTTTGTTCTTCGCCGAGTGTTGCTTTTAAACGACGAGCAAATGCTCCCAAATCTTGAGTGAGAGGAATTATACCTGGAGTAATTTCTGAAAAATCATATTCTCGTTTACCTTCAACAGTCTCGCCTGCTAAAATTGATTTATTTGTGTTTAATCCTGGAACAATGGCAATATATTTGGAACCCATTAATCCTTCACTCTTCACTTCAAGTTTTGAGTCAATTGGTATACTCAATGCAAATGAGTTATCAATTGATACTTCAACTGCAGCTTGTTTCCCTAAAATATTAATATTGGATACTTTACCTATTCTTTTTCCAAGAATATTAACATCATCTCCTTCATTTAATCCTTGAACATTATCAAAAATAATGGTAAAAGTATAATTTGATTTATTAAAAGTAATATCTTGAAGATACAATATGCCAATTACAAATGATACAACAGAAATTGTTGTAAGTAATCCTATCCAGAAAAGTTTTGAAATTTTCATACAAATTCCCCTATTGTTGAATCTCCAGTAATAAATTGTTTCACTACTTGGTTATCCGATTCTTTGATTTTAGTGGGTGTTCCATCATAAATCACATGCCCATCATGTAGCATTATTACTCTTGAAGCCACATTTTCAACTGTACGCATTTCATGAGTTACCATGATAGAAGTAATTTTTTCTTCGGTTTGAAATTTGGTAATTAATCTATTTATACTGTCCGTCATAACTGGATCTAATCCCGTTGTTGGTTCATCATAAAGCATGTATTTTGGTTTAATAGCAATTGCTCTAGCAATACCAATACGTTTTTTCATTCCACCAGATAATTCTGAAGGCATTAATTTTTCTGAATTTTCCATACCTACTTCAGCCAATGAATTATGAATTCTATCTTCGATTTCATCTTCAGATAATTTTGTGAGTTTATGCAATGCTAAACTAATATTTTCCTCTACTGACATTGAATCAAACAACGCTCCAAATTGAAATACCATACCCATTTGTGCTCTAATTTTTTGCAATTTTCGGAATGAAAGAGATGCAATCAAACTATCATCAACCCATACTTCCCCAGCATCTGGTGATAACAAACCAATAAAATGTTTTAGTAAAACAGATTTTCCTATTCCACTCTTTCCAATTATTGCTACTGATTCCCCTTCTTTTATATCAAGACTTACGCCCCTAAGAATTGATTTCCCAGAAAAGGATTTATGAATATCTTTAATTGAAATCATAATAATAAAGCTGCTAAAATGAAATCAAGAAATACAATTGCAATACACGATGCAACCACTGTCATTGTTGTGGATTTTCCAACACCTTGTGCCCCACCAGTTGTGTAAAACCCTTGGTAACACGCAATTGATGTAATAGCAATTCCAAAGAACATCCCCTTAATTAATCCAAACCATGCATCCCAAGGACGAAACCATTGCTTTAATCCCTTCATAAATTCAAATACACTTACATCCATTGCATTGATTGCTGCAACTAAACCACCGGTAATTCCAAATATATCTGCAATTATAACAAGTACTGGAAACATTATAGTTGCAGCCAAAATACGAGGCATAATTAAAAATGAAACAGGGTCAAATGATAAGGATTCAAGGGCATCAATTTGTTCGGTTACACGCATAGACCCTATTTCAGCTGAAATAGTTGCACCTACACGACCGGTCATTACAAGACCTGTGAGCATGGGACCTAACTCTAAGAAAATAGATTCTCCGACTACACTTCCAACAAACCAATTTGGTACAAACCCCGATTCAAACTGATACGCTGCTTGAATAGAAGTAACCATTCCAGAGAATACACTTGTGAGAATTACAATTGGTATAGATTGAGCACCAATAGTAATCATGTGGTCAACTGTGAAACCTAAATATAAATTCCAAGAACGGTACGATCGAAACATCTTGGACATTAAATGAAGATATTTCCCAATACTTTCAAAAAAGTTAATTATTATGCCAAATGGATAAAAAAGTATTTTGAACATGGTAGATTATAGCACTTTAAAGTGAAAGATTGCAAGTAAGGTTTTAATTTGTTTGTAACGGTTAAATATGAAATCTTTCAAAGAATTAAATATAAAAAATAATAATTATTAGAATAATTCGCTTTAAATTTGTTTTCGATATTTATTATGAAATACGCAATACTAAAATATTTACTAACTATTTTTTTTGCAGGACTTTTTTGCCAAGATACTTCTTTGGTTAATAATTTATCAATTTTAGAAGTGGATTCAATTTATAATAGTTCTAAAAATTACTTTTCTGATGAAGAAATATTGTTTTATCTTGATAAACTAGCTGGAAATTATCATCATAGCAATGTCCATAAAGCATTAAAGTATGCTTATCAAGGTTTGGAACTATCAGTTAGATTGAATAATAAAAAATATGAAGCATCTTTTGAAAGCAATATTGCTTATGCTTTAGCCCAAAATGGGTTGATTAACCAATCATTAAAACATTATGAAAAAGCATTTGAAATAAACGAAGCAATTGGATTAGGTCCTCAATCTGCTTGGAGATTGATTTCAATTGGTAATTTATATTTCCAACAAAACCTACATGATTTAGCTAACGAAAAGTATAAAAAATCATATAATATTTTTGAAAAATTGCAAGATGTATATGGGATGGCTGTAGCAGAAAACAATCAAGGTATGGTTTATGGTGAATCAAAAAATTACCAAGAGGAATTAGAGAGTTATATAAAAGCATATGAGTTAAGAAAAAGTTTGAGTTATCCAAAAATCATCGCACATTCATTAAATCTTATAGGTAATGCATTGATTAATTTAGGAAAAATTCATGATGGAATTGATTCTTTAAAAAAGTCATTAAGCATCTATAAAGAAATTAATGAAACGGAACATCTTGTTGGAGAATGTTATATTTCCCTTGGTAATGCATGGAATAAAATTGGTCAAAAAGATTCTACTTTACATTATTTTGATAAAGCAAACCAGTTTTTTATAAAAAATAGGTTAAATAAACATATACCTATAGTACATTTAGCAAAAGCAACTTTATTCTATGAATTTGGCGAATACTCAAAATCATTAAAACATATTGAACTAGGGTTATTAGAAGCACGACAATTAAATCTAAAATTTGATATTAAATCACTTTTAGTGTTAAAACGTGAAATTGCTACTTCACGCAATGATTTACCAATGATAGTTGAAATATCAAAAGAATATATTGCTTTAAATGAATCTATCTTTAACTCTTCAGTTACCCAAGCAATAACACAAGGTGAACTGAAACGTAATCAAGAATTGAATGATAAAAATATCCAAATACAAAAGTTAAACATTAACAAACTAAAACAAGATAAATTCGTGCTCATTTTGATTATTACAATAATCATTTTACTATTATTTGGTTTTATTAGCAGGTTTAGATATATTAGAAGAACAAATCAAAAAATATTGGAAAAACAAAATGAAATTCATCTTCAAAAATCGAAGATGATGGAAGTTGAAAAAAATGCCATAGAGAAAGATTTAGATCATAAAAAGAGAGTGTTAGTTTCAAAAGCAATGAATATTGCACAGAATCACGAATTCTTGATAGAAATTATGAGCAAGTTAAATACGATTCGCAAAAAATCACCCAAAATCAAAAAAATAATCAATCAATTAGAAAATAAAGAACATGTAGCTGACGAATGGAAAGAGTTTGATGCTGTATTTTCAG
>CAYNTS010000014.1:0-9550 GCA_964400495.1 uncultured bacterium | reverse complement strand
CGAATTTTATACATTATTGTCCGAACAGTTTCCCTCTTTAACTCAAAGAGACTTAAAAATTTGTGCCATGCTTAGACTAAATCTAAATACTAAAGAAATAGCTTCCCTTACCAACTTAACGGTTAGAACAATTGGAGAATATCGCACAAAAATTAGAAAAAAACTAAGTTTAACACGCGATATTAATCTGTATTCATACTTCCAAAATATTTAAAATTAAAATTATATATTTTTTATAAATTGTATTGATTTTATTTAACTCTATTGTTTCCCCCTCGGTAACTAATTTACATATTGTATTATTCATGTATTGTGCAAACCATTTAGATGTCTGTAATCTATGCCATGGATAAGAAAGTTAAAAGCTTTGAAATTGATAAAAGTAAGATAGAAGAATTAACAGTTATAAATAAGCTGAAAGTGCAATCAAAAGCATTAAACTCTATCATTAAAAGATTAAATGAAAAAGAAACTGATAAAACTATTAATAATCAAACACAGGAGAAAGAATGAAAACATTAACTAGATTAATCATTATAAGCATTGTATTGACAATAACACTTGCACAAACCATAAATACTCAGGGTGTTCTAAGAGACAATAATGGATATGCTGTTGTAGATGGTGATTATAACTTAACATTTAAAATTTACGATGCCGTTGATAACGGTAACGAAATGTGGTCTGGAAGTTATAACACAGTATCAGTTGTAAATGGTGTTTTTAATGTAACACTGGGTGAAGGTACTGGAATATCACCTATTACTAACTTAGAGTCTAACGGATCATACTGGTTGGGTATTTCAGTTAGTACTGATGCTGAAATGACACCACGATTAAAACTAAGTTTATCTCCATATGAAATGGCACATGTTAGTGGTAGTGAAAATGTATTTCCAGGTGCTGGAAATGTAGGAATAGGAGTAACTAGTCCAAATGCTAAATTAGAAATAGGAGGTAGTGAATCTACAGATGAGGCCAGATTAATATTTGCTGCTTCTGATGCTTCAAATAGATTTACAATAGAAACTGATTTAGATGGTACTGAAACTGAAGATTTATTGGGATTCAGAACTCGTCTAGTCGATAATATATTGGTACTAAAGGGAAATGGTAATGTGGGAATAGGTACAGCTAACCCAAATAATACTCTTGAAGTAAATGGGCATCTAAGTACAACTACTCTAGGTGCAGGTGGTTTAGGAATTACAAATTCCGGTTATTCAAGTCCAAACTCATCTAGAATAGCTTGGGGTGATGGTTCGGGTTGGAAATTACATTTTACCCAAAGTGATGGTGAAAAAAACTTTACATTTGTCGATAATGGAAAATTAGGAATAGCTACTGAAAATCCAAGCACACAATTACATATAAATTCTAGTGTTGATGCTGGGTTAGGAGATTATACTGGTGTTTTACTCATCGGAGATGAAGATGGTGTAAATATTGTTATGGATAATAATGAAATAATTGCACGAAATAATGGTTCTCATTCAACTTTGTATTTAAATGATGCATTAATTATTCATGATAATAATATTGGGGTAAACATAGGTCCAGATAATGCATATGCAATAAAAGCCGGAGGATCAATTAAAGCAACGGGCGGGATTTATTCTGATTATGATGTTTGGGCTGTAGGTGATATTGGAATGGGTGATTGTAATGTATGGGATGGGAGTAATGACTATGATTTAACATGGGATGGGAGTTGGGTTAGAAGAGAAGGTTCGTCAAGAAGATTTAAGAAAAATATAAAAAAATCAAATTTCGATTTCCATAAAGTGCTGGATTTAGAAATAGTTGAATATGAAATGAAAGAAGAATATGGTACTCAAGGATATACACATTTTGGAGTGATAGCTGAAGATGTTGAGGAATTAGGATTAAGTTATTTAGTAAATCATGACAAAGATGGAGTACCTGATGGATTTAAATATAAGAAACTTGCAATTTTTCAACATGAAATTATAAAAGAAAACTATAATAAAATTCACGAACTTGAAGCAGAGTTGGCTGAAATTAAAGAAATGATTCAAAATTTAAAGTAAAACCTTTTTAAAGGTCAATTTCCAAAAGGGGAAGTATGAAACAGATTAATCTTTATAATTTTATCTACAAGGCTAAACGAATAATGTTATTAGCTATTTGTAGCTTATTCTTAATAAATCTAGTATTTGCTGAAATAGTTCAAAACCAATATAAACCACAATATGTAGAAGTATGGGGTGCAACTGGAAATGTAAATTCACCCTATGATACAGATCCAAGCTCTGCAATTTATTCTGTAACAGTAAATGCTGGACAGCCATTTATTGGTAAAACTGAGGGGGCAAATAATTCTGTTGATTTGGGTATATGGTCCGTTTTATTAAAAGAACCAGATACGCCAATTGTCGATGCTTCCGATGGTGATATAGATTATCCCGATGGAATTAAAATTTCATATATAGTAGATAAATTAAGCCCACCTGTTACATTCGTACAGAAAACATTAGGGGAAATCAATATAATTGGGGAAAAATGGGCTCTTTACAAACAAGTTGGTGCAACCTCTTTTGAGCATAGGTCACATGTAAGTAGTGAAGTGAATTATTTTGTCGATGAATCAAACATTGCACCAGGTTCGCATTATAACTATGGTGTATATGTTTCAAATATCTTTGGAATTAGTTCAAGAGGTGAAAATGTTGGATTTAGAAGCATTAATGGTAAAATAATTGGAGAAGTAAGAGTACCCGGACCTAATGCAGCAATGAATGCACCTTGGAATCCTCCTGGAAATCCAGTTTCTGATGTTGAAGTATCATTATCTCCAATTTATGGAAATAGTTTAAATTTTGAGAGAGCTAGATACTTTGTTAATATTAATCATAATTACAATGATGAATTAAATTCCTATCTTTCCACAGAATTTTGGTTTAAAAACAAGGATGGATTTGATAACTCTCATGGTCAAAAGATTCTATTAAATTTAAATCAAAAAGTAAAGGTTGTTCTACTAGCTTCAGATATAAGTTTTACAGTATATACAGAAAATAATGAATCGATAACAGTGAACCACGCTGTTCCAGTAAATACACAATGGCATCATTTTGCCGGAGTGTATGATGGTGAAAATGTTAAAATATTTTTAAATGGTGTACTTGTTGAATCGCAACCGCATACTGGTGAAATTCGTAATTCTTCACCTAATTTAAAAATTGGCAGAGGTGATTTTGATGATAATTATTATGATGGATTTTTAGATGATGTGCGACTATGGGCTACTCCACGATCATCCAGAGAAATTACACTTAATAAAAACAGAGCACTTGACGGGGATGAAAATGGTTTAGTTGGATATTGGAGGTTTGACGAAGGTAGTTATACAACTGCATACGATAGAACATCATATAAACATGATGGAGCACTTTCCGATGATTCTTTATGGGATGAAAATATTCCTGAAGTTAAAATTTCTGCTCTTACAAAATCTGATGGATCATATGAAATAAAGGGAATTTGGTATAATATTAATGAAGGTACTTATTATACAGTAACACCTTATAAAGAACATCATGAGTTTTTTGACCCAGAAAACAGATCCTATTTGATGAATCAATACAATTCTAGCTTTACTGATGCAAATTTCTTGGACAAATCATTGTTTTCAATTAGTGGTATCGTTAGTTATGATAATACAAATTGCCCTGTAGTTGGTGCAGAAATATATATTGATGGGGAACCCAATAATCCAGAAATTTTAACAAATGAATTGGGTGAATACTCAGTTGATTTTGAACCAGGTGGCGGCGGAGTTATTTCTGCAGTATTTGGTGGTTGGGAAGTATATGATACAACAGGTACAGGTGCAGATGCAGTTATTGATACATCCATGTCTGGGCAACATTTTATGGATACAAATCATGCAATTGAAAACATTCAATCTGATGAAGGAAATTACAATATTGTTGATATTTCTAATTTTAGTTTAAGCGGTAGTGTTACAGGTGGAACGTGTCAATTTCCACTTCCTGAAAATTCAACAGTTACATTAACGAGTACTCCTCAATGTTATGAGAATACTACAACCACTAATTCCGATGGAAGTTTTAGTTTTAGTACCCTTCCTCCACTAGTATTTAATGTAACTGTTGAAAATATTGATCCAAATATTACATTTGAACCTATCACAATTTCATTGAAAGATTCATCCATTACTAATCTTGATTTTATTTATCGTGCAAATATTCAAACAGAAATATTTGATATTAGCAATTCTAATCTAACTGCAAATGATATTGAAAACAACATTATACCAACAGTACCTAGGCTATGCAATAGTAATCCTGTAAATGTTGTAAACAGAATTCAAAAATATAAACTTGGGTTTAAAACATATGAAAAATATGGAAGCAATGAATGTTTGATAGATTCAGTGATTGTTCAAGTTATTGATGATTTCACAGAATCTACATATACAAGTACAATGAAAATACCAGATACATCTACAGCCTATCTAGCATTTACCCCATTAGAACCAAACATTTATGGTGGTGGTGATCATCCCTATCAGAAAAAAATACAAATTGTAGTAAAGGATGGATATAACCCAGATAGACCTTCAGCAACTGATACTTATTGGGCTATTGTAGATGGTAGAAAAGAAAAAGAAGGGTCTAATTTTGAAACATCAACTTCTGAAATTCCTTTTTTTGTATTAAGAAAACCTCCAGGAGATGGTAGCTATACTTATTTCTCAGAAAGTTCAGAATCATGTACGAATATAGAAATTATCAGCGAAGATACAGAATCAAATTCTGGGTATGCAACAGCACATTATGGTAAAGAAGTAACTACTGCTGTTGGTACAGTAGCAGGATTAGGAGTTCAAGCTGTTTTTACTGTTTCAACTAAATGGTCTGCTCAAGTTGATGCAGGACATGGTTGGGATGTAACAAAAACTGATATTGACAATACATCTACAAGAACTTGTTTTACACGAGAAGAATCGTATAGTACATCATCCGATGGATATTTAACTGGGGATGATGCTACAGTATTTGTTGGGGGTGGTTTGTCTTTAGCATTTTCCGATGCAGATAAAATTACTTTTAATGAAAATGCTGAAGAATGTGTTGATAAAACAATTGTACCAGCAGTGACAACAAAGGGAGTAAGCTCCTTATATATGCACACAAGGTATTATATTGAACATACTTTAATGCCAATGTTGGCTCAGGATTGGGCTGCTATTCCTCAAAATCCAGTTGAATCTGAATATCCAAGTGAAGGAGAAACAGGTTACGATGATTTTGTTAAATGGAAATACTGGAAAGTAGATGTTCTTGATAAAGATAGAACAGCTACATTAAATGCAGTTGTTGATTCTTTGTTTCAATTTGGAGATGATAATGCCAATGTAATTACATACGATTCTGGTGTATCATATGAATACTCTATTACAACATTAACAGAAAATTCTAATAGCACCCAAATTATTGTTGATGATAGTGATGAGTTTACATTTGACGGTGGAGTAACAATTGGAGGTGCAGGATTATCAGGAGGATATGCTCATGTATGGAATGATGTTGAGGATACCACAACAACCGGAATTGAAACAAATGTATCAACAACTGGTTTTGTTTTAGATGATGATGACCCTGGTGATGGATTTATGTTTGAAGTAAAAAAGGACCCTATTTGGGGTAAACCTGTATTCAAAATTTTAGGTGGTCAATCATCTTGTCCATGGGAACCCAATACATATAAACGGCAATTAGCTGAATTATCCCTCAGCACAAGCGTTATAGACAACCTCCCCCCAACTGAAACTGCTGTTATCACAGTTGAAATGATAAATGCTTCTGAAACTAACCAAGCGTGGGATTATGAGTTTGAATTATTGTCAGGTTCTAACCCAGATGGACTCATAATTCGATATGCTGGTACACCGCTAAATGATCCATTAGAATTTGAGTCATTACCACCAGGAGAAGCTTTATCTTTTGATTTAACCATTGATAGAGGACCTTTAGCATATGATTATGAAAATCTTCAATTTAGGTTGGGACCATTATGTGAAGTTCAAATAGGTGATGTTACAGGATTCTATAATAATATTGATACTGAAAACTTTTCTATTGGTTTTATTAAACCCTGTTCAGATGTAGCTATTGACTTAAACAGCCCACAATGGTTTTTAAATTCAAATAATAATGATACATTGCTATTCACATTACATAATTATGATAGAGCGTTAGATGATTTAGTTGGTCTTCGGTTAGAATACACAGATTTTAATGATATTAATTGGTTGGTTAGTTCAGAAATTGTAAAAGATAGTTTAACACAAGATTATGTACAACTACCATTTATTGCACCAGCAGATGATGGTAATTATAAAATACGTGCTATGGCAGAGTGTGAGTTGTATGATATTCTCCCTGCTGACCAAAAACATTTTGCATCAAATTATTCCCAGGAATATACAGGTGTTGTTGATAGAATTTCACCCGAACCATCTGGTGTGATGGAACCAACTGATTTAGTATTAGGTCAGTCAGATGAAATTTCTATTACTTTTAATGAAAATTTAGATTGTGAATCTATTCATGCGGGTAGTACTACTTTATATAATTCAATCGAAACAGCATATGTAGATCATTTAACATCATGTGTAGATAGAAAAATTACCATTATGCCTGATATACCAAATTATCAAATCGAAAATGATAATTTAACTGCCCAAGTCATAGGGATTAAAGACGTTGCGGGTAATCCAATTTCAGCAAATTATTCTTGGGAGTTTACAATTAATAGAAATCCAATCAGCTGGAATTCTTCTTCGATAGAATATATTGCAACAACCGGTGATGAAAATATGTTTGATAATGAATTTTCTATTGAACTAAATAATATTGGTGCATCTTCAGAATCATTTCAGTTAACCAATTTACCAAACTGGTTATATGCCTCACCAATGGAAGGTGAAATTAATTCTGGGGGTTCTTACACTATTAATTTTAATGTAAACCCTAATATTAATGATGGTACATATAGTCAATCCATTATTGCAAATTGCCCTGAAGGGGATGAGTTGTTAAATGTAAATTTAATTGCTATGTGTCCTTCCCCAGAATGGCAGTTAAATCCATTTGATTTCCAATACTCAATGAATCTAACTGCAGAACTTTCCATATTAGATGCAGTTTCTTCAGATGTTTATGACAAATTAGCTGCATTTGTTAATGGTGAGTTGCGAGGTGTTGCAAATATTGAGTATAATGAATCATTAGATAAACATTTAGTATTCCTAACAATTTATAGCAATATCATTGCTGGAGAAGAGCTAGAATTTCGTGTTTGGGATAGAACAAATTGCACTGAATTTTGGGGTATCGATAATGATACTATTTTATTTGGAAATAATTCAACAATTGGTTCATTGGATAATCCGCTAGAAATTGAAGTTTCTGGAAATGTAGCACAAAATTTTGAACTTCAAGATGGATTTACATGGATTAGTTTTAATGTTGAAAAAGACTTTTCAACTGAAAGTATTAATGAAGTTTTAACAAGTATTAATGCAGAAGAAGGTGATAGAATAGTCAGTCATATTAACAATGATTTTATTCAATATGGTACTACAACTGGATGGGCTGGTACATTATCATCTTTTGACCCAGGTAAAATGTATTTGAGTGATTTAAGTAATTCAAATTCTTTCCAATATATTGGAACCCCAATTATACCAGAATCAAGACCTATTCAGCTTGAACAAGGTTGGACTTGGTTGGGATATCTACCTACAGAAAATATGGATATTAGTACTGCATTAGCATCTTTAAATCCTCAATATTCTGAAAATAATTTAAACATAATCAAAGACAGATTCAATTACGCACAATATACTATTATAAATAATATGGGATATTGGATTGGTTCTCTTCAAAGAATGCAACCAAGCATGGGATATAAAATTTATCTATCAAATGCAGATACATTAGTATATCCTAACAATTCAAATAGAGATTCATATAATATCCATTTAGATGAAAACTGGATGATAGCACGTAACGATAATCAAGACCCAATTTGGTCTGTGGATGATTACAATTCATTTGAACATACTATGGTTTTCACTTCAGTAATTGAAAGTGAAGAAATTGGGATTAATGATCCAAATGATGTTGTTGGGGTGTTTGTGGGTGAAGAAGTTCGTGGTGTGGCAAATCCAGTCTATATTCCATTACTAGATGAATATAGATTGTTTATAACTGTCTATGGTGATAATGACGATTTGTTAGAATTTAGAATATGGGACAATGATGAAAATCAAATCTATTTAACTGGAGAATCAATCCCGTTTGAAATAGACGGAATATATGGTGATATTACCCACCCTGTTATTATAAATAAAAGTATTTTAAATAATGATATTGATGCATTACCACTTGAGTTTGGATTAAGTCAAAATTATCCAAATCCATTTAATCCTACAACAAATATTTACATTTCAATTCCTGACATGGCAAAAGTTTCAGTTTCAATCTATGATATTAATGGTCGTTTAGTGTCAGAGTTAACCTATCAAGAATACCAAGCAGGGTACCAGATGTTAACTTGGGATGGAACAAACCAAATGCACGAAAAAGTAGGTTCAGGCATATATTTTATGGTTATGGAAGGTATTAGTTCAACAACACATTTTAGAGACACTAAAAAAATGGTATTCCTAAAATAATATGAGAATATTATATTTAATTATGATATTATCTTTCTGTTTTGCAGATATTCCTGACAGCTGGCAAGTAACACCATCTGACTATGAGTATGTTTTTACAGTTACAGCCCAGTTGATAAGTGATGAGACTATTACTCTAAATTCGTCAATTACCATAGGTGCGTTCATTGATAATGAATGTCGTGGAGTTAATACACTTTCACAAGTTGGCGAAAATTGGTTGTTATTTATGGTAGTTTATGGAAATAATTTTGGTGAAGAAATTGAGTTTATATTCCATAATGAAACAACTAATTCTATACACATAATTGATGAAACTATTAATTTTGATCCAAGTGGTTTTGCAGGTACCCCAGATGCACCATATTTATTTCATCAAGCCATAGATGGTTTGCAAGGCGATTTAAATCAAGATTCTATTATTAATGTACTTGATATTATGATAGTTGTTGATATTATTTTAGGAGCAGAACAAACGGTATATCAGCAATGGGCAGGTGATATTTATGAAGATTCTATTATTAATGTGATTGATATTGTAACTATTGTAAATATAATATTATACTAATTATTAATTAGTTTTTGAAATATAATTCTCCTGTCTTAACTGACTCGTGAAATTCGAATTTAACTTATCTCTCTATTTTTTAATCGTTATTTTCAAGAATAAAATATACTATAACTGTAATATCAGTAACATTAATATATTCATCTTCAAATACATTAGAGTTTGCAAATTGTTGGTCTGTTAGTTCACCTTGATTTAAAATAGGTTCTTCACAATAATTAGTACTTTTTAGGATTTGAGTAAAAAAGAAA
>CAYNTS010000013.1:0-43636 GCA_964400495.1 uncultured bacterium | reverse complement strand
ACATTGAAGTATTCTATAATAGGATTAGAAAACATTCTGCTTTAGGATATAAATCCCCGGAAAATTAAATTACAGATGGGCTGCATGACTTCTTTAGGTGTCCGTTTTTTTGTAGGAAGATAATAGTTCCAATTTATATAATGAGCTATTTGTGGACGAAAAGACAATTACGAGAGAAAAATGAGAACAATTTTTAATACAATACTTGGATCATTTATAATCATATCCATCTGTTTTTCACAAGTAAGTCACGAGGGAACTCCATACAGTATCCAGAATAATTTGGATGACAGTAGTGTACCAACTTTTACATTACCGACACTTAATATTGACTCTCTAATAACAGCAGATGAAAGCAATAATGTAGATGAATTACCTCCTAGATTCGCTTTTCCTTATCAGACTGAGTTGAATTTAAGTAATTCGGGTTTACTTGAAACGTTTGAGGATGGCAATCAATTGTGGCGATTAAGAATACATTCACCGGGTGCTTATTCATTAGGATTGATCTTTAGCCATTATTATTTGACAGATGGTTCAGAACTTTATCTTTACAACGAGGATAAAACTAAAATAAGGGGTGCCTACACATCTGATAATAATAAAATTGCAGGTGTATTTTCTACTTTTCCATTTCCAGGAGAGACGGCGATATTAGAATTATTCCTACCCGAGGGAGTTGGAGAACAACAGTTAGAAATTTCGGTAATTTCCCATGACTTTGTAGATATGTTTGACAGGGATAGAGAGTGTGACCCAGGATTCTTAGGGTTTGGTTTTGAATGCTCTGCTGAATGTCAAGTAAATGTAAATTGTGATAATGATTATTTTGATTCTACGGAATGGGATAATGAAAAAAGATCAGTTTGTTTAATCTTGCTGGATGATGGTACCCGGACACAGTCAGCAGCATTAATCAATAACATTGGAAATCACAACTATCAATATTTACTTACATCATTTCATGGGTTGCAACACCATCAAAATGAATTAAATACTTGTTTAGTATTATTCAACTATGAAAGCGAAGATTGTTTTACACCAGAAGAAGATCCAGGATTTTTGCAAACAGTATCTGGCTTAAATATAATCTCAGCAGGGTCACAATTCCCTGGTTACACAGATTTCACACTATTAGAAATAATAGAAACTATCCCTGCAGAATATAATGTTTATTACTCTGGTTGGAATGCAGACTACGATTGTCTCGAAACAGGGCCATTTGTAGGGATTCATCACCCTAAAGGAGACATAAAAAAAATCAACTATTACAATAGTGGAAATCAACATTTAAATAGTTCTAATGAATCAGATCCAAATTATTGTTGTACTGGTCAATATTGGACAGATAGTTCTCTTTTTGTCATCCCTGAATGGGAAATTGGAACAACAGAAAATGGAACATCTGGATCACCCGTATTTAATTCAAACCACCAAATAATAGGTCAATGCAGAGATAACTATGATAGTATTGTAAATGGTAACTTACATCCATATGAAGTCTGCGAGAATAACAAAGGAACTATTTATGGATGGTTTGGAATGTCAATCGATTGGGTAAATGAGAATTTTCCAGAACTTCCAACATTGCGGGAACTCTTAGACCCCAATGACACCGGATTGAATTCTTGTGGTGGTAGAAATTGGGATAGTAATCCGGGTTGTACCGATCCAATGGCTTCAAATTATGACCCCGATGCAACAATTGATGATGGCAGTTGTTTTTATGTTAAATCTTTCCATGCCGGATGGAACTGGGTCGGTTTTCCAAGGCTTGTAGATAATGAAGATGGTGTACCTGGAAATAACCCAGACCCTGTAGAAGATATTTTCAATAATTTAGAAGATGAAATTGATGAAATTTGGATTGAAGACCAAGATGGACTATTTGCCCGATGGGAAGGTGAAAATTGGAATTTAGAGGGTGGACTTATAGGAGTTGAAAGCAGAAAGGGTTACAAAGTGGAAATGCCAGAAGATCAGGAACAATATATAATTCCAACACTGGGCAATCGAGTACCTGAGAATACACTACTAGACCTATATGTTGGTGAAAATTGGGTACCTTATTTTCTAACCGAACCCCAGCATCCCAGCGATGCATTCCCTCAGGAAGTCTTAGATCACATGACCTCTATTATGGCTGAAGATTGGTTTATGATACGCAGGAATGGTGAGTTTTATGTAAAAGTTGATTGTCCACCTCAAACCCAGGGTAGTGAGGGTGAATGTTTTATGTTGGAATATGGTTCAATGGTTATTGTAAATATGGATATGGAAATACCATTTAATTGGAATATTCCAGGTGATGTTCTCATTCAGGATGCACTCAACCCATTAGTATCAGATAGCTTCCCCTTTGAAAAGAAGAAAGAATATATTCCTGTTGTCGTTGAGTCAATTGAAAATATTGAAAAAATAGAAAATGTTCAGGAAATTGGAGCAATAAAAGAAGGTGAGTATGTGGGTGCGGAAGTAGTATATGGTTATCCAATCAATTTGCGTGTCTATGATAACAGCTTAGCAGATATTACCTTTGAAGTTACAATCAACGATGGCGGTTTGGGCAGACAGAGTGATAATGATACAGAAACACCGATAGCAAATCGTTTGCTGGGTATTAAAAATATTACTTATGAAAATGGTGTGGCATTATTGAATTTATCAGATATTGACAACATCCCCGTTGAAAATCCCAAAGTATTTTCGCTCCTAACAGCATTTCCGAATCCATTGAATCCCGGTATAGAGATTAATTTCAAGTTGAATAAAGATGCGAATGTTGAACTGGGTATTTATGATATTCTGGGTCGTAAAGTAAAAACCTTAATGCATGGTAACTTAACTTCTAGCAGTTATTCCTATACATGGGCAGGAACTGCAGAGGACGGTAGCACTGTTTCAAGTGGGGTTTATTTCTATCGTTTACAGAGTGATGGAGAGGTAATCCAGAATAAAATTATGTTGTTAAAATAATCAATTATATGGCAAAGATTTTACTTATAATTCAATTTTCAATTGCAAATACTCATCTCGTTCCTGAAGACTACCCAACCATCCAATCTGCTATAAATGCGTCAGACGATGAAGGAGACACCATTATTGTTGCAGAGGGTACCTATGTTGAAAATTTAGATTATAATGGTAAAAATATATATTTGACCTCTAATTATATTTTTACAGAAAACGATTCCACAATGCAAAATACCATTATTGATGGCAATCAAAACGGAGCAGTTGTTATTATTAATTCTGGTGAAGATTTAAATGCAGTATTAAATGGTTTTACCATTACCAACGGTAGTGGTAGAGGTGGGTCTATCACTAAAGGAGGAGGAATCTACATTAGAGAAAGCAGTCCAAGTATTATGAACTGTATCATTAGTAATAACTTTGTAAATACATATGGGGGTGGAATTTATGTTAAACAATCCTCTCCTTACTTTTCAAACCTGACAGTAACTCGTAATTCTTCAGAGTATTGGGGTTCAGGCGGTATATTTTTCAATGATTCCAACGCAGAATTGGATTCTGTTAATCGCTGCAATGTATTTCTAAATGATGCTGCCGATTATAATGATTTATTGTGCAATTTCGAGAATGAGGTCTGTCCTGCTATTTTTTTGGATACAGCAAGTGTAGATTTTATTGATGATTATTTTATTGCCGGTAATTTTGAAAGTGTGGACATATTAAATGGAAAATTAGAGAAAGTAGCGGATGATCTGTATGTATCCCCGGACGGTGATAATGAAAACAGCGGTCTAACACCTGATGATCCTCTAAGAAATATTACTTATGCACTGTATATAATAGATGCCGACTCATTAAATCCAAGAATAATTCATTTACTTCCCGGTGTTTATTCTCCTTCAGGAGGACAGCATTTTCCTTTAAACCTGCGGTCGTATGTGTCTTTAATAGGAGCCGGTAAAGAGAGTACCATTATTGATTTAGAATTTGTTAAATCCTATGTGATGATGGGGGCTAATTATGAAAAGGATGTTATGCTCAGCTCCTTTACCATAAAAAATGGTTTCGCGGTATTTGATGAAGATATGTCAGCGACCACATTAACTTTTTACCAAAACTCCGGTTTAATTATAGAAAATATACTATTTGAAAACATCGGTTCGAGATCTACAATAAATTCAACTATGTTTACCAGTTATATGGAATGGCAGGATTATACCAGCACAACCATTAGAAATTGTGAATTCATAAATAATACAGTTTTAAAGGCAACATCTCTAGGTTGGAATACCGATATATTAGTTCAGGATTGTAAGTTTGATCATAATTTACCTGTAGAATCTATTGAGAATGATTGGGTTGATGGATCTCATGGTTCAATTTCAATTGGTGGACATTATTATACCTATGAATTTCCTTATACACGAAGAATAGAAAACTGTGTATTCACCCAAAACGTAAATACCCATTCAGGTGGAATCGGCGTAAAAGCTGTTTCTTTATTGATTCAGGAATTGGGTTATCCCATTAACATTGTTAATTGTACTTTCGCAGATAATTCCAGTGAACTGACAGCTATTCAAATTCTATCAACCCATCTACTCCACACAAAAGCACACTTTGTCAATTGCATTTTGTGGAATGATGATATACCCTATGAAATATTTGTATCGGTAGATTATTTTGATGGTCAGGAGATGGTGTATTTAAATATGGCATATAATGATGTTCAAAATGAATATTGGGATTTTATGTTTTTAGGAACTGTTGATTTTATTTATGAAGACACCAACATAGATACAGACCCTCTTTTTGTTGATCCTGATAACGGCAATTATACCCTTCAGCCCAATTCACCCCTCATTGATGCAGGGACTGCCCTTTATATCATTGATGGTGATACAGTTGTGAATCTCTCCCCAGATCAATATTACGGAGATGCACCAGATATGGGAGCGTTTGAGTTTTATCCTGATTTGGGGACTGGAAATGACCTACCTCATTTACCCAAATCAGTGAGTATAAACTCTGTTTATCCAAATCCATTTAACAGTTCAACAACAATAAAATATCAACTATCTCAATCAGGTAGAATTAGACTTGCATTATACGATATAAAAGGCAGATTAATTAAATCTCTCATTAATGCTTATGTTAGTGTGGGTGAACACTATGTATCTATTGAAATCGACAATCTGGCAAGTGGGATATATATTCTGAAACTCATAACAGATAGAGGTAGTGATGCAAGGAAGATTATGTTAATGAAATAAGTATCGTTTATTATGAAGAACCTGTTTTATTCAAATAATTGTAGATATTTCATTAGAATACTATGTAAAATACGTCCGTTTTTAACGTAGATAGAACATGCAGAATATTATTTCCAACTATTATAAATCTTTTTTGTACATTAAAGGGTTAATAAAATCTGATGAAACCATCGATAAAAATTGTTATGTAGATGAGTTTTATGAGGGCATTGGTGGCAACAAGGTACCATTACGAATTTTTCATCCCCTAAAATGCAATAAACAATCAGTAATTATTTTTCCTGGGGCATCTCCGTATGCTGAAGAACATCCAGCAATGAACAAACTTGCATTTTCATTATCTCAAATTGGACATACTGTATTTATGCCACGAATCCCCCCCTTAAAAGAGTTAGAAATTTCTGAAAATAATATTGATTGGTTTGCACATTGTTACTCAGAGTTGTTGAAACATCCTCAAATTCAAATAAATAATATTATTTCAGTTGGTATTAGTTATGGCGGAGGGTTGCTCCTAAAAGCAAGTTTTGATCAACGAATTAAACAAAACCCACCCAAACTTTATTTTGTATATGGAACATATTTTAATATTGAATATGCATTTAATTTTTTGATGTCAGGTGAAATATTTTTTGAAAATAAAACGCATAAAATCACTCCCAATCCATGGGGGGCAGTTGTGTTGTTTTATAACTATTTATTATCTGTTGAAGATTCAAAAATTAACAGAATATTTACTGATATTCTCAAACTCCGGATTGAGGATAAATTTGAAGAATCTGAAAAAATGATTGATACGCTTTCATCAGCTGATAAAGAATTTATTACCGATATTATAAATGCCAATATGAGTGATAAAGTTATTCATTACTCTCAATTAATGTTAGAGAAAAATAGAGATTTATTTTTGTCATTATCGCCCAAATTATGGTGTAGCAATATTCAAGAGAAGGTGTTTATTATGCACGGTGCAAATGATTCAATGGTTCCATTTACTGAATCAACATTTTTAGCAAAAAATCTACCTAATAGTGAACTATTAATTTCCTACTTATATGAGCACAAAGAAATTTCTACAAATAAGGGGATATTGTTTAAGACAAAAGAAATTTTTAGACTATTTAACTTCTTCGCTCGATTATTTGGATATGATGAAAATTAAATATTTTCAGGGTGGTTTTGATAATAACCTGTGTTACTTGGTTTGGTGTGATGAAACTAAGTATTCTGCAATAATTGACCCATCGGTAAATCCACAAAAAGTATTTGAAACAATTGAAGCAAAGTCGCTGAAGGTAGATAAAGTTTTGCTTACACATACTCATAAAGATCATTGGCAGTATTTGGATGATTTTATGTATCAATTTCCTACAGTTCAAATTTGTATGTTCAGTAATCCGATTCATTTTGTAAATAGTGAATTTAGAAAGTTAATCCATAATGAGATAGTTTCTATTGGCAATAATTTTCTTACGGTATTGCACACACCCGGTCATTTTCAAGACAGTATTTGTTTTTGGGACAATAAGAATAAATCTGTATTTACTGGTGATACTATGTTTATTGGCAGAACAGGTCGCACCCAAAATCCACATAGTGATATTGAAGATTTATACAATAGTATTTATGATGTTTTATTGCAACTCCCACAAGATACAATAATATATCCCGGGCATAATTATGGGTATTCAATTACTGATTCCATTGCAAATAATATTGAGTATTCACCTTTTTTTCAATGTAAGTCAATTGGTGAGTTTAAAGCTGTAATGAAAAATTATGAGAAAAATAGAAAATGTAATTAATACACCTCTATCAAGAATAAAATCCAAGTCAAAACTAAATAAAAATAGATAAAATTTGCTATTTTCTCTCTAAAAATAGAGAATAACAGGTAGATTTGATGAGTAAAACTGCAAAAATTGACTTAAAAACTGCAAAAAAAGTGAGGAATCTACATAAAATCAAGAATAATACTTGATTTTATCGTCGAGAAATACATAGAATTGGGGGTTATTATTGGTAATAACTCATTTTAAATAATCAAAAAGGAGAACTACAATGGCAGAAAAAGTAAAAACAACCGGAGTTAAAAAGGAAAGCGGTTTTTTATATTATCTAGATAAAAATGGTAATGTTGCTCGCTCTAAAATGGCTCGTGGTGGAGAAAAAGGCGGAAATGCTGAAGTTGTAAGTAATGCTGGTGTTGCACGTGAAAAAGGTTGGTTATATTTCATCGATAAAGATGGTGATGTAGCTCGTGCAAAAATGGCAAGAGGTCGTAAATAAGCGATTCTTCAACTGTCTTTTAAGAAAGCCCCGATATCGGGGCTTTCTTATTTTTAAACACTAAGTTTGAAATTTAAAACCACATTACTACTATTTCTTGTTACTTCACTATTATTTTGTGAAGTCGTAACAACAATTCATATTGTAGGAAATACCCACACAAAGGATAAAATTATTTTAAGGGAAATTCATCATACCTTTCCAAGCGATTTTGATAGTGAAATTTCCCAAGAAGATAGAAACAGATTATACAATTTAGGGTTGTTTTCAACTGTCAAAATATCCCAATTAGATTCAATATATTATATTTATGTAAAAGAAGCACCTAGAATAATTCCAATTCCAATGTTTGAATATGATGAAGCATCTACAAATTGGTCCTATGGTGGTGGTTTTATCAATAATAATACTAATGGACTTCACAGACGACTTTTTATGGGGGCCACATTTGGACATGTTTCTGCGTGGATTATTGATTATGAAGATCCCTGGGTAATAGGTAATCATACTTCACTTAAAATAAGAATTGTTGATTTTACAACTACTGATGTTAAAAGTGAATATTCAAACAAAAAACAACTTTTGGAAATAGGATCAGGATTTTATAAAACCAAATTCCATCATTATAATTATTCGATTGGGTGGAAAAAGTTTAAGTTAACACCTATTGAGACTTTTCACATACCACATGACAAGAAAATTCAATACGTTTTCATTTCTTCAAATTATTCTTATGATACCCGTGATATTCACATTGACCCAACTCAGGGATATTTTCATAATATTGGAGTTCACATAAACCACGATTTAGATGGTAATTTGGGATACTCTCAAATTGAAGCAATGGTTAATTCTTATGTTTCAGTTCCACTACCAATGTTTGAACCAGTGTTTCATTTTAAATCTACATTATTTTTGCAAAAGTTTAATTCAACACCACTACTCTTTACTCAACAATATTTAGGAGGTGAAGAAGGTGTTAGAGGATATTCCCCAATACCTTTAGATAATAATTTAGATGACGCTGAGAATTTATTAGAAACCAATAATACCTTAACATTTACATTTGAGTTTCAGCAAACCTTATTCCCACGTAAAGACTATGGTGGTGTTGAACTAGGAATTGATTGGGTATTATTTTCAGATATTGGATTTTCTGCAGACGAACCTATTAAATTTTCAATGAGTAATCCAATTATTGGCTTTGGATGTGGATTTAGATTTTTTGCGTCTGGAATGGGTGTAATTGGAATTGATTTTGGATTTAATCCCTATAATCAACATTTCACCCACTTGTCAGATGGGAATTAAAATTACTTTTTGAATAATTTGCGGAAAATCATCGCTTTCTCAAACTGATTTTCATTTCCTTTAATCATTCGTTTAATATTACTTCTGTGTGTGAAAATAATAAAAACTGCAATGGCTATAGCAGTATGTAAGAAGTAAACATTTTCACTTGGAACAAAGTATCCATACACTGCTATTGAAATAGATGCAAGTATTGTTCCCAATCCTACCCAACCTGTTAAAGTAAGGTTGAGAATCCAAACAAGTAGCGCAATAACCATTGCTATTGGATGTGTTGCTAGAACTAGTCCAATTCCTGCTCCACCCCCTTTTCCACCTTTGAATCCATAGTAAATTGGGAATACATGCCCAATAACAGCAAAACCACCGCATAAAATAGCAAGTAAATCTGGGGATATTGTAGTTTGATTAAAAAGCGTTAAAGTAGAAATAAATTTTGTTGGAATATATCCCTTTGCAATATCAATAATTATAACTCCAAGAGCAAACAATGCCCCCATGGTTCTAAATGCATTCGTACCTCCAGCATTTCCACTACCCATTGTACGAATATCAACATGTTTAACTTTGCCCATTACCATACTACCAGACACTGATCCAATAAGGTAACTTAAAAGTAGTTTTACAATTACATCCATAAATTTTCCTAAGGATTAACCTCTTGTACACCTACAGCTAATGCTCCAGGTCCTGCATGCACTCCAAGAGCACCACCTACTTCTAATAAGTAAGATTCTTTAATATTTAAATCTGAGTTTATAAGACTATCTAATAAACTTTGACCATCTTTTTTGCAATGACAATGTCCAATTGAAAGGATATACTCTTTTTGTTTATCCAGTTTATTGTAAATCACCTTACTAAGTTTTTTTGATATATTATTTTTGCCAAATAATACTCCAGATGGACCAAGTTTCCCAGTGCCATCAATTGCTAAAATTGGCCTTATGTGTAGTATATCCGCAATTGTTTTTACATATTTGGGTAGTCTTCCACCTCGAACAATAAAACTTAAATCTTTTATTCCAGCAAAAAGTTGAATTTGAGACCGTGTTTTTTCAATTTCAGCAACAATTTTATCATGTGGTTCATCTTTATCCGCAAGTTTGCTTGCATGTATAACTAAAAGACCTTGAGCAACAGAGACGCTAAATGCATCCATAACAGTTACACTTGATGCAGGAATCCGTTTTGCTGCATTTTCTGCTGACTGAAAAGTTCCACTCACAGTTTTTGGTAAATGAATGGAAATTATAGATCTATAATGAGTAGATAAAAACTGATATTGTCGTCTAAAATCTCCCGGTGTTGGTTGTGATGTTTGTGGATGATTTGGGTTAGACATTAACTCTTCATAAAACTCTGAAGATGTTTGTGAAACCTTATCAATAAAACCTTTATTCCCAAAATTATATCTTACTGGAACCACATGAATATCTTTCAAAAATTCCAAGGGGATATCTGCACCAGAATCAGTAACGATTGCAATTTTATTTTGGTTTTTTCCATGAGCAAGGGTTTGTTGTTGAAGCATATCATCGGCTTTTTGTCCACTAATTGAACCAAATTTTTCACAAATAGAAAACATTTCTGCGGGTTCATTTACATGAATATGAATTTTTGCTCTATTTTTGGGACCGGCGATTATCAAACTATCACCAATAATCATTAATTCTTCACGAAGTTTTTTCCTATTAATATCCTCTCCATCAATTAAGCATTCAGTACAAAATTGAAATTTTAAATTTTCGTGAGTAGTATTTGTTTCAGAAGCAACTTCATCAGAATTAAATATTTCCGGAAGTTCCATTGTAATTTCTTTTATTGAGCCATTTTTAATAAATGTGTGGATTCCATGTAAGAAATCTACAAATCCCTGACCGCCTGCATCGACAACACCAGATTTTTTAAGAATTGGTAATAAATTGGGAGTATTTGCTAATGATTTTTCAGCAATTTTCAAACCACCCTCTAAAAGTTCAATATAATCATCCACTCCTAATTCAATTAGACGAATTAATTCATTCGAAAAATCAGTAAGAACAGTAAGAATGGTCCCCTCTCGTGGTTCAGATAATGCTTCTCTTGCATAATCAGATCCAAATTTAACAGCATTTGAAAAATGATGTGTTTCCATTCTGTGGACATCAGACACACCATCATTCATTCCTTGGAAAAATTGAGCTAATATTACACCCGAATTACCCCGAGCTCCATCAAGTGCAGAGTCAGCAATTAATGTAAGTGTATCATCAGCTCTTGAGTTAACCTTGCCTGCAGTACCCTCCATAATTGCAGAAAGAGTATAAGCCATATTAGTTCCAGTATCTCCGTCGGGTACAGGGAAGACATTAATTTTATTTAAATAATCCTGTCGAGAGATTACACTATGAATGCCCGCAACAATTGCTCGATGTAAGCGAATGCCATTTATATATGTTATTTTATTTGCCATAAGTTCTATGCATAGATAAACTTAAATTTAACATCATTTAATAAAAGTATTCAAAACAAAGATTAGTTTCTAAATTTCGAAAAATGTTTCAACAATCGAATGGTCTTCAAACCATCAAACCATCTATGAAATTGCTGATAAAAATGATGAATTGATGGAGAAGATGTTTGTATTCCATCCCAAATATCTTCAATATTTTCTCTCAGAATAAATTGTGTTAGTTTTGGCGAGACTTGCTTAGTGATTAATAAAAGTTCGTCTAATTTTTGTTTATACCCATTCAACCCTATTATCAACCATTTTTGTAATAATATAAATGCTTCATCAGAATAATATAATTCTGAAATACTTAACCCCGAAGAAACCTGTTGCATTCGAAATCCTGTTCCTAAATAAACCCGATCAGAAATACGAGAAGAGGGGTGCACCAATTTTTTATCCATCGAATGAACCCCGCAAAACTTTGCACATTCTTGGAGAAAATAAAAATCTTCGGTTGCCTTACGTTTAGGCATACCACCAACGGATGCATAGGTTTCTGCAGTGCAAACAATTGCTGATCCTAAAGAAACATACCCATACGGTGACCCTGTTTTCATAATTTTGCTGGCAGTTTCAAATAAAAATGTTTCATATTCTTTAATTGCAAAATTAGTATTTTCATTTTCTGATTTTTGATGAGAGAATCCAACAACCATAGCTTTTGCATTATGTTTTTTTTGAAATAAGGTGACATCCTCTAAGTAATTTGACTCCAATATTGTGTCGGCATCTGTGCAACAAAACAAAGAATCAGCAACTGCAAATTGAAGTGCAAAATCCATTCCAATTTTTCGTGCAATGCCAACCCCAACGTGTTTTTTAGGAATTTCCATTCCTGTTGAGGAGGCATCTACAATTGCGATTTCCAGTGAAGTATTAAAATGTGATAACCATTTTAAAGTTTCCTGATTGTTACAAACATCGTCCCGAGGGGAACCTTTTCCATTATTGACAACAATAACAGTTAGTGTTTCTTCTAGCAATTTTTGATTTTGTTGTTCTATACTTTGAATAGTTTGCGGTAACTCCTCCAATTCAGCATAAGCAGGAATTACAAAAATATATTTATACCTAGAGGATTTTAGTGTTGAAGTAAATTTCCATGGAGAAAGGATTGCTCTTTTCTTGAGATATTTTTGAATAATCTGTGACATTTTTACTAGTTAATTTGTTCAATAACCTTGAGGGCAATTGCAACCTCACCATTTGGAATCCAATGTATTTGAATTCCTCTTTTTTGCATTCGCCTAAAAAATGTCATTTGACGTTTTGCGAATTGGTGAATTGCAGTATTTAGTTTCTCAAACATGGTTTCTCTATCAATTTCTTTGTTTAAATATCTTCCAACCCAGCGATATTCTAATCCAAAATACTCTAATCTTTCTTGAGATAAACCATTTTTTATTAGAGCTTCAACTTCTTCAATCATTCCATTTTCAAGGCGGTATTCTAATCGTGAAGTAATTCTTTCACGAATTGTTTCTCTAGGATATTCTACACCTAAAACAATCACATCATTCAAATCTATTTTATTATAGTTTGGATATGATTTTTCAGGATTAGAAGCAATTTCTATACCTCGAATTATTCTTCGCTTTGAGTCACATTGCCATATTGCATGGAATTCAGGGTCAAGTGTTTTTAAATGTGCAGATAAATCTTCTAGTGTCCATGATTCCAATTCCTCCCGTAACTCATTGTTTGGCTTGGTATCTGACATTTCATAATTTAAAAGAACCGACTCAATATATAATGCAGTACCACCACATAGAATGGGAATTTTATTTTGTTTTTCAATAGTTTCTTTACATCTGTGAAAATCAGTTGAAAAACGAAATACGCTATAATTTTCAGAAGGGTCTAAGGTATCAATTAAATGGAATGGAATTTCTATATCATTCACAAGATATTCATCTAAATCTTTTCCTGTACCAATATCCATTCCACGATATAACTGTCGTGAATCAGCTGAAATGATTTCACCATTTAATTTTAATGCTAATTGAACTGCTAAATTGGTTTTTCCAGTTGCAGTGGGACCAAGAATTACAATGAGTTTATTCATGTATTTCAATGTAATGGTACTATTCATCAAGTTCTGGCAATAGTTCACTTGGGATATTTTTTTTGGCTTTAGCTCCCAATTTTTTAATTGCTTCTACCTTGCCAACCAAGTTGCCACTACCATCTTTTAATTTGCTCATTGCACCATCATACGATTTTTTTGTTTTTTCAAGATGTTTATCAATATCTTGTAAATCCTCCACAAACCCAACAAATTTATCATAAAGCAGACCACTTTGTTTGGCAATTTCTAACACATTTTTCTTTTGATTTTCTTGTTGCCAGATAAATGAAACTGTACGAAGTGTTGCAAGCAGTGTGGATGTGCTAACCAAAATAATATCACGTTCTAATCCAAACTTAAAAATTGCCTGTTCTTCTTGAAGTGCAAGGGTGAGTGCAGGTTCAATTGGGATATACATTAAAACATAATCAGGTGAGTTTATGCCATACAATTTTGTATAATCCTTGCTGGACAAATCCCGAATATGATTTTTTATACTCTCTAGATGTTTTTTAAGGAATATTTTTCTGTCCTCATCATCGTTTGATGAATAGAATTCTTCATAAGCAGTGAGTGAAACTTTTGAATCAATAATTAAGTGTTTTGAATCTGGTAGATTTATTACACAATCGGGTCTTTTATTGTTTCCGCCATCATCCTTAATTGAAATTTGAGTCGAAAAATGTACATTTTTTTCAAGCCCTGCATTTTCTAATAACCCCTCAAGTTGCAATTCACCCCAATCACCCTGAGTTTTAGAATCACCCTTTAATGCTTTGGTCAAATTATCTGCATCCTTGCTAATTTGCTGATTCAAATTAGTCAAATGCTTAATTTGTTCTTCCAGACTTACCCGTCCTTCAATTTCTTTTTCGTATTTGTCATGTACTGTTTTTTCAAATGAGGTAATTTTTTCATTTAATGGTTTTAGGATTTGATCAATATTGGTTTTATTTTGCTCGGTTATTTTTTTGGAATTTGTTTCTAAAATTTTATTTGCCAAATTTTCAAACTGGACTTTTAATTGTTCTTTTTCCTCTTCAATATTTGATTTAACAATTTCAATTTCTGTTTTTAAGCTGGAGTTTTTCCCAATTAACGATTGAATTTCCTTATCTTTTCCTATAGATTGCGTTTCAAGCTTTGCAGATTTTTGTTTTTCAACTACAAAAATTTCTTTTGAAACATACTTTTCTAAATCTACCTGTTCATGCGGTTGGTTAGACTTGTTTTTTAAAACTAAATACCCTGCTAATGCACCAATTATAATACCAACAATTAGCAATACAATTTCCATGAGAACCCCCTATTTATTTTAGTTTAAAATCATTTGTGCTTTTAATAAATTGTAAATTTTACGAGAACTATCTTTTAAATGAGCAATAGTTTGAGCATCAAATACATTATCCTTTTTCACAGCTTCTTTAATCTGCTTGAACACACTCATTAAACTACTTCGTGTTAACGATAAAGCATCTTTTGGGAAACTATCTTCTGCATCTGTAAGAACTTGAGTCATTAATTCCACATAATTTCGTTGAAGTTCTCGTCGATAGCTGTTAATATTTTCATTTTTATCGAGCTCAGACCAAACCGTACTATTCAAAAAATCAAAAATTTCGCTCATTTCAAAGACTTCATCGTCTTCATTAAAACGAATTTCATTATCATGAACTCGCCCAATCCTACGAGGGTTCATAATCCTGTATAATGCAACACGTTGTAAATAATTTATTACACGGTGAATAGGATAGTCAATTCTATCAACACCCCATACTGACCCTTTGAAATCATCAAATCTTTCTGGAGCCAATTTATTTAGTAATTCTGGAGAAAAATCAAACGCATTTTTAGCTAAAATATTATCTCCAATAAATTGCATTGCTCTCCGCTGTCCATCTGCAGGGACAGGAATTAATGGCATTGGTGCATTTGGGTCACCAACATGATGTCTACTCATATACACCCCACCAATATATTTGGAAGCTGTTGAAGAAGCTCGGTTATATTCACCAATTCCTTGTGAAAATACCGAACGGATTTTGTGATATCGTGTGCCTTCCGTTTCAAAATCAGATAATAAATTATTCCACAATATTTCAACCAATTGAAGTTGATTTTCATAATATGCAATTGGGTCATTACTCATATCCCATGTATTGCTAAGTGGGTCAATACCCCGTGATGATAGCCCATAAGTATCTTCATCAGTTCCATAGGTTAGAAGTGGTTCTGTTGAACGTTTTGCAATGGATTCTAAAAATTCATTTTCACCCATATTTGAATTTGACAAAGGTTGAGAGTATCCATATTCAATAGCCCACATATCGTATGGACCAGGTTCAGTTTGGAACATAGTATTTCCATTATCTAATAAACAAACAGGGTGGTAATCCATTGCTGATCCACTTATTCCATGTTCAGCTGTAAACTCAGGATCTGATAATTGTTCAACAGAATAAATTGAACTCGCTTTGAAATTATGTCGCAATCCCAAGGTATGTCCAACTTCATGGATAAGTAAATCAACCAACCCTTTATGTACATAGTCTTGGAGGTCAGTTTTAGTCCCTTGAACGATATTGTTAGATATTAAATGACTCCATCCAAGCCCCATTTGTTCTCGCAAATTATTTGCATAATTGCAATGTTCACTATCATGTGTTTCATGTTCATCCCACGCAATTTTGGAAATATCAGTTGCAGTTACAGGTGTTACAAATTCTTCATATTCATTATAAAATGCTCTTACAAAATCTGCACTAACCCGAATATCAGCATCGTACAATTCACCCGTAAATGGATTAGCACGTGAAGGTCCAACTGCATATCCAAAACCGGGTTGTACTATCCAACGGATTGTATTGTATCGTACATCTGCTGGGTCCCAATCGGCATCATCCGGCATTTGCTTCACAATGATAGCATCCTTAATTCCAATCGCTTCAAATGCCTTGTTCCATGCTAATACCCCTTCGCGAATTGCGTTTCGATACTCAACAGGAATTGTGTTTTCTAGCCAATATACTAGGTGTTTTTTTGGAGGAGAAATATCCAACCTTGGTTCTGCCTTTTCTAAATCCCAACGATTTATATAACGAACATACGGATTTTCTCGCATCATATTCGTGTAATCTTGATACATAGTTAAAAAGTATCCCACACGGTCATCAGCTAATCGTGGTGTATAATCTGTTTCGGGAATTTCAGACAAGCTTAAATGATACCGGTGCATCATGCTTCGTGTGCTTGGCAATGTAAAGGCATTTGAAGATTTTTTACTTTTAAAATGTAGAGTTACTTCAATTTCAGAATTATGTGGAAATGACTTTATATCAGAATAATAGCTATTCTTTTTATCGAATGAGAATCGACCACCAAATCGACTTGAAACATGTGCAAAATCAATTAAAAATAAATCATCAGCGTCTACAAGAATTGCCCCTGTTTTTGGGTGTGGTTTACTTAAAATTTCAGATGAACCAATTAGAGAGTTGGACAGATTATTTGCAATTGATTTTGATACTGCGGCATCTTCATCTGCGCGAAACCACACATTCTTTTCTAAAAATTGGATTTTATTTCCAATTTTTTTGAAGATGAATGGATATTCCCCCATCATTGAACTACCATCAAAATAATACGCATCACCAGATTGTCGAGTTAAACCCGCTTGATAAATAGTTTCGAGTTGATTCGGTTTAATGGAAATATATGCTTCATTTTTGTCTTGATTCCAAAAGAAGGTAAATAGTCCATCAATTTTTTCACAATCTTTTATAATTTCACTATATTTTTTGGATGTTGAGACTTCTCTATTTAGTTTCTTATTGGAAGACTTACTATCGGTTTCAGTTGAATCTGTTTTTAAGAAGTCATAATTGAGTTGTTTATAGGGGTTTGCCCATAAATTTGTAACTGTAAAACTGAAAATAACACATAAAATATAAATGCTCGACATGAACATATCTCCATTTTTGTTAGATGAGGGTATAAATTGCCATGATAAATTCAATTAAAAAACTACGAAATTTACCGTTAATAAGTGAAGGAGTATTTTAACTATCTTTGTGGATTATTTCTATTTAGGACATTGGCTTCAAAAAAAGTAATTATTTCATTATTTAATTTGAGTAAAAGTTCTCCATTAGGTTTCTTTCCAGAAATCCCTATTTTTTTTGAAATGGGTGAAAATTGAGGAGTATCAGAAAAATCAAAATGCGTAGTTTCTTCTATAATTATTTTCTGTTTTACACTTGTACTTCTGCTTATAAGTGTGTCTAATTTTTCATAATTTAGGGGGTCCTCCCATTCGGGTCTCCCCATAAATAAAAAAGGAGTTTTTAACCCATCTTCCACAACATTTTTGGGTATTGGTACTATCCACCCATCTAGGGCAATGCACGCATCTATTCTATTATCATAAAATGCGGTCATTATACTTGTAGCCCCGCCAAATGAATGCCCAAACATACCTATTTTATCGAGGTTTACTACTTTCCAAGGTGATAGTTCTGTTTGTTTTAAATTTGTTAGAGTATCTAATATAAACTGAATATCTGCAGTTCGAGTTTTAAGTTGTGGCAATCTAAAATCCCAAAAATCCTGTTCTGTTAATTCAACTTTATTTCCCTTTATTGCTTGAAGATATGTAATACCAGAGCGATAATCTGCTGATGTATTGTCATCAAAAATTGTTATGTTTGCATCATAGGCATGATCGGGAGCAATAACAAAATATCCCCGACTTGCTAGTTCTTCTATTTGAATTGTGTTTTGAGATTTCATACCACCTAAACCATGTGAGAATAAAATCACTGGAATATCATTTAAATCAGGGTGTGGTCGAGCATTTAACGTAGAATTTGTTTTAATCTCTTGCATATGTTGAATTAGAAATACTGGTAATTCTAGTTGATGAGAAATTGGTTTTAAACGAAGGTTTGGTTTTTCAATATATGGAAATGGTTCAGTGGGTTTAATGTGTGTAGGATACCAAATTTGTACAGAGATTTTTCGCTTATCATTAAGATTGTCTGTAAACCATTCTTCTCTTGATGTATCTTCCCATGTAAATATTTGTGTCCCAACATAATATTCCCCAGTAGGTTTGGGCAAATTATTAAATGGAATAATTTTTGGAATTAAGATAGAGCACCCAAGTATAAATGCAATACCAAATAGAGTTGTAATTTTTAGGATAAATTTCATTGGGCAAACTACATAAATAACTGCTTTAAAAGTAACCAATTATTTTAAACAGGATTAAATTAGGAGTTATTTTGCTCTAAATCCAATAACCATTGCTTAATATCTGGTCGTCCACCATACCCCCCAATGCCATCGCTAGCGTGAACTCTGTGGCAGGGAATAATGAGTGGAAGGGGATTTGTTGAGTTTGCTGTACCCACAGCTCTGGATGCACGGGGATTATTTACCATTTCAGCTACTTGACCATAAGTACGAGTTTCCCCGTAGGGTATGTTTCGAATTTCTTTTAATGCTTTTCGTCGAAATGATGAGGTTACTAGAAGAAAATTACAATCAATTATATCTCGTTTTCCTTGTAGAAATTCTTGAATTTGGGTAATTGCTTCCGAGCACCACTCAGTTGAATGAACACTATCTTCTTCACCTAGATTTTTTGAACACCATTCTAACACATCTGTATGTTTTTTACCAGGCAATGAAACAAAAACTACACCCTCTTTTACTGTATAAACTCCGAGTTGCCCAATTGGAGTATCAATAAATGAATATTGAATCATCGTTGTAGAATTTGATGACGTCCTGGACCTGTTGAAATGATTGAAATTCGAGTTTTTGAAATATCTTCTAAAAATGAAATATATGTTTGTGCTTCAATGGGCAACTCATCAAATGTTTCAATTCCAGTTGTAGTAGATTCCCACCCTTTGAATGTTTTATAAATCGGAGTAATTTTATC
This sequence comes from uncultured bacterium, assembly GCA_964400495.1. Taxonomy (GTDB): domain Bacteria; phylum Fidelibacterota; class Marinisomatia; order SCGC-AAA003-L08; family D37C17; genus CAYNTS01. The sequence goes on along the minus strand of CAYNTS010000013.1, from coordinate 24,278 downwards.
AAGGCGGTGCATAACTTCGGACATTGAGGTTGTAGTTTTACCATCAATTTGATATTCAGTGCAGACTTTAATTTCAGAAAAGGCATCTAAAATATCGAGCTTTGTTAATGCAATATCCGTTAATCCATTTACTCTAGCACTGTAGTGGGCAAGTACTCCATCGAACCAACCACATCTTCGAGGTCTGCCTGTTGTTGCTCCAAACTCGTGTCCAAGTTTAGCCAATTTTTCACCATCTGCATCAAAAAGTTCTGTAGGGAATGGACCCTTACCGACTCTAGTTACATACGCTTTCATGATTCCAAATATTCGGTCCACCTTGTTTAATGGAAGTCCCACACCAGTCGTAATTCCACCAGATGAAGGACTAGAAGATGTAACATAAGGGTAGGTTCCATGATCGGCATCCAATAAAGTACCTTGTGCACCTTCAATCAAAATATTTTTATTACTTTCTGCATGCTCATGAATGAGTGCAAATGTATCAGAAACCAACCCTTTTACTTGATTTGCAGCCAAAAAAAATGCGTCAATATCTGTTTGAATTTGCTCAACATCTTTTGAATTTACTTCACATTTTTCAATGGCAGTTTCTAACCGTTCATTCACTTTTTGTTTTAAATTTGCTTCGTCTAACAAGTCCAAAGCTCGTACACCAATTCGGTTGTATTTGTCCACATACGTTGGTCCAATTCCTCTGCATGTTGTTCCAATTCGATTATTAGATGCTTCCTCACTTGTTCTGTCAATTGCTTTATGGACGGGTGTAACAATATGTGCATTTAGAGCAATACGTACAGTATTTTCTGGAGTTAAACCATGGTTTCGAATCATGTCCATTTCTTCAACAAGACCGACTGGGTCAACCACCATCCCATTACCTAAAATGCAAAAGCAATCTTGGCGAAGAATACCCGATGGAATTTGGTGCAAAACTAATTTTTTATCGTTGTGATAAACCGTATGCCCTGCATTTGCTCCGCCTTGAAAACGAGCTACAATATTGGAGTTTCGACTAAGTAAATCAACAATTTTACCCTTACCTTCATCGCCCCATTGTCCTCCAATTACTGCATCAATCGACATCTGTTCTCCTATTTTTTATGCGTAAAAAAACCCCGTGTCCAGCGGAGCTTTTTTACCAAATGATATTATGTTAATATTGTAAACTGAAATCACTTATTTTTTTTGGATCGTGTTTCTAAATCTAACATTACAGGACTTGCAACAAACAATGATGAATATGTACCCACCATAACACCAATAATAAGTGCAAATGAAAAGTATCGAATCACTTCACCACCTAGGGAATATAAAATAAACACTACCATTAAAGTAGTTAATGATGTAACTACCGTTCTGCTCAATGTTTCATTTAAAGATTTATTTACCACATTTTTAAGCGTATCCTTTTTGTCCATTTTAGTCATATTCTCACGGATTCTATCAAAAACAACAATAGTATCGTTAAGTGAATACCCTACAATGGTTAAAAATACAGCTACAATTGAGAGGTCAATTTCAAGATTTAAAATTGAAAATACACCCAAGGTTATAAGTACATCGTGAACTAATGCTGCCACAGATCCAATTGCATAAAATCTATCAAACCGGAAAGCAATATAGATGAGAATTAACAATAGTGCCATCCCAATTGCTTGCAATGCATCGGACTGCAACTCTTTACCGATTTTGGGTCCAACTGATTCTACCCGCCGCACAGTAAACTCATCTTCAAAAGCACGATTCAATTTTTTAGTAAGGTCAGAACTACTTCCTTTGAATTGAGTTTTAATTAGTACTTCTTCAGCACTACCAAACTCAATAATTTCAGTTCCTTCAAATCCATTTGATTTCAAATCTTCACGTAAGTCAGATATTGAAACTGGTTTATCAAATTGTAACTGGGCAATGGTACCTCCAGTAAAATCAATTGAAAGTGCTGGTCCACCTTTTATAAATAATGAAACAAGTCCAGCCAAAATTATTGCGATTGATATCGCTCCAGTTAGCCGTTTCTTGTTTATAAAATCTATGGATGTTTTTTGTAGAAATTTCATTTTAAATACTCAACTTTTCTAATGGTTTATTATTACTAATTGTCATAAATATAGTACGAGTTACAAATACTGCAGTAAACATGGAACAAATAATTCCTGTACTTAATGTAATTGCAAATCCTTTGATAGGTCCAGATCCCATCCCAGCAAGAATAAATGCAGCAATAAGCGTGGTAATGTTTGCATCAAAAATGGCGAGGAACGCTCGCTCATATCCAGACTCAATAGCAGATCTAACTGTTTTTCCAATGGACAATTCTTCTCGGATTCGCTCAAAAATAATCACGTTTGCATCCACAGCCATACCAATGGTTAGAATCAACCCTGCAATACCTGGTAGAGTAAGTGTTGCATCAATCCCAGCCAATACTGCAATTACAATAACAACATTTAAAAGCAATGCAATATTTGCCAATATCCCTGCACCACGATAATAAATAAGCATGAATACCATCACTGCTAGGAATCCATACACCATTGCTTTACGACCAGATGTAATTGAATCACTACCTAAAGATGGTCCTACAGTTCGCTCTTCAATAATATTAACCGGAGCAGGAAGTTCACCAGCTCGAAGTACATTAGCAATATCTTTGGCTTCGTTTACATCTGCAAACCCACTAATTTGTGTACGACCTGTTGGAATTTTATCCTGAATTGATGGTGCCATGTACACATGATTATCCAAAACAATTGCAACCTGTTTGCCAATATTGGCTCCTGTAAATCGACTCCATTTTCGTGTGCCTTCATTACTCATGGCTAGGTTTACAACCCATTGCCCAGATACATTTGATCCTGTAGAAGCAATTGTTGCTTGTGGATTTTGCACCATTCCGCCAGAAATTTCAGCCCTAGTTGCAATATAAAATAATAATCGGTAGGTTACATAAGATCCATCATTCACTTGTACAGATTCAAATCGGCTCCCCCATAAAAATTTGCCTTCTCGTGGAATTTGTTTTTGAACCTCTTCATTTTCTAAAATGGAGTTTACTGCTTCGTATTCACTCTCAATTACACCAATCCCTCCGGGCAATGCTTTTAAGTAACCAGAAAATGGTTTTTCAGATAAAATATCTTCAGGGGTTGTAAATGAATCACTCACATCTTCCAAAATATCATCTGCTTCAAAAATTGCTTCTAAATCTTCTTCCGCCTCAGGCTCAACATCTTCTGCTGGAACTTCTTCACCTTCATTCGATTTTGCTTCAGTATTTGCTAATAAGTGATTATCTATTTTTTCCAGTGCAGATGTGAATTGTTGCTCATTTAGTACTAAATTAAATTCAAGAGATGCAGTTCGTTGAATGAGATTACGTGCACGTTCAGAATCTTGTACTCCCGCAAGTTCAACAATAATTCGGTTTGCTCCATATTTTTGAATTGTAGGTTCAGACACCCCAAATTCATCCACCCTGTTTCGAATAATTTCCAATGCACTTGCAATGGCATTATCCCGTTGTGTTTTTAATGCTTCTACTACTGATGCATTATCCCGTTGAGTGGCTAAGTTAGTGTAATATTTAATTAGCCGAAGTTCATTTTGATCCGAGAATGCAAGAAATTCACCAAAGAAGTTGGTCCTATTTGCAATTGCACTTTCTTCCGCTAATTTGATAACTTCTTTCAATTCATCCGGATGTTTTGATGCAAGTTTGGATACCAACTCTGGTACACCGGCTTCAAGAAGCACATACATACCCCCCTGCAAATCCAATCCTAAATTAATCGAACTATTGCGTAGTTCTTTCAAATGACTAGCATCCATTTCGTTTTTTTGGGTTTCATCCATGGAATAATACGTATATGTAGGCCAAATTAAGTACCCAGCACCCAAGAGGACCATTGCCACGACAAACCATCTAAAATTCAAACTTTTAAACATTATATTTCCCTAATTATGATGTTAACTTGGAGGTAAATTGCTAAATATTTATCCCTCAAAACCTAAAAATTTACGGGTATGTCTTTACCGCTTCAAACAATTAGTTTAAATAGTAAAAAGATTGTAAAGTTTTTAGTCAGAGGTAGTAGTTAATGTTTGGCAATCACCACCCATAAGTTTTGCTCTTCACTCAATACATTCAACCTCACAACACATCAATTATTACAATCTTTATTGCATAACACCATAACTCACGGTAAATTTTCCCTTTAGAATTCTGACCAAATGAAATTATTTGATACAAAAACAATAGCAATATCGAATCAAAAAGGGGGTGTGGGAAAGACCACAACTGCCGTTAATATTTCTGCGTACCTTGCGGTAACGGAAACTCCAACCCTATTAATCGATATGGACCCACAAGCCAATGCAACATCGGGTGCAGGGGTGGAAGTTGGGTCGTATAAAAAATCAGTATATGATGTTATTATTGGCAATGCTGACATCAAAGATTGCATTCAAAAAACAGATTTAGAATATTTGGATGTTCTGCCATCTGGTTCACAGCTTGTGGGTGCAGAAATCGAATTAGTTGGAATGTTCTCTCGTGAAATGATGCTTCGAGAAGCCATTGAAAAAATTAAGGGTGATTATAAATATGTGATTATTGATAGCCCACCTTCTCTCGGACTATTAACGGTAAATGTGTTTACTTCGGCTCAGTCGGTGATTATTCCAATTCAATGCGAGTACTATGCTTTGGAAGGTTTATCTCAATTATTAAATACAATTCGACTTATTCAACAACGGCTCAACAAACAATTAGAAATTGAAGGTGTACTTATTACTATGTACGATAATCGACTCAATTTATCTCGCCAAGTTGTGGATGAAGTAAAAGAATATTTTGGCGACAAATTATACAATACCTATATAAAACGAAATGTACGGTTGGGAGAAGCACCCAGCCATGGCAAACCAATTTTATTATATGATGCATCCTGTCAAGGTGCACAAAATTATATGAATTTAGTTTCTGAAATATTGGTAAATAATGAGTAAACGATTAGGCAAAGGATTAGAAGCACTTATTACATCTTTCAACACGGAAGAAAATGATAGATATATTGAGGGCACTGTTTCGCTTGATAGAATTGTACCCAATGCAAATCAACCTCGTCAAAATTTTGATGAAAATGGAATGCAAGAACTCATTGATTCTGTGCGTGAAAAGGGGATGCTGCAACCTCTTACTGTTCGTGAGATTGATGCTGATAAGTTCGAAATAATTGCAGGAGAACGACGATTTCGTGCAGCAAAAGAAGTTGGCTTGGAATGGGTACCTGTTTATGTAATTAGTGTTGAATCTGATATGGAAATGATGGAGCTTGCATTAATTGAAAATGTGCAACGTGTCGATTTAAACTCAATTGAAGAAGCTGAAGGATTTGCTATTTTGAGTGGTAAGTACGGAATGTCACACGATGAAATTGCTCATAAAGTGTCTAAAAGTCGCCCCGAAATTTCCAATAAATTACGGTTATTAAAATTACCTCCCGTTATTAAAGTGAGTTTGAAAAATGGTGAAATTTCAGCAGGTCATGCTAGAGCATTGGTTGGGTTGAAAAAATCAACACAAATGTTGACATTATTTCATAAAATTTTAAATCAAAAAATATCGGTTCGGCAGACAGAAGATATTATTAAAAAAATAAATGCTGACCCCAATACACCTAAAAAAATTACCAAAGTACCCAAAAAGGATCAAATGTTAACGCAAATTGAAGGCGAATTGAGAGAAACGTTACAAGCCAAAGTAATTGTTAAGAAAAATAGAGGTGGAAGGGGTAATATCCAAATTGATTTCTATTCTCAAGACGAATTGGAACGATTAATTGAACTTCTCACTTCAATAGACGTGTAAAATTTAAAATGCAAAGTGCAAAAGTAAAAAACATGAAGTTACAGAGATATTTGGTGATTAGTAATTATTTATAAACATAAAGAAAACCATCCTCAAACTGTTCTAAATAAATCCTAAAAAAAATAACAAAAAATATTTGAAATAATATTTGGTATCATTTTCAATATATGCCTAATTTTTGGGCCTGTACTTGGTGTGAAAAATAAAAATTACACAATACTAATTACCACAGACAAAAATGATCATACAAAAATGCTTCATGTATCGTTATTGAGAGTAAAAGTGGGTATGTTTTTTGGAATAGCAATCATTTTTCTCGCCATTTTTGGTGTGTTTGCCTTATATAGTGATGGCGGATTGATTCAATCTGTGCAACTTAAATCATCTAATGCTCGTATGCTACAGCTCATCGAAGATTTAGACTTTGCAGGATTAATTGATTCGAGTCATTCAGTGGAAAAATTCATTGAACAAAAAGAATTTTCTGGGTATCCGCAAACACCACCCGTAGTGGGGTATATTACTAAAGGATTGATAAGTGAAGGTGAAAAATACCACCCCGGTGTTGATATTGCAGCACAATATGGTGATGATATTTTAGCCCCAGCAAATGGATTGGTTGTGTTCTCAGGAGAAACAATTGATTTAGGAAATATGTTAATCTTGTACCATGGTGATGAATTTTTTACAGTTTTTGGACATAATGATACAAATTTTGTGTCTATGCGTGACCATGTTACACGAGGTCAAACTATTGCACAGGTGGGTGCCTCTGGGGTCAGTGGTGGTCCACATTTGCATTTTGAGATTTGGAAGCGAGACCGAGTTCTCGATCCGCGAGAGATCATAAAAGAATATAAAGGGAAAGATGTTTCAATCAGACAAAAGTGATAGCAAAGTAAGCTCGATACTTGGTCCAGAATTAGAAATTCATGGAGACGTAAAGGCGACTGGAAGTCTGTTGATTTATGGCAAAGTATTTGGCAATATTGAATCAAAAGGTTCAGTTCGAACTGCCAAAGGGTCATTGGTCAAAGGAAACATTCATGCACGAGATGCGATTGTAAGTGGTGATGTTGAGGGTGATGTGGAAGTTGAAGCAAAAGTTACGCTTGGTAGTTCATCCCATTTGTCAGGTAATCTCAAGGCAGCAATATTAACCATAGAAGAAGGTGCTCAATTTGATGGAGCATGCCATATGGTTACAGGAAAAAGTAAAATCGGTACAATTTCAGCAACTACCGAATAGTTTTTTAACATACATGAAGAGCAATAATAAATCAAATTGGTTGCAATACTCCGGTGTTGGAATTCAAATGGTTCTAACGATGTTAATCTGTTGGTGGTTAGGACTAAAACTTGATGATTATTTTGGATTTGAAAATCCGTGGTTTACAATAGGTGGTTTGTTTTTTGGGATGTTTGCAGGAATGTATAACCTTATAAAATCGGTTAAATAGATAATGAAACCATTTGTAAAAAAAATAGTTATTGAAACCATAATTTTGATTGCAATCGGAATTTTTCCCTATCTAATGTGGGGGCAGGGATTCGGTAAGGAAATTCTCTTAGCATTTGCTCTTAGTTTATTAAATGGGTTTGTAGGATATGTAATTGTATTGAAATCTATACAATTAAGTAATGCAGAGTTTTACAAAAATGTTTTTGGTGGGATGTTGGTTCGAATGGTATTTCTGATTGGAGCAACACTTTACCTTTTTAGTATTCATGCAGTTGCAGAAACACCATTTTTTGTTTTCTTGATGATTTTTTATGTGATTCATCAATGGACAGAAATTACAAGTTGGTTAAAATTATTACCTTCACGAAAGGCAGTAGAAAATTAAGAAGTTAGTTTATTTATTTACAATTTTAAGTTTGGTTACGTTTTGTGTTGCACAGCACCACGACCATAACACACATAAAACCCATGCTGATTCTCATACAAAAAAACATGAGATACATGGTGACTCAAATGGTGAACATGCAGAGCACGCGAGTCATGGTGAACATCATAATAGTACAGGTGTTGATGGTGATGTAATTATGCACCATATGACCGATGACAGAGTCTTTGAAATTTTCAACCCAATTCATCCCTTACATCCCATTGAAATTGCATTATATCCTGAAGGTGGCAAACCTTTCTTTGGAATAAACAAACCCGTAGCAATGATGTGGATAAATGTAATTATTCTTATTTTAATGTTTACCCTTGGATATAACAAAAAGAAAAAGATTCAATCTGGTTTTGGAAACCTACTAGAAGTATTGGTTGTATTTGTAAGAGATGATGTGGTGTATGAAAATATGGGAGAAAAACAAGGGAAGCGATTTTTACCTCTTATATTAACATTCTTTTTCTTTATTTTGATAATGAATTTATTAGGATTGGTTCCAGGTTCAGCAACACCAACAGCCAATATAAATGTAACAGCTGCATTGGCAATTATAACATTTTTTACCTATATCATATTTGGCAACAAAGATTTTTGGAAACATATATTTGCAACTCCTGGCGTACCGCTTTGGCTTTTACCAATTATGATTCCAGTAGAAATATTGGGATTATTTACAAAGCCATTTGCGTTAGCTGTAAGGTTATTTGCAAATATGAATGCTGGGCATATTATTATATTAGCATTTTTGGGAATAATAATAAATATGCAAAGTTATTTGGTAGCACTTGGTTCAGTACCAATGGCATTGGCAATCAATTTATTAGAGATATTTGTAGCATTTCTACAAGCGTATGTATTTTCATTGCTTTCAACTATATTTATTAGTTTAGCAGTAGAAGAACACGAAGGGCACGAGGCCCATTAATAATGAACAACAAGAAGGAGTATAAGTAAATGGATGCAACTTTTGCAGCATACTTAGGCGCTGGTTTAGGCGCAGGATTAGTAACTATTGGAGCAGGTCTTGGAATTGGTAAAATTACCGCAGCCGCAGCCGAAGCAACAGGTCGTCAACCAGAAGCAACTGGTGAGATCAGAACTACCGCTTTGATTATGTCAGCATTGATTGAAGGTGTGGCATTATTCTCAGCAGTGATTTGCTTCATGTTACAAATGAAATAAAGGTAATATATGTTAGAAGTTCATGGTGGATTGTTAGCATGGTCAGTAGTTACTTTTATCTTACTATTAATAGTATTGAAAATAGTAGCATGGGGACCGATATTAACTGCACTTGAGGCAAGAGAATCTGAAATTCGAGACGCACTTGATTCAGCAAAAAAAGCACGTGTTGAAGCAGAAAAAGTTTCCAATGAATATGAGGAAATGGTGAAAAAAGCTCAACACGAAGCTCAACAAATTGTTGCTGATGGAAAAATAGCGGGTGAACGGATGAAAGCAGAAATTGAAACGTCTGCCAAAGCAAAATCAGATGAAATGATTGCCAAAGCGAAAGAGCAAATTGATGCAGAACGTACAAAAGCAATTCAAGATATTCAATCTGTTGTAGTTGATATTTCATTAACAGCTGCATCTAAAATAATTGAAAAAAACTTGGATTCTGTAGACAATCGCAAACTAGTTGATGATACAATTGAAGGCATAGGAAAAGCTTAATGAAAAATATTCGCAATGTTAAGCGATATGCACAGGTTTTATACTCAACCGCAAAAGAAATGAATCAAACACAGGAACTTGGAGGTAGATTAGATGCTATTCAATCTATCATTAAACATGCTCCTGAATTTAGATTATTGTTGCTTACAAAACGTGTTTCAGAAGCTGATAAATTATCAATTATTAATACGGTATTAGCATCAGTCACAACGGAATTTGAAAGAGAGTTTCTAGCTATTCTCATCGAGAATGGTGATGTAACCTCATTTGAAGATATTGTAAAACGATTTCATTTTGTATGCGATTCTGAATCAGATAAAGTTAAGGTATCTGTCACAACTGCTACTGCAATTTCAGCAGATGACCTGAATTCAATTTCAGAACAAATTGGATCAAAATTAAACAAGGATATTGAAACTGAAATAGTTGTTGATTCTACAATTTTAGGTGGTGCAAAATTTAGAATTGGAAATACAATTGTGGATGGGTCGGTTTCTACAAAACTTGAAAAACTCAGAAGTTCGCTAACCCGAACTTAATTGTAAAATGGAGTGTTAATGGAAATTAAAACTGACGAAATAGCATCGTTACTGAAACAACAACTTAGCGATTTTAAAGTTGATATTGACGTAGCTGAAGTAGGTGAAGTTACCATGGTGGGTGACGGTGTGGCTCGTGTTCATGGTTTAGAAAATGTAATGTCTTCTGAAATGGTTGAACTCCCAAATGGTGTGTTTGGAATGGCTATGAACCTTGAAGAAGATAATGTAGGTATTGTATTATTTGGTGATAGCCGACTCATTAAAGAAGGTGACATTGTTAAACGAACAGGTCGAGTTCTTGAAATTAGTGTTGGTAAAAAAATGCTTGGTCGTGTTGTGAATCCTTTAGGTCAGCCTGTGGATGGTAAGGGCGATATAAAGAGTAGTGAAACATTACCAATTGAACGAAAAGCAACTGGTGTATTATCACGTAAGCCGGTAACCGAACCACTTCAAACTGGTTTGAAAGCGGTAGATGCAATGATTCCTATTGGTCGTGGTCAACGTGAATTGATAATTGGTGATAGACAAACAGGTAAAACAGCGATTGCTATTGATACCATTATTAACCAAAAGTACACTCACGATACAGATACTCCAGTACATTGTATATATGTTGCAATTGGACAAAAAGAATCAACTGTTGTGCGTGTGGTTGCTGAGCTTGAGGCAGCCGGTGCAATGGAATACACGACTGTTGTTACTGCATCTGCTATGGAACCTGCACCATTATTGTTCTTAGCACCGTATGCTGGTGTAACATTGGGTGAGTATTACCGTGATAATGGTATGCATGCTCTTGTTATTTATGATGATTTGTCAAAACATGCTACAGCATATAGACAAATGTCGTTATTGCTTCGAAGACCTCCAGGTCGTGAAGCATATCCAGGTGATGTTTTCTATCTGCATAGTCGATTACTTGAACGTGCAGCTAAATTAAATGATGATTTGGGTGGTGGCTCACTAACTGCTCTACCAATTATTGAAACACAAGAAGGTGATGTATCAGCATATATTCCTACAAACGTGATTTCAATTACAGATGGTCAAATATTCCTTGAAACAAACTTATTTAACACGGGTCAACGACCTGCTGTGGATGTAGGAATTTCAGTATCACGTGTAGGTGGTAACGCTCAGGTTAAAGCAATGAAAAAAGTGGCTGGTACTTTGAAACTTGACCTTGCTCAATATCGTGAATTAGAAGCATTTGCAAAGTTTGGTTCAGATTTGGACAAAGCAACTCAAGATCAATTGACACGTGGATCTCGATTGATGGAAATCTTAAAACAAAAACAATACTCTCCAATTGATACAGAAAAACAAATTGTTCTTCTGTATGCTGCTACAAAAGGATATGTTGATTCGCTTCCATTAAATAGAATGGTTGAGTTTGAAGAAAGATTGTTTGACACCTTAGATGCTTCACATTCAGACGTGTTAGATGAATTGAAAAATAGTGGTCAGCTTTCAGATGAACTTGATGCCAAAATAAAAGATATTGTTGAAAACTTTGTGAAAGGTTTTTAATCCTAAATGGCAAATCTAAAAGACATACGCGATCGAATAAAATCGATTAAGAGCATTCAGCAGGTAACAAAGGCCATGAAAATGGTTGCAGCTGCTAAATTGCGTCGCGCACAAATGAATATGGAGCAAGCACGTCCATATTCTAGCAGATTGCATGAAATGTTAAATAGTCTTTTACCAGATATTGACAGAGGGATGTTGCCAGAACTTCAAGTTCGTGAAGTAAAACGAAAACTCTTTGTAGTAATTACTTCTGACAGAGGGATGGCAGGTGCATTTAACTCCAATATTTTACGAAAAGCCCATCAAGAAATAGATGACTTTGGTAAAGAAAAAGTGGATATTATTTGTATTGGTAAAAAAAGTAGAGACTATTTTAAAGCACGTAACTACAATATTGTATCAACTCATATTGATTTTTGGAATTCATTAAACTTTCAAGATGCAATGAGCTTTGGTACTGAGATAGTTGAAAAATTCACATCGGGAGATGTTGATGAAGTTCGAGTAGTTTACAATGAATTCAAAAGTATGGGAAGTCAAACATTAAAAGATGTTGTGTTTTTACCATTGGTAGTTGAATCAACTGAAGAAATTAAATCAGTTGACCGATTATACGAACCAAGTAAAGAAGTAATCATTCATAATGTTATTCCACGACATTTAAATATTCAAATGTGGCAATATTTATTGGAATCAAATGCTTCTGAACATGCAGCTAGAATGGTAGCGATGGAAAATGCAACTGAAAATGCTGGAGATATGATCAAAGACTTAGGGCTAGAATATAATAAAGCTCGACAATCAGCAATAACAACTGAAATAATAGAAATCGTAAGTGGTGCAAATGCACTTGCAGGGTAAGGAAGGTGTATGAAATTACAAGGTAAAATTTCACAAATCATGGGTGCGGTAGTTGATGTAACATTTGAAGATGGTCAACTTCCAGAAATTTATAATGCATTAGAAATTGAACGCGAAGGTACCGGCAAGTTAGTGCTTGAAGTTGCTCAACATTTGGGTGATTCAGTTGTACGTACTGTTGCAATGGATTCTACTGACGGAATGACTCGTGGTGCTAAAGTAGTTGACTCAGGTGCACCAATTTCTGTGCCCGTTGGTGAAAAGACTCTCGGTCGAATGTTTGATGTGTTGGGTAATACAATCGATGAAAAAGGTGATGCTGGAACAAAAGACAGACTCCCAATTCACCGTTCAGCTCCAAAATTTGATGAGTTAACAACAAGTTCAGAAGTACTTGTAACAGGTATTAAAGTTGTTGACTTAATGGAACCATACACTAAAGGTGGTAAAACTGGTTTATTTGGTGGTGCTGGTGTTGGTAAAACAGTTCTGATTCAAGAATTGATTAGAAACATTGCTACTGAGCACGGTGGTTACTCCATTTTTGCTGGTGTTGGAGAACGTACACGTGAAGGTAACGATTTATATAATGAAATGACTGAGTCTGGAGTTATTGAAAAAACTGCTATGGTATTTGGTCAAATGAATGAACCACCAGGGGCACGTTTACGTGTTGCACTTTCTGGTCTTACAATGGCAGAATATTTCCGTGACCAAGAAGGTAAAGACGTGTTGTTATTCGTTGATAATATCTTCAGATTTACACAAGCTGGTTCTGAGGTATCTGCACTATTAGGACGTATGCCTTCAGCTGTGGGTTATCAACCAACCTTGGGTACTGAAATGGGTGAATTGCAAGAACGTATTACTTCTACTAAGAAAGGTTCTGTAACTTCTGTACAGGCTGTATATGTACCAGCGGATGACCTGACTGACCCAGCCCCGGCAACAACATTTGCTCACCTAGACGCTACTACTGTGCTAGAGCGACGAATTGCTGAGCTTGGGATTTACCCAGCGGTTGATCCACTTGCATCAACATCAAGAATACTGGATCCACGTGTTATTGGTGATAGACATTACGCTGTTGCTCGAGATGTGCAAACCACACTTCAAAAATATAAAGATTTACAAGATATTATCGCAATTTTGGGTATGGATGAACTTTCTGATGGTGATAAACTTTCTGTAAACAGAGCACGTAAATTGCAGAAATTTATGTCGCAACCATTCTTCGTTGCTGAACAGTTCACAGGTGTTGCCGGAAGATATGTTTCACTAGAAGATACAGTTTCAGGCTTTGAGGCAATTGTAAACGGTGAAATGGATGAATACAATGAAAATGCATTTGCTTATATTGGAACCGTTGACGAAGTTGTTGATAAAGTAAAGAAAGGTGCTTAATATCTAATGGCTAAATCATTTCAATTAGATATTGTAACTCCAGAAAAAGTAATTAATGAGGGGCAAGTAACTTACTTACGTGCCCCATCAACTGATGGATTGTTTGGTGTAGAAGCAGGTCATACTCATGCAATTATTGCACTTGATGTTGGTGAAATTAAGGTTGTAAAAGATAATGAAACCTATTTTTTAGCAACTAGTGGTGGATATGCAGATATCCAACCAGAAAGTGTTATGCTACTTGTTGAAACTGCTGAGAGATCATCTGAAATTGATACAGACAGAGCGAAAAAAGCATTAGATAGAGCAGAGCAAAAGAAACATGAAGCTCATGTTGACCAAGCACGAACACGTGCTGAAATTGAGCGTGCTCGAAATCGACTTAAAATAGTCAACCGTTAAATTATAAAATAAACTGAAACTCCCTTGCAAGAACGGCGTTAATTACACCGTCAGATTCTTATCATAACTTATTTATTTGAGGAAAACCCTATGCGAAATATTGTAATTATTTTCTTATCTTTAATTTTGGTAACAGCATGTTCAAAAAAGAAAAATGTAACTCCAGACACTACTGTTGAGAAACAAATACCAGTATCTATTTCAGAAGTTACAAATGAACCAATTCTAGAAACAACAGAAATTACATCTGTAGAAATCTCTACAGAAATAATTGAAGTTGAAGCAATAGATTCAGATTTAGCAAAAGAGGAGTTACCTGCAATTGAAGAAGTTGTAGAAGCAGACATTAAAGAACAAATAGTACCTCAGCAAGATTCCGACCATATATTTCCTGATAGTATTTGGGTAGATTATATGATAAAGCCAGGAGATTATTTATCACTTATTGCATATCAAGAATATGGAAATGCAAATGAATGGCGACGAATTTGGAAATGGAATCAAGAACATTGGGAAGAAAATGGTATTGGTCCAGACTCTGATAACCCAAATTTAATATATCCCTATAATGAGCTTGATTTAAAGAAGCCAACTGCAAACGCTGTTGAATGGGAATATGAGCATTATCTTTATTCTGTAAAACCACATGACTCATTATGGACAATCGCTAAAGAAGTATACGGAGATGAGTTCGCATGGGTTGTATTATTTTGGGATAATGATGCATTAATTAATGCAAATGATGGAAAATTAATGCCTGAGATGGAATTAAAAGTAAGAAGCCAATTGTGGCCAGAATTTGATTAAAAAAAGGGAGCTTAGCTCCCTTTTTTATTTTTAAGAATATTTTCTAATTTTCCTTCACTATCTAATTGTTCTATTATATCGCACCCACCAATAAGTTCACCATTTACAAATAATTGAGGAGTCGTTGGCCAGTTAGCATATTCTTTTATTGCATTCATAAGTCCAATATTGTCAAACACATTAAAGTATGCATAGTTTGGTAGATATTTATTTAATATTTTCACAACACGTGCAGAAAAACCACATACTGGTTGAGATGGGGTTCCTTTTAACATGAGAAATATTTTTTCTGATTCAATTATTTCTTTAATTTGATTTTTCTGTTCTTCAGTCATTTTTTTACCTCTATAGAAAGTGCATGAATAATGCCATTGTTCATTTCTTCTTCTAATATTTTATATATCATTCGATGTTTATCAAGTAGAGAAATATTATCAAATCCATCATATTTAATTATAGCTTTTAAATGATATCCACCTTGGTCATGTCCGTGGTGCATTGATCGAGTATTTTTAACTTCAACTTCTGAATGCTGAAATGAAGTTCTAAGTTTATCTTCAATTTCATGAATAGTCATGAAACAAAATTACACATTATTTAGTAAAGATTACTAGTTAATAAATATTTCTAATGCTTGTGGAATAACATTAGCATGAATTGGGGTTTTACCGATTAATTCGCCATCAATATTTAATGTAGTATTATTCTTAGGTAAAATTGAAAATGAGCTAGCTTGATAATAATCTACTGAGGGATGTTGGATATGAGAACCGTCAAATATTTTAGGAAGTAATCTAAAAATATCCATTTTTGAAATATCACCGCGAACGACAACTACATCATATAATCCATCATCTAATTTGGCTTTTGGTGCAATTTGCATTCCTTTTCCAGAATGAATAGTATTACATGCCATTACAAAGACTACATCTTTTGATAAATCTTTTCCATCTACAATAACAGTTGCCTCTAAAGGTTTGTATTTTAGTGCTTCAACTATGGATGCAAGAGTATATCGTGATGTTCCTAACCGCCGCATTTTTTCTGCAGTTAAACCAATATTTGTTACAAGACCCCATCCAACAATATTAAATGAGTATCTTGATTTATTATCAAATTTAAGGGATGCCAAATCTATCTTTTTGGTTTTGCCATTTAGAATGGCTTTAATATTTTCATTCAAATCTAATAATTTTAAATCATGCAAAAATGCATTTCCACTACCACCTGGGATTAACCCAATTGGAATTTGTTGTTTATCTTTTCTGTTTAACAATCCATTTACAGCTTCATGCATACTCCCATCGCCACCAATGATTAAAATACCATTATATTTAGATAAATCTATTTTTTGAATTAACTCTTCAATATGTCCGTGATGGTTGGTTATTGATTCTTCAATTATTGCTCCTGAGTTCTGCAAAATAGATTTAACAGATTTAGAAATTTGAAGTCCCTTTTGTGTACCACTTACTGGATTGGTAAATAAGTAGAATTTTTTCATAACATTAATTTAAGAGGATTGTGAATTAATTTCGAAGAATATTAAAATTTTGAAATATTCTTTAATTCTAACAACATAGTTCCAATATTTGTTTGTTGTTCAATTTTGACTGGTAATTTGAGGGAATCATTAGAAAACCAAATTTTCATTTCACCATTATGTTTGAATCTTGAGCCATCCGTGGAAGAAGGTGCTACAAAAATACAATCAAACGTGCCTGCAGGTACGTTTATTTTTTCATTTCCAATAACACTAACAGCTATTTCTTTTACTTTATTGCCATCAAACATAGGGAAAATAAATTGTCTATCAATGGTTAAAATTTGAGTTCTAAGAAAATAAATTGCTGAAAAAGGGTCAAATACTTTGGAATCTAGATAAATAAAATATTGATTATTTATCAAGGAGTCATTATACGTAACTTCAAATTGTTTTTTCTTACGGTACTTCCCTTCTCTAATATTTTTTGTCATTTTTAGGAGTGAAAAATCATTTGGGTCAACCCAGATATCAATTATATCCCGAACTTTATAAAATATGTCTAAAAAAGAGTTAGAATTAACAGTTGACGTTATATGATACACTAAATTGTTATTTAACGAATCACTCTTTATTTCTAGGGTTGATTCTCCAGCAGATACTACTCTGAATCCAGCCGTATAGGATAATATTTCTCCTAATTCAAATGGTTTCCCAAAAATAAATTGAGTCATAATTAGCAGAAATAAATAAAGTGATTTTTTCATACTAATTTAAAATGATATCCAATATTTTTTGGGAACCACCACATTTATCTTTTACAAATGAATGGGTTTCTTTTTGAAGTTTTGCGAGTTCATCTTGGTTGTCCAATAATGAAATGAAATTTTGCAAATCCCTTGAATTATGAATCATTTTACCCAACCCAAGGTTATGAAGTTCAATTGCTTCATCTAAAATATGGATAACAGGTCCAAATGAAACAACACACCCATGGATTGCCGGTTCAATCACTGAGTGAACACCAGTTGAAAATCCAGAACCTACGTAAGCTAAGTCAGCGTTTGCATACATATCTGCCAGCATTCCGACGGTATCAACAATGATGCATTGTGGTGGTTGTTCATTCATTTTAGTAAAACGTACTGAAGCTATATTGAGTTCCCTAAGATGATTTTCAATTTTTGTAATTGTGTTATTATCAACTTCATGAGGTACAATAATTACTCGATGATTATTAGAAATTAATGATTCATTTCCTTGAGGATATAGTTTATTAAAAGAATCAAAAATTACAGGATAGTCTTGCTCATCAATACTCCCAAAAATAATATTTTGTGAATCAGAAATCCATCCTTTAAAATGATCGACAATGATTTTACTTCTATCCAAGATTTGATCAAATCGTGTATCACCAGTTATTTTTACTTTGTTACTAGGAATTAACTTAGAAATATTATTTTTAAGTCTCTCAGATCCTGTAGTAATCACATCAAATTTATTGAGAATAAATTCCCCTAAAGATTTAAATCCAAATTGTGACCAAATTGTTTTTTCATGAAAATTAACATTAATAAACGAAATATTAATTCCAAGTGATTTAGCAATAACCACCAAGTTTGGCCAAACATCATGGCGGGTAAT
Source organism: uncultured bacterium (assembly GCA_964400495.1). Classification (GTDB taxonomy): domain Bacteria; phylum Fidelibacterota; class Marinisomatia; order SCGC-AAA003-L08; family D37C17; genus CAYNTS01. Next base: position 6,149 of record CAYNTS010000013.1, on the reverse strand, counting down.
TATAAAATGGGTGGGGTTTATATTTTTTAAAAATGAGTACACAGACCATGGTAAATCAAAAGATAAATAACATGTAGCATCTGCTAAAGTTGTATCTTTTTCAACATTAAAGATAGTAGGGGACATGTAAGATTGAATAATAAAATATTTATTTCTATCTATTCTATTTAAAACTGGTTTCAGTTGTTCAAATTCTCCCGCTGAAGCTGCATGAAATAACACAATTATCCGTCCATTTTGAAATTGGTTTATTTTTTCAACAGCAAATTTAAGAGTTTGTTTTTGGCTTAGTAAATGGGTTGAAATTTTAGGTGAAAAAAAATGTGTAAGGTAGATTATTAACCAAAGCAGGGGAGAACAAAGCACATAGATAATGTAGGGAAACAGAGAGAACCTCTATCTGTTTTGGAGTATTAAATCTGCAAATTCTCTAAATGCACCATCCCCACCTATTCTGTGAGTTACATAGTCAGGATTAAAATTTTCAAGTATTGGACTATTTTTAGAAAGTGCAGATAATCCAACATTTTCTAAGGCATCTACATCATTCAAATCATCGCCAATAAACGCAATATTTTCAAGAGAAATATTAAGGATTTCACATAAATATTTCAGGCGTTTCAATTTTTGATTTTCATCTAAATAAACATATTTAATTTTTAATTTCTCTGCACGTCTTTGAACAATTTGTGAATCTTCACCAGTTAAAATTGCAATTTCAATTCCGACTTTTTTTAACTCAGCAACTGCCATTCCATCATACGTTGAAAAAGCTTTCATGAAATCACCATCTTCAGTGTAGTACATTTTTGCGTCTGTCCATACACCATCAATATCAGTAGCAATTAGTTTTATTTGTTTGGCTTTTTCTTTGAAAGATTTTACCATTGAATATCTTCATTATACATAACAGAATCAGATGGAATTGATTTTAGAACTTTTTTTCCTAAAATATCATTTAACTTTTGAGGAGATATTCCAGAACCAGGTCCTTTTGTTGTGAGCATTTCTCTAGTTAAAACGGTTCCTTCAGAAATATCTACTGCAGAAACAATACTCTTTGCTAATTTTTTAAACACAGGTTTTTCTGAATCTTGAATTTCTTTGTTATAGCTTCCCATTGCGTCTTCAATATGGCGAATATCACGAACCATTTTAGTAAATCCTTGTGGTTCTAAAGATGCAGAGTGATCACCACCTTTCATTGTTCTGTCTAAAGTAAAATGACGCTCTACGATACATGCACCCATAGCAACTGCAACTGGTGGGATTGCAATACCAAGTTCATGTCCAGAATATCCAATTACAGCATTTGGAAATTCATTTTGATATGTTCTTAGTACATTTAAATTCAGTTCGTTAAAACTTGTAGGATAGGTTGAAGTACATTGAAGGATAGCAATTTGAGAATTTATGGATTCAACTAATTTAACAGCATTCATGACCGTTTCCATATCAGCCATTCCTGTTGATAATATCATGGGTTTATTTTTTCTAGCTGTGTGTTCAAGTAGTGGAAAGTTAGTTAAATCTGCCGATGCCATTTTGAAAAAAGGGATATCTAAACTATCCAAAAAATCAATGCTTTCTTCATCCCATCCAGAGGCACAAAAATCAACATTTAGACTATTAGAGTATTGAACCAAAACTTTGTAATCATCTTTCGATAACTCTAGGGCTTTTTTATGTTCTCCGTATGTTGAACCAAAACTATTCCTGTTATCATAAGGTGCTTCTAATCCCTCTTTGGTTAATATTCTGCTAATAGATCGTTTTTGAAACTTAACTGCATCCGCCCCACAATTTTTTGCTTCATCAATAAGTTCTTTGGCAATATCAACATCCCCTTGATGATTGATTCCAATTTCTGCAATTATATAAACTGGATGCCCTTGCCCAATAGTTTTATTATTAAATGTAATTATGTTCATATCTTTCCTAATTAATATGAAAATTTATTGCTTTAGTTAGTCAAATCTAAACTATTATTATAACTATTTTTAAATAAAAAATAGGCTGACTGTAAGTAAGACCTTGCTTCAGTTTGTAATTTAAAAAATTCTTCATCCTTTTTAATTTGTTTATAAATACTACCTTGAATATTATTAACATTATAAAAAGTCTGATTTAAATCAATAATTTCATCATACACATTTCCATTTTGGTTAAGCCATTGAAAGTGTTCATTTATTACTCGTAAAGCGAAACCATTTTTACCCATTAATCCTGATTTTCCAATTATAGAGAAAGATTTAGGATAATTAATTATATCAAAAACTGTAGGTAAAATATCAATTTGACTCACAACTTTATCAATATTTTGAGTCTGTAAATTTAACCCCGGGGCATATATTATAAACGGAATATGTCCATTTTTTAAATGGTCCATCATATTTCGTTGGATGTTAAGACCATGATCTGCTGTAAAAACAAATATAGTGTTGTTAAACCACTCTTTATTTTTAGATTTAGTTATAAATTGTTCTAGAACTAAATCAACATAATTAAATGTTTTATGGGTTTTCCCCGCATTCCATAAAGTATCGGAATACGAACTAGTTTTATTTTGAAAACTAGAAGGAATTTCCCATGGTTGGTGATTTGTTGCTGTAAAAACAGTTAAAAAATGAGGATAATTGTTATTATTATCAAGGATAGATATTGCTTCATCAAAAGTATGATGATCCCATACACCCCATACAGTTCCATCATATAAAGAAGGGAAGTTTTTTCTTTCTATGACCTCATCAAATCCATTTGCTAGTGCAAACCCTTTCATATTATCAAAGTCGGCATCACCACCATAGAGAAATGTTGTTTCGTACCCAATATTTTTTAATAATGATACACCTGTTTCAATGCCATGTTGAGTTTCAACCTGAGAGATTAATGGATATCCAGGTAGAGTTGGCCAAGAACATAAAATAGAACTAATTCCAAAAGCAGATCTTGAACCGTTTGCAATACATTGTAAAAAATTTACCCCCTTTTTTGAAATTGATTCAAGAAATGGTGTAGTATTAATTGCATTTTTATTAAGAAAATGAAGGAGTTCTCCTGTGAATGATTCGAGGATAATTAAAACAATATTTGGGGTAATTGAGTTTTCGCTATTTATAAGCGAACGAGTTAAAGAAGTGTTATTATGAAATTGGATTCGTTCTTGTTTCAATAAATTTCGTGTAGTTTTGAACGCCTCATCTTGTGGGTAGTATTTAATTTTCGAACTAATATTTTCTTCTGAGGAATATTCAATAATTGATCTAGACAGGAGAAACAAACCATTCTGTGCAATATTATTTGATATTGCATCATTACTAAAAATTGCATGTCCCCAATCAATTGGTCTTATCTGCCATCCACCTCTACAAGCAGTACCAATTAAAATAAAAGAAGCAACAAAACTTAATACAATAACAACTTTGTTTAGATTAGTTCTTGCACAATTAGAGATAACATATGAAAAACCTTTTGACCATACATATGTTATGAAAAATGTAAAAAGGAAATATCGAATAACAGGATAATCTTGCCAAATAAACTCCCAAATTTCTGAATCTCCACCAGTGCTATAGAGAATTGCCATCAAATTTAAATGTGAATCAAAGATTTCAAAAAATTCAGCATCTATTGCAAACATTATTGAAAATGTAAAAGTGACTATAAGAAAGTAGAATTTAACTAGTTTTTGGTAGATTGTACTCTTCCAACCAATGTATGGAATGTAGATTGTAAATAAAACTGGAAGCAAAATATAACCAATTACTACCGAATCCAATCTAAGTCCTACATAAAATGCTTTAAGATATAACCAAGTATTTGACCATTCTAAGAGAGAAGAGTATTTTAACACAAAAAACAATCGCCAAAATTCTGTTAGGAGTAAAATTCCAATAAAGAAAGTAATCAATATACACAATTGATTGGGAATGAATCGACTAATTGATTTCATTTTAATTTTGTTTTGCTAAAATTTTCAAAAATTCTAAATCTGCAAGAGTATCAATTTCATAACTATATTCTTCTGAAAAAATGATATGTCCAATTTTTCTACCTAACCGATTATTAGATTGTTCAAAATGTTTTCGTGTAAAAATGTATACAGATCCATTTTCAACATAAGTCATTTCATTCTTTTTCAAATCTTGTCGTCGAGGTCGATTCATAAAATCATATTGTGCAAAAGTCTCATCATCACTAATTTTCCAAAAAAATCGATGTGTAGGAGAAATGCTTAAAAGAGAATCGTATTCATTTCGAATAAATTTTTCAATTGCTTGTTTTAGTGAATTAACTGGTCGAAACGGACTTGTTGCTTGTAGTAATACAATAATATCTGGTTGAAAATCAAAAGTATTTAATGCATGTTCAATTGCAGATTCAGTTGTTGCTGAATCAGTTGCAAGACTCTTGGGTCTCTGAATTAATTTTGCTCCAAATTTGGTTGAAACTTCAGCAATGATATCATCATCAGTTGAAACATACGTTTGCGAAATCAAATCACATTTTATTGAATATTCAATACTATGTGCGATAAGGGGTTTACCGAGAAAGTCAATAATATTTTTACCAGGAATTCCCTTACTCCCCCCGCGAGCAGGAATTATTGTAACAATTTTATGTTTCATTATTTTCCTTCAACCCTGAACTAGAGGTTTTATATTTTTTTGAGCATTTACTGCACAAAAATTCATCTGATAATTTTTCTCCACATTCACAAACCCATCCAATTTGCTTTGCTGGATTGCCCACAACAAGTGCATAATTTGGAACATCTTTTAAAACTACAGTTCCAGCACCAATAAAGGCATGTTTTCCAATCGTGTTTCCACATACAATGGTTGCATTTGCCCCAATAGAAGCTCCTTCTTTAACAAGTGTTTTAAGATAAAACTCACTTCCACGTTGAGGATATTTACACCTTGGATTAATTATATTGGTAAACACCATCGAAGGTCCACAAAACACATAATCTTCAAGCTCAACACCTTCATAAACAGATACATTATTTTGGATTTTTACAAAATTACCAATTTTAACATTGTTTCCTACATTTACATTTTGTCCAATTGAGCAGTTTTTGCCAATTTTTGAATGAGATTGAATATGAGAAAAATGCCATATTTTTGTATTTTTATTTATAGTTACATTTTCATCAATGATTGCAGTTTCATGAACAAAATAATCTTTACTCATTTTCCAATCCCTCACTTAATATTTTTGATGCTTCTTCCAAAATTTTTACAACTTCTAAACCATTTTCACCGTTTGAAACTTTTATTTCGCCATCTAAATTTTGAATAAAATATTTCAACTCTTCTTCTAATGGCATATTTGATTCATAAGAAATTATTTCCGTTGGTCCATTTTTGGTAACTGGTACGCCATCCTCCCAATTGACACCTTTCTCATAAAATAAAATATTTTTATCCTTGGATGAATCTTCAAAAGAAACCATTCCTTTTGATCCAATGATTACAATTCTATGTTCTTTGAAAGGGTGCAACCACGATACAAATATATGAGTTTTAACATTATTTGGATATTCTAAATGTGTGATGGTTGTATCATGATTTCCTTGTTGAATAAATGCCCCGCCGAATGTTTTAATTTTTGTTGGTAATGATTCAGTAAAGTGATTAAAAATAGAAATATCGTGGGGGGCAAATGACCAGAAAACATTTTCTTGTAATCTCACTGTTCCTAAATTAAGTCGATTAGAATAAATATATTGTAGCTTTCCTATTTTTTCAGATTCAATTAGTTCTTTCATTTTTTGAATTGCAGGATGAAAAAGAAGTACATGACCAACCATTAAGCGAGTTTTATTATCATTTGCTAATTCAACTAATTTCTTTGCATCTTTTAGATTGAGTGCAAGTGGCTTTTCAATGAGAACATTGCATCCATTTTCGATGAGTTTTGTTCCCATAGTGAAATGTGTTTCTGCAGGAGTAGCTAGTGCAAATCCATCAAATCCATATTCGATTGCTGTAGGTAAATCGGTAAACAGTTTTGCATTTGGGTAAGTTTTACCAAAAGATTTTAATGTTTCAGAATTAGATTCAACAATACCACCTAAATTCCCCATTTCGGATAGTGTACGAATATGATTTCGCCCCCATCTTCCAGCACCTATTACGCAAATA
>CAYNTS010000012.1:0-43800 GCA_964400495.1 uncultured bacterium | reverse complement strand
TCATTTTCTTGTCTCCATTTATTACACCATTCTTGATTGGTAATTTACCTCTCTTAGGGTGTCCGATAAAATGTAGGAAGTTCAATATATATACTTTGATCTAAAGCCAACATAAAGGCATTTCCAGTTTCACCCATATCAGGCAATGGCATAAACCCAAATAATTTATTTAAACCTGAAAAAGCTAACATAAACCCGATTAATAATCGTAATCCAAATTCAATTTTATCTTTCATTATTCTCCAATAATTTTTAGTTAGTATTAATAATTACTATTATAAATTAGAGAGAATTTAATTTCTAACCTATTTATATTTAGCAAAGTGAAAAGTGACTAACCAATTATTTGGAATTTATATTTACTCCAACCTTTTATGCCATCTCGCATATTATAGATTCGTTTGAATCCACTATCGATAAGCATTTTGGAAGCAACGGTACTTCGGTTTCCTGATCGGCAATAAATCAAAATATCCCTATCTTTGAATTGGGTAATTTCCTGCATGCGTGACTGTAGTTGTTGTACTGGTATTAAAACTGCGTTTGGTATATGCCCACTTCTAAATTCACCCGATGACCGAACATCTAAAATAATAGGTTGAATATTTTCAATAATTTGATTTGCTTCGGGAGCATATACAGCTTGATAACTACTGCTTTCAAATTCTTTTACTTGAATGCGACCATGAACATCATCTAAGGTGTATTCAAATTGACCCACTTTTTTCATTTTTATATAAGAGTCTAACTCAGGATTACCAGTTGTGGACTCAGTTATGTTTAAGCTTGGAAATTCAATTTGAAATTCAGATGCATTACTTAGGAATTTGAATTTAATATAATCTCCTCGATATACAATGAAATCGTTATTTGATTTGCTAAATTCCAATATTCTAAATCCATTAACAACTTCTCCAGAAGCTAGATCAGTTGAATTTTTCAAATGGGGGGTTGAGCACCCTGTAATACTGCAACTTGCAGTAAAAGCTAATGTAGTAATAAAAATTAATGTAAAAATCTGCTTCATAAAATCTCCTTTTTATATTGATGAAATTTTAATGGTGGAGTTACAAATAATATTTAGAAAATTAGGGTTTTAAATATTTCCACTTGATGGTCATATATCCTTTATTTCCTTCGCCATCATAATAATCAACGAATTGAAAAGCAGGGTATTTCCCATCTCTTGTTTTTATCACATACACATTATTATTATAAGAGTATTCTTTTGTTACATGGTCATAGGAATACCAATTTTGAGTAATAAAAAAAGCGGGAGTATCCACCAAATTAAATGCTGAATCTTCAATTATTTTTGCATCTTCAATTGGAGTGTTTTCCTGAATGAAAGCAGACACACCACCGCCTAGCCAAAAATTATATTCATCCAATTTTAAATCCCAAACTTCAGAATTTTCGACTAACCCTTTTTCAAATGAATAATAAATTGGCTGTGTATATGCTTCTCCAAATGTTAAGGTTTGTACTGAAGAATTTTTAGTTAGATTTTTAGTTTTAATTGCAATTTTACTCAGTTGATGATTCAAAAAACTATATTCGTAATCTGTAATTTCAAAGACATAAATATCACCTTTACACGATTTTAAAGTATATGTATGTGGTTTGATTTTATGGTTATCATCTATCCAATCCCCTCCAATAACTGCTATTGCTTTTGCATCCTTTTCAAATGTTTCTGGAATAGCATTAACTTCTTCAAGTGTGGTGTTTGGTAATATAGCCATAGAGGTACTTTTGTGTCCAATTGCAATTGGATCTACACACATATCGGCATAGATACATGTGCCTTCTGCAAGTTCCAAACTAATACAGTTTAGTTTAAATCCAATATCCCAGTTGAGAGGTTTTTGTACAAACCCTTCATTTTTGGAAAAACTGAAATATTGCATATCATGTTCCCATACATTTTGGGTTTGATGTGCTTGAATTTCACCCGAAGATTGCGTGTTAGATTGACAACCAACTCCGATAAATATGATGATGAAAAGTAGTGTAAAATGTTTCATTTTGAATCCTTTAAATTTGTTAATAAATCAACAAGACTAATAGTAACCATAATATAGAACGAAGTGTACATTAGAACTCCAGAAGGAATGATTAAATATACAAAATAATTGTGAATGTAACGCATCAACCATATACCACCAAATGTGGTTAATATGGCAATATATGGCTCAATTATGAGAAAGGTTTTGAGTTTACCACTTATAATGGTATTCTGTGAAAAAATAAATCCAATTATCAAAAATATTATTGAGAATGAAAGAACATGAGAATGCGTTGTCATCAACATTTCTTGAATAGGTTTGGGGAAATGTTCAGGTATTTCAAATTCATCATTTGTTAAAGAACCAACATATTGCTCTATGGTTCCTGTGGGTGTTAGGTGTGTAGATTGAAGTACTAATCCCAGTCCAATTGATACACCAATTGTAATCATTATTAGAAAACAAATTTGTAAATATATTACTTGTTTGGTCATTTTATTCATGGGATTCACTTTCATAATTTTCTAAAATACTGGGGAATAATAATACCAATTTTTGAATCCCTTTAGAAACAGAATGTACAGAAATAGTAGCTCCGCTTATTCCATCAATTTTATCAAATTGAGATGTTCTATTAAACCCCCTAAATTGTGAATTCCACACTTCAGATTGAATTTCTCCACCTATCGCTTCGCGATACTTAATAATTTGTGTGTGTTGAATATCTCCCAAAAGGTCAAAAATTACTAAAAACGTGATTGGCATTGCCTTCCCTAGGGTATTATCAAGCAAGGCAATTGAAATGAGAGAATCCTGTTCAGTTATAAACCAACAATACACATTTTCTCTGAAAAAAGATTGTTTTACTTTGGTTTCAATTTCTTTTTTAACAAGGGGTGGGATTTTTACTTTACTAAATTCTAAACTAACATTTTTAGTAAAGTGTTTTTGTATTATGAACTCGGTATTTTCTCTAATTCCACATACAATAGTTGAATAGAAAATTGTCATAAAAAAGATAATTTTGATTGGGTTTCCCATTAAAGAATTTACAAAATTAAAATCATTACGAAGCCCAGATTTTTCCGGGCTTCGTAATGATAATGTACCCAGTGTAGTAAATATTAAAACTGATATCCAATACCAATATTAAGTGTTTTATTAGGGTCAGTTTCAGACTGTTTTTGTGAGGTTCCATAATCAATTTTAAATGCAACTTTTTCAATTGGTTTATAGGTTACTCCAACTTTATATATATCGTAGATTTTATCATCAATACCATCCGCACGTGCTACATTTGAAACTCGAACCCATGGAATTAATTCACCATCAACTCCTACTAGGTCAGCAACATTATATCCTAAATCTAAATAATATCCACTTGAAGATTCAGTTTCCATACCTAATGTAACATTATTTTCATAAGAAATATTACCATATTCAAATGTACCATAAATATTATTTGCAAAATAGTGAGCATTCATTTCTGTCAATGTAACACCAACTGTGTTATTTTTATCATCATCAATAGGTGCATCATTCATGGTTAAAGAACCAGCAAGTTTGAATCCAGAAATACCAGTATAAGAAGCACTAATATTTTTAGTCCAACTAAATGCAGTAGTTTTAAATCCTTTACCACGAGCACTTCTTATTCCATCAGAAATGTTTTCACCGTCTAAATCTTCTAGCAAAGCAATTCTCCAATTGAAATCATTGAAAGAACCATAGAATGCAAACCCATTTCCAAACCATGTGGTAGGAATAATGCGTTTGCTATATTCTGGTCGTTCAACACTGAGGAATGTTGGTGGTTCATGCATTTCATTTAAGATTCCCACAGAAGGTAAAATTACACCTCCTTGAAAACCCCAATTCCCAGCATGGTAGTTTACATACGCCTGTTCAAGTTCAAGTTCACCTGTTTCGGTAACATCTGGATCTGTTCCATCTGTGTCAGTATCTCCAGGTATTACATCATTATGCTCTAATTCTACTTCTGACTTGAACGACCATTTGTCAGTCCAATTGTATCCATAGAATAAAACAAACCGATGAAAATCTAGTGTGCTTTCAACAATTCCACCATTCTCATCATGCTCTTGATTCCAGTGAAGTTCACCATATCCCCCAAATGTGAAACCGGGTTCAAAAAATTCATCTTCACAAAATGCCAATCCGCAAAAAACCATTGACATTACTATTAATATCATTTTCATTCTCTTCTTTCCTTTGTTGTTATGTCTATGAAATTGGACTAATTGTTAACAAAAGATACTCCGTGCATCAAAGATGCACGGAGTATTGGGTTTTATTCAGATAAGTATTTCCAGTTAATTGTGAATACTCCTGATTCACCTTGATCATCATAGTAATCAACTACCTCGAAAGCTGGATATTTCCCATCAGGTGTATTAACAACATACACATAATCAAGAGGTTGAACAATATGATTATCATCTGTTTCATACCAAGAATTTTCTCCAGCTTCATCAAAAGTTGTGAAATCAGAAGTAAAACTCCCAACTTCAGGTATACTGTTTAAATCAGAAAGTTCACTTACGTCTACTCTTGCAACTTCATAAGATGATGTGAAATAAGGATCCCATATTTCTGGAGCATAAGGTGGCATTGGTGACCAAAATATTGCTTGAAATGCTATATCCCATTCTTCTGCTACAGTAGTTGTACCACTATTCGTTGCAAATGTGAAATAGTCTACATCATCACTTTTAACATTTATTGAAATATATTCAAAATCACTATTATCGCTACCAACAGGATTATCGCTACCAACAGGATTATCATCACAACCTATTATTAAAAATAGTCCAGCTATTATTATTGTTATCATTTTCATTTTATTTATTTTTCCTTTCGTTAATTAATGAATAACTACATCCAATAAACCATTCTCTTCCCGGCATTGGACCCCACTCTGGGTCTTTGACATCAGTTAAGTTTTTTACTCCCATATTAACTTCAAAAAAATCCCCAATTTTACTATTTAACGAGACATCATAAATTTGATAATTATCTAACCAATTTTCAATATTCACATTTTCATCATTTAATTCCCCATAATATCGTTTTCCAACAAACTTGCTCATCATATTTATGTTTAGATTTTCATAAATTAAAACACGAAGTTTAATATTTGCTTTATGTTTAGATTTTAAATTAATTGGACTTTCATTATCTACATCCCATGTGTTTAGAAATGAATACCCTAATGAAAATTCAATATTCTTTTGTAAAAAATATGTAATGTCAATATCAAATCCATTGGTTATCGCTTCTCGGATATTTGCTGACTGCCATAAATCCAAAAAAGTAGAATCTTCTTCACCTAAATAAACATAATCAATTAAGTTATTTATTTTATTATAAAAGAAATTTAATCGACCATGATAACTATTTGTATGCCAACGTTCAAAATCTAAATTGATACTATTTGATCTTTCAGGTTGCAATAGAGTGTCACCCAGAATTCGATATCCTATTTCTTCTACAGTAAAATCTAAATACAATTCTTTAAAAGACGGGGCTCTAAATCCTTCTCCATAGGAAAATCGAATGCGTGAAAAAAATTCAGGTTTAAACATGATTGAAAATTTTGGCGAATAATATTTACCATATATTGAATGGTAATCATGTCGAACACCACTTAAGAAAGTTAATTTGTCTGTGAATTGATATTCATCTTGAACAAACCCAAAATATAATGTTGAATTTTGATTATTGTTGCTCACTCTGTCTGAAATTATGGATTCTGCCTCATACCCATTACCACAACTAATTAAATGGTTGTTTATCTGTTTATTTATAGAGATAGAATATCGTTTAAGTGCATCGATTGTTTGGTCATTAGTTTTTTTAAATCCAGAGGAAATTTTTATTCGTTTATAAATATGATCATACTCAGAAGTTTCAATTATACTATGAATATCAAAATCATAAATATTCAATCTGTTTCCAAATTGGATTGACGATCTTATATTTTCGGTTATATCATTAAAAATATTTAAGTCTTGTGATTGAGATTCTGAAAAGTATAATAATTTTATGTTACTTGTTCCCCAAAATGGTGAAGTATAGTTAAGGGTTAAATCATAGTTGTTTTTTACATAACTACTCCCATTTTCCCAAAGTTCAACAGGATATAAATATTCTTTTCCAAAAGTTTGGGTATTAATATTTAACTTTGCATTTAATCCTAAAATACTACCCTGAATTGATGGAGCTAAACTCAATTTTCCGAAACTCCCAAGTGCACCCCCAATTTTAAAATTAAATGTATCATTTAGTTTTTTGGTAATAATATTAACTACACCACCCATTGCTTCACTACCGTATAACGCAGAATTTGCGCCTTTAACAACTTCAATCCTTTCAATTTGGTTAACAGGAATTTGGCTAACATCTAATTGACCATTTGTTCTACCAATTAACTTCATCCCATCAATTAAAACCAAAACATGATCAGAATCAAATCCGCATAATTCTATTCCGTGACCAAATTGATTTTCTACAATAGATACACCGGTCATTCTATCAAGAGCTTCCGATAAGTTAATTGCTCCAGATTCATTTATTTTATTATGGCGAAGGACTTGTGTCGTTACAGGCACATCTTTCAGATAACGTTCAGTACGAGTTCCAGTTACAACAATGGATTCAAGCTCTAATAAATCTGGGATTAGTTGAATAAGGAGTGGTTTTTCAAGAGGGATAGTAACAATTTCAGTGTGGGACTCAAATCCAACATATTGTGCGGTAAGGGTGAAAACACCATTTGGAATATTACTAAATCTAAAATTACCATCACCATCAGAAGCAGTTCCAATATCTAATTCTTCAATGGTCAGATTTGCTCCAATAAGAGGTTGATTTTCATCATCACCAATTAGACCTATAAAACTATGTTCAAAACCAAAGCAGAGTGATGCTAGCACAAAAAACAACAGTACCAATTTTCTCATATAATCCTTTTCTATTATATTAAGATAAGCAAATCTTATTATCACGAGTCTTAAACACTGCGATAAGAAAAGTTCCAATAAATAATCCAAGAACTAATAAAAGTTCAGATTGATATTGTTTTGGCTCGACCCAAAATTCTTTAAACATATCCCATCTACCTAAAATTTCAACTGCATTCCAAAAAATAACCACTGTGGGAATAGCATATCGAATGGCACCACCCATATTTTTGTACTTCAATAAATTCCCAATTAAATACCCCGACCAAAGAAGTGAACCTAAGAAAATCCCTTTAGTGAAAATATGTTGATCACCAAAAATAGTTTTGTCATACGCTACCATAAGAAGAGCATAAAATATCCACACTACAAAAATAGTTTCTGTGGCTGTAATTCTTGCAAAATTCCGTTCTTTGTTAGCAGATTTTCTTTTCTTTGTAAACCCAGTATATTTTTGAATCCAAATAAAAAAGTTACATTGGGTGTCACTACTAAAAATAAAATGCCCCATAAGAGAAAGCAGGATTCCAATTGATGAAGGCAAAATTAAATATTCAGCTTTGGTGACAACCTCGCCATTAACTATCTCTGGAGAAATTGCAAGTTTATGGGCAAAGTATACAAACGAAAATTCAACCCAACCTGTCCACATGAGTAACCCTGAAAACAACCCAAGCCATGTTGCAGTTGTTTCATTTTTCTGTTTTATTCCAATAATCAAGAGAATAAATCCAATGAGACCCAAAAGAAAAGCAGAAATGAATTTTTCATTTTCTCCCAACCCAATTTCCATGAGAATCATTAACGTATGTCCCAGTGGCATGGTAAATAACACCACAACAAAAGCAAGCAATCCAACTAGAGGTTTTTTGTTAAAGTTCATTATAATATCCCATTTTTAAAGCTAACCCCAACAACAACAAACAAAACGGACAAAATGGTTACTGGAATTATGTGCCAAGCCAATGCCTTCAAATTATGTGTTCCAAGTTTTGGAATAATTCGTAACCGTGCATCCAATGCAAGAACAGCAGTTAAACCAAGTAAAATAAATTTATAAGTTATATGCATTTGGAAGTGATTAGAAAACCCAAAAAACTCAGTAAATGTGGGAAAATATTGATATGATAGTAATATCCCAGTTACAATTTGTGTAATTAGTGATGGTATCCCAATATTTTCATAAACAGATTCAAAATTATTGACTATATCTGGGTTATTTGTTGCCAATGCTCTTGGTAAGAACCCTAGGGTTAACACAAGATGTCCGCCTGTCCAAATTGTTGCCGAAATTACATGTAACAGTAAAATGTATGAATGCATAAAATCTCCTAATTCTTTAAAGTCATTTAATATTGTGAACGCAAATGTTTATCAATATTGATATTAGATTGTATTTTGAAATCTCCGTAATGAGTATAACTATCTTTATTCATTTTTTCCCTTCGGTTTGCCCTTGGCGTAGAACACTGGAATATGAATGATTGGGAAAATCAACTACACCAAGGTACAAAACCTGTTAAATAATTAACGTCATAATTTAAATGAGATTAATTCTCAATAACAAATTAAAAATGTAATTATTTTAAATTATTGTGAATATACTGAATTTGCTCGGACTATAAATCGTTGTGGTGCATTTCCATCAAATTGGAATGGATAACAGGTAACTAAGGTAAGACAATTAAAATTAGTAGCATCAAACCAGTGAGTGTCTGATGGTTCAATAATTTCTATTTGGGAAACTTGAAAAATTTGCAAGCCCTCGTCATGTTCAATACCTATAAATTCTCCCTCATCAACATCTTCTAATCGTTTAAAAAAACTATCTCGATGACCTGCAATGCCTATATTACCAGGTTCACCAGGTAGTGCAGTTCCCTTAATATGTCCGGGACCAAACGCAAGGGCTTCATTCTTAGAATTATCCAAAATAACATGCGATAAATCTATTGAAGGGATAAGGAGTTTACCAGTTGGTGTTGATTCTGACCAATCCCATGCTTTTTGTGCTTTACCAGTTGTTTTCTGCTTAAACCACGCATTGTGTAATAAATGTTGTGCTAAAACACCCTTTACATAGAACCACCCTGATTTAGCTGTAAGGATGACTCCAATTACGAACAATCCCAACATAAAAAGCCGTACAATCTTCATTTTTGCTTAATAGCAATAAGTCGAACCAATCCCCCAGCAATTAAAATTAGAAACATTCCAATAACTGCAAACAATGGGGCAGAGCTACCTGTTTTAGGAATAACGACAGTATTCATTGTTTGTGTTTGGCCAAATACTTTTTCAAAATCCCATTCTTTTGGAAGATGTGTTGGGATTGCACTCTTTAAACTATTCCCTTCAGGGTTAACAATTTTATGTTCAACTGCAACGAAGGATGTGAACTGAGTGATAAGGTGATAATCTATCCCCAAAGTTACTATTTCTTTTCGCTTATCCTTATTTCCAAGTCGATATTCATCCATTAGTCTTGAAATTTTCCCTCTTGCCCAAATAGTAGGTATTGCGGGATCTTTACTTGCATTATTTGTATTAAAATCCAATGTTAGTTTTGTCAATCCATCTGGTGACCGACCGGTTAAAATTGCTGGTTTATCACTTGAATCTTGCATTTTCCCAATTACCACTAAGGGTTCACCAATAAATAAATCTGGAAGCGGATTGGGATACATATCAGGATTTCCTTCAATATGTAATTGTAAATCTGTAAGTGCAGGTTGTTCAATTTTATTAAATAGGTCTGAAATTTGTTTTTCAACCTGTGAAGTAGATGAAATATATGTAAATGTTCCTCGTCCTTCTCTCGATACTTTTTGTAATAAGAAACTATTGGGAGCAGAACCAATTCCAATAGAAAATAAACGCGAATCATTGATATTATTATGAATCAATTGAATGAGTTCATTTTCATTACCAACAGAACCATCTGTTAAAAATACTATCATTTTTACAAGGTTATTTTGTGTCATCATCTGCATTCCAGTTCGCAATGCAGGGTGTGCGTTTGTACCACCTCTTGGTTCTAGTCGTTTTATAAAGTTCAATGCTTCATGCTTATTTGCTTTTGTTGCTTGTATGGTTTGACCTTGAAACAAATAATTTTGATTATCAAATGCAATAATATTAAAATAATCTTCAGGCCGTAATCGCTTAATCATTTGAGATAATCCATTTCTAGCTTGAATAATTGATTCACCACTCATTGATCCAGAAACATCAATTATAAACACCATTTCTTTGGGTAAAATTTTCTCAGAAGTTTGAAGCGGAGGAATGGCCATCATCATAAAGTAATGTTCATCATCTTTAGTGGCAGTAAATAATGCAGCTTTTGGCTCATATCCTTGTTTTATTTTATAATTTAAAACAAAATCTCTATTTGGGATTGCGTCCTTGTTTTTTAAAGAAATATTCACAACATTATTCTCAAGTTCTTCTTTTAATATTTCATGAGATTCGCATCGCACAAAATCAACAGGTAAACCAGAATCGAGAGTAATGGAAATACTAATATTATGACCATCTCTAAATCCTTTTGGAAGAACAGGAGGAGTGATTTGGGATGCATCAGGAACCACATTTGTATCATGAGCCCAACCATTTCCAGTATATCCAGTAACCGTATTTCCCAGAATAAATCGTGGTGCAACTACCGTTGGAAATCGCAATGAAAACACACCACCTTCATAGCTAATTGGAGCTATATATTCAAGACGAATAATAATCACATCTCCGGGCATTAAATTTGCAATTGAGTTGGTAAAAATATTGGGTCGTTGCTGTTCGGTTAAGCTAGCTCGTTTTCCTTCTTTTTTTGCTTTTTCATAGGTTTTTCGTGCCTCCTCTTTTTCTTTAATAGTTCCCTGTATAAGTCGGTCATTTACTAACATTTTCATATCATGGACAGCTCCATTTTCTGGAAGCGGAAACACATAAATTGCCTCAATTGGCATTTTTCCGGTATTGGTAAATACTTGGTCAATAGTAGTCGTTTCAACCATCCCAGTTATGTTTATATTTACCTGAGTTTCTAAATTGGGCAGAACATGAAGCAAGTTTCTGTCCTCTGTATCTCTAAAGACTAGAGTTCCAGTCTGAATATCTTTCATTCGAATTGGAGGTTGTTGTAAATCAGTTGGGATTTCTATTCTATCTGTTTGTGTTTCTGCAAATCCAATTGCGATGGTTAAGATTATGTATAAAAGTAGTTGGTTTTTTTTCATATTTCTCCTTGTTATAGCATTTTGACGGATGGAGAAAATATTTTCTTGCTAAGAAATATTAATAATATTTATTTTTGTAAATAGGTTTCGTTTATCTTTAGATATTAACATAGAGTGGAACTCCCTTAAACCCTCTTTTTGTTGTTTCCACAGAAGCAATGGTGTTGCTTTTTCAATGTTACACCATTTGTATTCGCTATGTTCATGGGATAATATTATGTCTGAATTTTTTACTTCAACACCAAACACAGGAATCAAATTCATTCGGTCTTCAATAGCTTCATAAAAATGATTCACCATATCAATTGCCCACATAGATTTTGGAACAAGATTGGTTTCTTCTTTCAGTTCGCGAATTGCAGTTTGATAGGGTAATTCATTCGGTTCAATTTTTCCCGTTACACATTGCCAAATTTCTGGATATTCTACTTTTTTGGATCGTTTCAAAAGTAAAAATTCGGGGGCACCATCCACCCAACGAAGTATATGGCAATCAATTACTCTAACTTGGATTTTTGTCAAAGGGGCTCGCCTTCGTACCGGTCAAGGAATGAATTAGCCCATGTTTCAAAATTACCATTAATTATTTGAACACGCATTGTCCGCATCAATTGGATGTAAAAATGTAGATTATGTGCAGTTGCAATTCGTAGCCCCAATATTTCATTAGTTCGGAATAAATGATGCAAATACGATTTGGTGTAAATCTTGGACATTTCAGAAGTACTCTCTTCATCAATCATTGAAATATCTTCTTTAAATTTGGCATTTTTTATGTTCATTTTACCATCAAAAGTAAACAGTTGCCCATTTCGTGCATTTCGGGTTGGCATCACGCAATCAAACATATCTACTCCTCGAGCAACACACCGCACCAAATCTGCAGGAGTTCCCACGCCCATTAAATATCGAGATTTTTCTCTCGGCAATAATGCACAAGTAAACTCTGTCATTTCAAGCATTTTGGGTTTTGGTTCACCTACTGCGAGTCCGCCTATTGCATACGCATCGGCACCCAATTCTACTAACTCACTAGCTGATCGTTTGCGCAACTCAAGGTCAGTACCCCCTTGGATTATGGGCAATAAAACCTGTTTGCATCCGTATTTTGAGTCTGTATTTCGAAAGTGGTCCATCCCCCGTTTTGCCCATTTTGTGGTTGTATTTAAGGCATCAATCCATGTTTGGTAATCTGCATCTCCCGGAGGACAAACATCTAACATCATCATAAAGTCTGATCCAATAGATCGCTGGATATCTACAATTTTTTCTGGTGTAAAATGGTGATATGAGCCATCTAAATGCGATTGAAAGGTTACCCCATCATCAGAAATTTTACGAAGCCCCTCCAAACTGAAAATTTGAAATCCTCCAGAATCAGTAAGTATTGTACCATCCCAATTCATAAAGGAATGCAATCCGCCTACCTGTTCTAAAATATCAGTTCCAGGTCGCAAGTATAAGTGGTAGGTATTGCTCAATAATATTGAGCTAGGGAGGGTTTTAATTTCGTCCGAAGATTGTGTTTTTACTGCACCGTATGTTCCAACCGGCATAAAGAATGGTGTTTCAATATCACCATGGTCAGAAGACAAAACTCCTGCCCGAGCAAATGTGCCAGGACAGGTTGAAACCAATTCAAATACAGCCATAAAGAGTTATTTTACTCTTCAGATTTTTTAATAGCAGGTTTTTTGGTTGTCTTTTTCGCTGTAGTTTTTTTTGTGGCAGGTTTCTTAGCTGCTACTTTTTTAGCAGGAGCTTTTTTAATAGCAGGTTTTTTGGTTGTCTTTTTCGCTGTAGTTTTTTTTGTGGCAGGTTTCTTAGCTACTACTTTTTTAACAGGAGCTTTTTTGGCTACTACTTTTACTTCAGCTTTTGGTGCTACTTTTTTCTTTGCAGGTTTAGCTTTTGCTAAAGAAGTCTTTTGTAAGTTTTTCATTCGCTCTTGATTCTTGCGATGCTTTCTCTTAGCTGTTTTACTCTTTTTGTTCATATATCCTTCCTAAAATATTAAAATATATCTGAAAAACGGTGATAAATCTACACAATATTGATGAAATGTTTTGACGCAAATTTGCATATTCACCTAAATATAGTGCATTTAGGCAGTTTCCATTGTAATTTTTGAATATTAAACTGAGGGTATTATGAATCAAAAACAGTACAATACTATTACAACTATCATGTTTGGATGTATTTCATTTGCTCATTTATGTCGGTTGGTGGATGCCACTTATGTTCGAGTTGGTGGTCATACAATTCCATTTTGGGCATCATGGTTAGTTGTTTTCATTTTTACTATTTTTACCTTTGTTGGATTTAGATTAAGCCAAGATAAATAATAGTTAGATGAGTTTCCCAAATAAGTAAAAAACGGTAGATATCCGTTGGTTTAGAAATATTTATTTGATACTAGATATTTGGTATTTGATAATTCCATGTTAAATATTGGACATTGTTTTTACTTTTACACTTTAAACCTTAAGTTTTGCATTTATGTCGGTAGAGGAACCTCTCTTCTGCAAATATGTCATCATTCCCCCTCTAAAATCAAATCAACCATTATTACAATATCAAGGACATTGATAATTTCATCAGCATTCATATCTGCATTCTCGTAACAGGTGGTGTCTGGTGGTGGGTCATAAATGAAGATGAGCAGATTTACAAGAGAGACAATATCCAAAACATTTACAATTTCATCATTATTGGTATCACCTAAAACCTCAGAACATTCAATACACTCCTCTGTGTTTTGATACCCAATAAATTCCATTGTGCAATCGGGGTAAGGTGGACACAGTTCATTTCCATAAATTCTAAAATGAGGTTCACCCGAACAATTTCCGAAAAATAATTCTGGATTTAAATTGCAGATTTCTTCGGGGATGTTTCCACTTAATTGATTGCCCTCTAACCATAACCATAATAAATTTTGTGCATTGGAAATCTCTAAAGGTAATTCCCCAGAAATTTCATTTTCAGATAAAAACACACTACTTAAATTCGGCACATTCCAAAACTCAACTGGTATGGATTGAATGTAATTGTTGCGTAAATACACACCATGTAAATTTTGCATATTACTTATTCCAATAGGTAATTGCGTAAGTTGGTTATGCTCAATATGAAGTGAATACAAGGTGTTCATTGACCACAAGGAATTTGGCAATTCTGTTATATCATTATTGGACACATCTAAAATAAGTAGAGAGTCCAATTGATTTATATTTTCGGGGAGTTGAGTTAGTGCAATATCATTTGCATAGAGATGAATCAACCGTCCATTTTCCCATGTTTGTTGACCCAAGTACAAAGGTGATTCATAATCAACCTCATTTAATGTGATTAAATCAACGAGTACTACCAAATCATCGGTATATAAACAATTTCCATCGCTTTGAATATTATCTGGCAGGGTAGGAGTATAAGAAAAACCTTCATCGCAATCCGCAAAGCAATATCCTAATGGATCCGATCCATCCCAGTTGACATTACAGTCACCACAATCATATCCAAAGTCGGAGCAATTTAACTCAGCACACCCCCAACATTCATCGCACCACCCATCACCTAAATAATTGTTTACCATATAAATTGGATAACAAGAACCATAGCAGTTTATATACCCTAGTTCACCGTTATTTCGAATACAAAAATCCCCTTTTTCGGGTTGAATATCTGGCTCAACTACAGAAATAGTGCAGGTGTCGGAGAAGTTAATATTTTCAACTATCTCATATCCAGGAAATTCATGTGTAGTAATGTAAGTGATGGAAATAGAAAATTCAGGTATTGGAATTGTTGAATTATATTCAACATGAAATAGACTGCCAGAACCTGGGTTTATTAGTCCTCCTGAAAAATTAAATGTTAAGATGGTCAAATAGGTTGAATCCAAAACAAATGATGTTGTATTAAAGCTTGGTAAAATGTTTCCATTAATAACATCTGTTAGTTCTATATCAGTTGTACCCAAATCTAATTCCATTTGTATACCATCTAGGTAAATGTTGTTTTCCATGTTTATAGTCAATACATTTTCTTCACTCCCTGCCACCACTTCATCAGGGCAGTCAAAAGTGAGGGTAACATCTTGGGCAAATGCACATGTTAGTAGTATGAAAAATGTAATTTTAAATTTCATTTTGTATCTCCTTTTTATTTTCAGAATCCCATTCCCATTTTATTGGGTTTAATTCAATATAGGATTGGGTGTTGTAATAATCCTCGTCATTACGAATTATGTGGTCATAAAAAGATCGTTGCCAGATTTTGGATCCAGGGGTGTTTAATTTTTTGTTGATACGTTTGGTGGTGAGATATTTAAAATATGCAATAATCTTACTTAAAAAAGGTATCGGTAGGGGCAGGGTTTCCCTGCCCGTCTTATGACTGTGCTCAATATCGGGCGAAGTAACCTCGCCCCTACTGTTATCAATTATTGAAATCAACCCATGAAAATGATTGGGCATGATAACGAATTTATCTAATGTAATATTGGAATAATGGTTAGGTAGATTTTCCCAACATTCATAAATTATTTTACCTTTCCAATTCAATTTCATTTCTTCATTTGTAATTTCTCCAAATAAATGGATTTTATTTTTCGTACACAGAGTAACAAAATACATATTGGCACTGGAATAATCAAATCCCTTTAATCGGGTGGATTTTCTTTGATGAAGATTCACACTACCCCTCTAATATCATATTCACCATTATAACAATATCTAATACATTTACTGAACCATCTCCATTCATATCGGCACTACATTGAGTCTCACAATAAAATGGGTCCATGGCAAAGCAAATTGAACCAACTATATCCAATACGTTTAATATACCATCATTATTTACATCACCAGGGACGGTGCAGTCTTGGGTAATTTGCACACAATCACCAATTATTACGCTTTCAACTAGCAACCCGTTAGATTGAGAAAGAATTACATTATCAAAACAAATCTCGTTATTATCAAATTCATTGAATTGAACATTTAATAGTATCCCGTTAGTTCCGTTAATAACATAATCTCCAAAAATGACAATTGTTGATTCGTTGTTTGATGCAACTGCAAAGTAATCTTGTAAATATCCACCATACGTATTTTCAATATGACCGCCTGTAATATCAAATTGGATACCAGCAACTCCATCATTGTATGTAGGATTATTTACATTCATTATAATTTCAGCAGTATTTTCAACAGGGTCAACATCTCCAAAACCAAGGTAAACTTCTAATTCTTCCGGTGGTTCAACCACAGAAATAGTGCAGGTGTCGGAAAAATCAACATCCATAGGTTGCCCTTCGTCAGAGGAAAAAATCATATTAAAGAAATCAAATGAAACATATTCACTATTTTCAATAATATCAAATTCAATTTCAAATATAACTCCATCGGAAGGTGGAATTATTTCATCTCGTAAGAGGTTAAACCAAATCACTTTAAGTGTATCTTCAACAATTAATGATGACGTACAGCATGGAATATTCCCTTGAGCTATCGATGTGATTTCCACTATACTTGACGGGAAAACTATTTCGATTTGGAAACCCCCAACATTTTCTTCATTAACCATATTTATAGGAAGGATATTCCCCTCACTCCCTGCCACTACTTCATCAGGGCAGTCAAAGGTAAGGGTAACTTCTTGGGCAAATGCACATGTAATTAATAATATGGGTATTAGATATTTCATATTCAATCTCCTTTATTACATTTAGTCAGGGATTGCTTATCCAATTTATGGTTCGACTAAGCTCACCATGACGAAAAAGTGTCTTACCATGACGAAAAACAGTGTATAGATAACAGTTTTCAGTTATAATTTAATGTTTTTCCCTATCTGTTATCTGCTTTCTAATATTTTTGTAAATATGAGTGAAAAACTCACCTGGTTTTGTAGGGGATGAATTTAAATCGTCCCCTTTCGGGTGGATTAAAAACCCACCCCTACAACAATAAAATTTAGATTTATCGTTGTCACTCAAAACGACAAGTACAAAAACAACCCATTAATTTAACCATGATTCTACCACTTCAACAAATACGCTGGCTCCAATTAACATAGCTTCTTCATCAATATTAAAATGTGAGCAATGATGGGGGACACTCATTAATGATTTACCTCTTGGGGATGAGCCAATAAAAAAGAAACATCCCGGTACTTTTTGGGCAAAATAACTAAAATCTTCACCCCCCATCGATAAATAGGGTTCAATTGCTCCATTCCCAACTACTTTTTGAGATGCATCCAAAACTCGTTGAGTTACAGCAGTATCATTAATTGTAGGAGGGTACCCATCCCAATAATCCAATGTGATTTCTGCACCATAGGATTTGGAAATACCATCAATAATTTCTTGCATTCGAGTTTTAATGAGTTGTCTATTATTTTCCGAATATGCACGTGCAGTTCCGCTCATATTTACGATATCTGTTATCACATTAAAATTGCTTCCACCCTGTATTGTACCAATTGTTACAACTGTGCTTTCTAGAGGGTTTGTGTTTCTACTTACAATGGTTTGCAGAGCATTTACTAATTGGCTTGCTACAAGAATAGCATCTACAGTTCCTTGCGGTGCAGCACCATGTCCTCCTTTTCCTTTAATATGGATTTCAAATCCATCAGCAGTAGCCATTACTGGACCAGAAGTTACTCCAACAGTTCCTGTTTCTTGGTAGTTCCACATATGGGCACCCACAATGGCATCAACTCCTTCAAGTGCGCCATCGTTAATCATGAATTTTGCACCCCCTTCGCCTTCTTCCGCTGGCTGAAAAATAAATTTTACCGACCCATTTAATTTTGATTTCATTCCGCTTAATACTTCGGCAACTCCTAACAATGTTGCTACATGGGCGTCGTGACCGCAAGCGTGCATTTTTCCATCATGCACAGATTTAAATGGTAGATTCCCTGTTTCTTGAATTGGGAGTGCATCCATATCAGCACGCAGAGCAATCGTAGGTCTGTTACCACCACCTTTTAAGATACCCACCACACCGGTTTTACCCACCTTTTCTTGTATTGGAATACCTAAATCTGTGAGGCGTTGTGCAACTATTTTTGCTGTACGTACTTCTTCAAATGCAAGTTCGGGGTGTTTGTGGATATCTCGCCGAGTTACAATAATGGAATCTTTAATATTTAAAATTTCTGGTCTTATATTCATTTTATATTCTTAATTTTTCCTATGATACTGTTGAAATTGCGATTAACCATTGGGCTGTAAAATACGTAGATAATACAATTATTCGTTCATTTTTAATAGAGCGTCTAAATTTATTAAATGCTAAAACACCATCAGAAACTATAAATAAAACTGCACCGAATGCAGAGTAAAAGAATCTAATATTTTCTGTAGAAATATACAGTTCAGTTGATGTCCATGCCATCATTGCAATGGTGAATGTGTAAATTAACACAGGGATTTTCATCTTTGTCATATTCTTAGAAATAATGAAATATATTATTATCCCCAAAATTATAAACCCTACCCATAATACAGATAATTTTGGGAATCCGTTATGGGTAAATGCACCAATATACCAAAAATGGGAAATTAGAAATGCAATGAGTCCATAAATGAAATATTTAGCTCTAAACATTAGAAATATATCACCAAACATTGAGAATATTAGTCCAATAACAATGAGACTTTTATAGTTAATTGCAAATGGAGCAGAGCTGTGGAAAATTGGTATAAGAATAATAAGGAAAATACTGATTGGTTTAAATATATATCGGAAATTTAGTTTACGCATGAGTTCGCCATACAACATTAGACAAACTGTAGATAAAATGAGTAAGCTATGGAATATCATATATACAACATCCCGATAAAGTGGAAGAAACTACCAGCCATTACAAATCCATGCCAAATAGTATGGTGAAAAGGTAATTTTTCCCAGATATAAAATATTACACCAATTGAGTAGGCAAGCCCACCGACAACTATCCAGATAAATGATTGGATTGGGATATTCTCGTACAATGGTTTTGCTGCAATCAAAGCCATCCACCCCATGCCGATGTAAAAAAGTAGTGATATTTTTTGTGAATTATGAAAATGTTTAACTTTGATTAAAATTCCGAATAGTGCCATAATCCATACAATTGGTAACATGAAAAGCACCCATGAATCACGCAATGTGATGAGGATAATTGGGGTGTATGTACCTGCAATGAGCAAGTAAATTGCAGAATGATCGAGTCGTCTAAAAATAGACTTTACTTCGGTGTGGGTGATACTATGATATAGGGTTGATACTAAATACAGAAGTGCGAGTGTGGTGCCGTAAATGCTGAATGCTACAATTCGCCAAGGGTCACCCGTAAAGCTTGCATAAATAACCAAAAGTGTGAGCCCCGCAACGGAAAGTCCAAACCCAATTCCGTGGGTAATACTGTTTGCAATTTCTTCTACAATTGTTTGTCGTAATTTTTTCTTTTCCGTCATTCTTAACCCAATTTAGTTGATAATAAATTTTATTTCAGAGCAATAAGTTAAGAGTTACATCAGGATTTTAAAACGATTGATTTGTAAATTTTTGTAAGGATTTTAAACCACGAGTAATTTTATTTTAATAGAAGAATTGTTGGATATCGTACACTGCGACTTTAGTTTCTTTAGATGATATTTTTTTAATAGTTTGTTTAAGGTCATTTGCCATAAGCCTAATGTCCACTCTAGATGGAGGTTCAACATTGTATTGAGATAATGTAATATTATACTCAGGATTGGTTTCAATAAATTCAGAAATATACACAATATCACCTTTGCCAAGTTCAATATGAGATAATAGTTCAACCGAATCTTCAACATGTTGTTTGTGATATGCCTTTCCACCAGCACCAGCAAGAAAAATGAGTCCTAATTGGACACCACTTTTTTTAAGAGTGTTTGAAAGTTGAATAATATCTTCGGAAAGAGTGGGTTTATTGAGCAGTTGCAATAGTTCAATACTTCCAGACTCAATTCCTAAATACACTCGTTTCAATCCTAAATTAGCGAGTTGTTGGTAGTCTTCTTCCGTTTTTTTTATACCTGTAAATACATCAACAAATGAGTAAAAATGAGGTATTTCTGGGAATGATTTTTGTATAGATTCCATTGCACTCACTAATTTATTTTGTGGCATTACAATAGCATTAGCATCTGCTAGAAAAATGGATTTTCTAAGTTTGATTCCTTCACCTAAAAATGATTTAATATTTTCTAAATGTGTGTCAATTTCAGTTTGTGATTTTATACGAAAAGGTCTATCTCGATAAAAATTACAGAAAGTACATTTATTATAATTACAACCCTCTGTAATTTGAACAACAATTGACATATATTGGTCGGGAGGGAGAATTGAAATTGGAAGGTAAATATCAGAAAATAATTCCCCGTTTTCACTCAGTTTAGTAAAAGAAAAATCAATGATATTTTTAATTATTGGATGGAAATCATTTGGAAGTTGGTGTGCATACTTTTGTAAAAAATACACCCCTTTTTCTAGTAAATACTTAGATTTTTCAGGTGAAAACATTTCAACATCACGATAATCTTCACCATCAATTGTCTTTCGTGATTTTTTATGAAATGTATTATTTAATGTTCTTCTATAATTAACGCTATCAATGAAAAAACCAATAGGGCGACCTTCTAAATCGAATGTCCATAAATCATTTTGTGGTTCTACAAAACAATTCAGAGAATTTGATTTTAGGGTAACTGTTAAAGTTTGGTTATCATCAATTGATAGCTTTTCTATTCTTGCACCAGGCATGATGCAAAATTACTTGTTTTTACACAGACATAAAAACAAGAACCTACGCTATTTCAGTTATTTTGCTAGATATATTGAAGGCAGGTGGATTTTCTAGATGCTTTTTAACTGCACATAATTTTGCAACGTTTTCTAATGCTTTTTGATATTTTAAAGGAAAACCGTCCGGCAATTCAATGGTTAAATTAACACTCTCAATTAAATGAGTTTCTCGGTTAAAATTCATCGATTGGGTTATCTCAATTCCCTCAGTGGGGAGTCCACGTTGTTGACAAAACCCAAGTATATAAATTCCTGCACATGTTCCCATTGATGCTAAAAATAAATCAAATGGTGCAGGAGCTGATTCATTCCCTCCACCTCGTACAGGTTGGTCTGTTTGATGTGTAAAACCTTTGTAATCTGCAAATACTTTTTTTCCACCTGGGAAATAAATTTTCATATCCATAACAATCTCCATATTTAATGTTCTTCATTTTTGATGAAGATTTGTTAAAAAGGTTACAGGAAAATTAAATGCAATAACACACTATTTAATGTAATATTATACTCAAATTTCTGATAATAATTAGGAGAATTCATGAATATTCAATGGGAAAGTATACACGATTTTACAGACATTAGGTATGAAAAAGGTCTAGGTGATGCAAAAGGGATAAATAAAATAACAATAAATCGTCCAGAAGTTAGAAATTCATTTAGACCCCAAACTGTATTTGAACTTAAAGAAGCATTTGATTTAGCACGTGAAGACCAATCTGCTGGGGTAATAGTTTTAACTGGCGAAGGCAAAGATGCATTTTGTGCAGGGGGTGACCAAAAAATACGTGGTGATGCCGGGTATGTAGGTTCCGATGGGGTTCCAAGACTGAATATATTGGATGTTCAGAAGCAAATTCGTTATATGCCAAAACCTGTGGTAGCAATGGTGGCTGGGTATGCAGTTGGTGGCGGGCATGTTCTCCACATGTTATGTGACTTAACAATTGCTGCAGATAATGCAAAGTTTGGTCAAACTGGTCCAAAAGTTGGTTCGTTTGATGGTGGTTGGGGTGCATCCTATATGGCTCGAATAATTGGTCAAAAACGTGCCCGTGAAATTTGGTATTTATGTAGATTTTATGATGCAAAAAAAGCACTCGATTGGGGTTTAGTTAATAAAGTAGTTCCCTATGAACAACTCGAATCTAAAACTGTGCAATGGTGTAAAGAAATGCTCGAAAAATCACCACTATCTCTACGATTACTCAAAGGATCACTGAATGCAGATTGTGATGGTCAAGCTGGATTACAACAACTTGCTGGTGATGCAACACTTCTGTTTTATATGACCGAAGAAGCCCAAGAAGGACGCGATGCTTTTAAGGAAAAAAGATCTCCTAAATTTGATAAGTTTCCTCGGTTACCGTAGTTAGTAAAAAGTTTAAAGTTAAAAGTAGAATCGTTAATTTGAGAACTCAAACAATCGGTGCATATCCGTGTTAATCCGTGGTTTAAACAAATGGACAATGGCAATACGTCCAAAAACACTCCCTGCAGCAATTTCTCCTGTATTAGTTGGAACTACATTTGCATATTACCATGGTTACTTTGATTGGATAGTTGCAATTGCAACATTAATTGCCTCATTATTTATTCAAATTGGTTCAAATTTTGCAAATGATGTGTACGATTTCCTAAAAGGAACCGATAATGAGAATAGGTTAGGTCCTAAACGTGCTACTCAATCTGCTTTAATCACCCCTGCTGAAATGAAAAAAGGGATGATGATGGTGTTTGGATTGGCATTACTTATTGGTGTATATCTAGCATGGATAGGTGGTTGGATAATTGTTGCCATCGGAACAATCTCAATAATTTCAGCATTTGCATATACCGGTGGACCATATCCATTAGGTTACCATGGATGGGGAGATGTGTTTGTATTCATTTTCTTTGGTTTGATTGCAGTACCCGGTACGTTTTATTTGCAAACAGGATTCATCAATGAAGAAGTTGTTTTATTAGGTATAGCTCTCGGTGTTTTATCAACAGCAATCCTTGTTGTAAACAACTTAAGAGATGCTGACACAGATATTGAAACAGGCAAGAAAACGTTAGCTGTTAGATTTGGAAAATCATTCAGCAAGTTTCAATATAGCACATTGATGGTAGTTGCATTTCTAATTCCGATTTATTTAGCAGAAACAATGCAAATATTTTCACTATACTTACCCATTTTTCTAATCCCTGTTGCTGGCAAACTAATTCTGCAAATTTACTTTGAAGAAGGCAAAGTATTGAATGAAGTTTTAGCAAAAACAGCTCGGTTATTATTTTTGTATTCTATTGTTCTTTCGATGGGATTTGTTTTGTGAAATTGAGTAGCATAAAAATAAAAAATTTTATTGTTCCATTTAAACAACCATTTACCTATTCTGGAGGTGAATTTATTGAAAGAAACGGAATCATTATTTATGGTTCAGATGGCAAACATACTGGAATTGGTGAAGCATCTCCTCTTCCTGGATTTAGTAATGAATCACTTGATGAAGTTATTCACGTTTGTAACCATTTTATTGATTTTGCTCTAAATCGTGAAATTGCATTAAAAGATTTGTTACATCATATTCGCACAATTTTCACACCAATCCCATCTGCACAATTTGGTTTAGAAACCATGGTTTTGGACTTAGTTTCAAAGTCAAAAAAAACATCAATTTCACAATATTTGAATTCTGATGCATTTGATGATGTTAATCTTAATGGTATTGCAGGGTATCACTCACCAAAAGATGGATTTACCACATTAAAAATGAAAGTTGGGACTTCAACTATTGAGAAAGACATTGAAAAAATTCAACAGTTTGAGCATGAATTTGGAACTCAAACCAAACTCCGATTAGATGCAAATGAATGTTTTTCATTTGATAAAGCCAAAGAATTTTGTGATAAGGTACAACACTTCAATATTGATTATATTGAACAACCATTATCAAAAAGAAGTTTGTTAGAATTATCTAAGCTCAGCAAGGTGACGGATATCTCAATTGCAGTAGATGAATCGTTAACAGATTTTGAATCTGCAAAGCGAATCATTAAACAAAAGTCTGCAGATGTATTTATAATTAAACCTACACTTTTGGGTGGTTTTTATGAAAGTAGTCGAGTTATTAAGTTAGCAAAACAACATGATATCAGAACTGTTATTACAAGTTCACTTGAATCCCCAATTGGGTTAAATGCATGTGCTGAACTTGTCAAGGCAAATCAAATTGTTGAAGCATGTGGGTTAACAACAGGCATTCTTTTTGATATAAATTCTATCTCTTATGTTGATTGATTTTTTACAGCAACATGTAGATTCTCAACCAGATAAAGTATGCATCAAATCAGGTAGCACAAACATCTCATTTGAGGTATTGTCAGCTGAAGTTGCATCCCGAAGTAAAATTTTACGCAATATTGGGGTTCACCAAAATGATAAAATTGGAATTTTACTCGATGATTCAATTGAAAGTATTATTTCAGTTTTTTCATGCTTTCAGATTGGGGCAATACCGGTACTATTGCCCAGCAATCACACCGAAAATGAAATTGCAAAAATGGTCAATGTTACTAATCCTAGTTTGATTTTAATCTGTTGGGGACTTGCTGATAAAACGGAAAATGTTGATATTCCAATCTTTCCAATAGAAGAACTATCACAAGGATATGGTGGGTGTGGTCCTTCTGATTTAAACCACACAAAATCTCTCGATGATATAGCACTTGTTTTGTTTACTTCAGGTACCACTGGCACTCCGAAAGCAGTCCAATTATCAGAAAGAAATATTATTGAGTCTGCATCAAATTGGCATGAGCAATTACAATTTAACTCCAATGATATCTATCTCCATTGTTTGCCAATTCATCATATTGGGGGAATTTCCATATTTTTTAGAGCAATAATATTTGGTTTTACAGTTATCACTACATCTTTTGAAGGGCTATCCATAAACAAGACTATTCAAGAAGAGTCCGTTACATGGGTTTCAGTAGTACCTACCATGCTTGAGCACATATTATTAAATTCCATTGAATTTTCAAACAATACGTTTAGAGGATTTATTTTAAGTGGGAGTAGTAGTTCAAAAGATTTACTCAATTCAATTTTAACACATAGTATCCCTGTGTATAAATCTTTTGGTATGACAGAAACTGCATCAGGAATTTGTGGTTTTTGGATTAACAAACATCCAAGAAAATTTGATTCTATAGGCAAGCCATTCCAAAATGTGAACTGCAAAATTAACGATTCAAAATTATGGGTTAACAGTAAAACAAATATGATAGGATATGTGAATGATGAACCTATTGATTCTTGGTTTGACACGGGTGATTATGCACATATTGAAGATGGATTTTTGACCATTGATGGATATAGACAAGATAGAATAATTTCGGGTGGTGAAAATATTGACCCCGAAGAGATTAGACAGTGTATTTTAACTTACCCAAGTGTTACATCAGCAAAAGTATTTGGGAAACCAGATGCAAAATGGGGTCAAAAAGTAGTTGCTGAAGTTACAGGGAAACATATTGATTTAGAAAAATTGAAAAAGTTTTTAAACAAACAATTAAGTTCGTTTAAGATACCAAAGGAGATTGAGTTAGTATAAACTAACTATTTTTCCATCGTTGGAGACGTGGAATATTGCGTGTAAGAAGCCATGCCAAAATGCCATTTATGCCTTGTTTTTTCATCATTTTAATGCACAACTTTTGCATTTTTTCAGCAGTATCAACTTCATCCGCCATCATAAATTCTCCATTCTTATAGCAATAAGAACAATATAGAGTAGATTTTGACCCATCTTTTTCATTGCCTCCATGTTCAGGATCTTTGGTTAATGGCATTCCACAACTCTGGCAAAATTTGTTTGGTTTCATGTTAATTCCTTACCTTAAACCTTGTTAAAA
Source organism: uncultured bacterium (assembly GCA_964400495.1). GTDB lineage: Bacteria > Fidelibacterota > Marinisomatia > SCGC-AAA003-L08 > D37C17 > CAYNTS01. The sequence goes on along the minus strand of CAYNTS010000012.1, from coordinate 17,839 downwards.
TTTTTAAAGTAATTATCAATTTCATTCCTCATTTCAATTCCTATCCTTTCAAAACAACCAAGTAAGTCATTATAAGCACCTTCTCCACCGAGAAAATCCCAAAATTCTTCTGCAACTTTTAATTCATTTGTTAAATCAAGCATACCTGCCATTGTCCAACGGCTATATGGTTTGGGTTCATATGGATTATAGGGGATGGCGATAAGAGTATTAATTTTTGCTTTTGGGTTTTCATATAAAACAGTTGCCGACCATTCTAAAAGAGTCCTTTTAAATTCTTTAAACCCGCCCTTATTGGGTTTTGCAGTTTTAATATCAAATAAGTAGATTTCACCCTTTTTATTTTCAAGGTAAACATCAACTCTTGTTGGTTTAATTGTTCTAATTTCACCACTTTGACATACTTTGCGTATCATTTCTATTTCTTTTTCTTTGTCTGGTTTATTATTAGCAGTTGTCAGCATATCCATTATTTTCTGAATTTCGTTTTGTGCTTTTTCACTGATTTGAGTTCCAGATTTTGTTTGAAGTTTTGCTACTTTAAATTTGGTTGTTGCTAAAGAGATAGCGACAGGTTCAAAAATGGTAGTACCAAAATTCGTATTTATAGAATGTATAAAAGAGTAGAGTGCAAGTCTATCTTTGCCTAGTAAACGAGTATGAAACGGCATCACTGCAGGTTCAGGATTGTAAGTTTTAAATCTATTTTGAAGACTGCTTCTAATTGTATTTTCAACTGATTGAATTTGTTCTTTAGAGAGTGCCATTAATTTTCTTTAAGGTGAAAAATAATTTCAGAATAAGCTGATTTATTTTTTTCTGTTCTATTTAAAACAGGTCTTTTATGCTGATTTACAATTTTCATACCAGATTTTTCTGCAATTGATTGATATATATTGTATTTATCATTTGCAACAAGAAAAATGTCATAATTATCTTGCAAATATTTTTTTGAATTATTTAATACTTGAGCAATTCCTTCAATATATGAGTTCCTTGCTTCTTTGCCTTGCCCTTTATAAAGAGGACCAATTTCTAAATCATCGTTTCTCTGAAATCCAAACAGATCATAAGCGTATGCGTGTTGTTCGTGGTAATCAATTAAACCAACATAAGGTGGGCTTGAAAATATACCTTTTATTTTTTTATTATTAACCAATTTTGCAAAATCAGAATTTTTTGTTTTAAGTATTGATAAAATATCAATATTTCTAGAATCACCTTGCAAACAGACCTGATTGGTATTTGTTCTTAAACTTTCAAATTCATTAAATCGTTTTATAGTATCCTTACTATATCTTTCCCACCACGAGAGTATTGAAAATAAAGGTTTACATATTTTACCATGTTTTCTACAATAATATGTCTTTACTACAGGTTCTTTAAGTGTTGCTAAGTCAGCATGTGTAGTTGCTCTACAAGAGCGGATTGTTCTGCTTAAAATTATCGTAATAATTTTTTTTGTTGTAATATTTTTTACTTTTTTAAGTTGATTAAAAGTAAATTCAATCTCATTTTTTACAGGTTCGAGGTACCATTTTTCAAGAAAGTTGCTAGAATTATTTTGCTTTAATTTAAGTCCGTACTTACTCCTCAGTTTTTCAAAAGTCTCAGAAAATTTGTTTTCTTTTTGTGGGGTATATTTTTTCTCTATTATTTTTTTCTCGCGAATTTTTATTTTATATTCTGGTGATGGGAAATATTTTTTGTTAAAGACATTTAACTTTTCAAGCAACTCTGTTTCAAATTTGGTATTATTATTTTGAGAAATATATTCTTTTAGTGAGGTAGTAATTCGTTTTAATTCATTGTTTAAATCATGAAAATCAACTTTTTCTACTTTGACATTTGCAATAAGTGAATTAAATGCAGAAATATCAACACCTATTGAGTGGATTCCTAACTCATTTGCTTGAATCATTGTTGTACCGCTTCCAGAAAATGGATCAAGGATAATATCACCCTTTTTAAAATACACTTCTTTCTTAAAATTATCAGTATGGTCATCAATAAAATATTCTACTAATTGCGGGATGAACTTACCTTTATACGGATGTAGTCTGTGAACATGTTTTGTTGTATCTTTTTCTTTTAAATTGTCAAATGATAAAGCCCAATTTAAATCATTGCCCAATTTTTCCCGCCAATCAGTTTCACGTTGACCATTAAAACTTTTATAATAATTAATTAGTTCATATTTATTGACTGCTGTTGTTCCATTACTGCCATATTTTCTTACTTTCCCATATTGAATCAAATAAGAAATATTTGAAGTAGTGACATTCTTATGTAAATGGTTGCTTGCCCACAAACTTGCTTCTTTTAATGATAATAATTCTGTCATGTTATTAAGTAAATATTTACTCCCCATCCTCTTCAATCAAAATTGCTTTCACAATTGTACGAATTTCTTGCCCATCTTTTGTTTGAATGGTGTCAATTTCAACATTTACATCAACATTACCTTCATCACCAAAAGTATATGCTTCAATAGTATTTTTAAAACTGTGTGTACCACATTTGTTAGATCCATGAAATTCACTATGATGTGATTTTATTCCGCGATGACATCCACCACCATGTGAGCAAGTAAGCATTTTAATACCAAATGCAATTACCAGTAATGTAAGTGCAGAATAAAATGCCCCTTTTGCATATGTTAAAAAATTTTCTGAGTTCATAATTTCCTTTCAGCTAATTTTGTGTTATTGTTTATCATTGCACAGATAAATTTAACCTAATTCACATCCTAATTCAAATTCAAAAACTAAAGCCAATTTTACAATTTAATTTGAGCATCAAAATTCTTTTTTTACCTCATGAAATAGTGCTAATTTTACTTCATGGATGAACGAATTCTAAAATTACGTAAAGAGATTGATGATATTGATAGGGAAATTATTCGATTATTAAAAGATAGGATGTCAATTTCAAAAGAAGTAGGAAAGCTCAAAGAACAACTTCACATTCCAGTAGAAGATAAGCAACGTGAAGAAAAAATTATTCAGCGTCTAACCCAACATGCTGGTCGCAATTTAACCGAAGAACAATTAATCCGCATTTTTACATCCGTGTTCAAATCGTCTAAACAAATCCAAGAATAATGTCGGGTCACCACCACCATCATTCGCATACGCAACGGCATCTTTTGTGGTGGGCATTTTGGATTAATTTCATATTTCTTATTATTGAGTTTATTGGTGGGTTAATAACTAATAGTTTAGCATTATTGTCTGATGCAGGACACATGCTTACTGATGTTGGTGCTTTAGGAATTGCAATTGCTGTTTCTGTATTATCGGAAAAACCCCGAACTAAGTTTAGGTCGTATGGGTATATGAAAGCAGAAATTTTTGGTGCATTTATCAATGGTGCAACCTTGGTAATAATTTGTGGTTTTATTCTGTATAAGGCATATAAGCGTTTTGGGATTGCACAAGAAATTGATGGTCCAACAATGCTTATTATTGCAGTTGCAGGCTTAATTGCTAATGTAGTAAGTGCTAAAATATTGGCGATTTCACACGATTATGATATTAATATTAAAGGTGCATATTTACATTTGATGTTTGATGCTTTGGGTTCTGTTGGGGCTATCATTTCAGCAGTGGCTATATGGGGTTGGGATTGGTATGTAGCAGATATTATTGCAAGTATTGTAATTGTGCTTTTCATTCTATATGGTACTCGAAAATTATTATTTCAAAGTATAAATATGCTCATGGATGCAGTTCCAGAAAATGTTAGCTTTCAGGAAGTAAAAGATGCACTACTTTCACTCGATCATGTTTTAGATGTTCACGATTTACATATTTGGGCAATTTCACAAAGTGAAACAGCATTGAGTGCACATATTACTCTCACTCCAGAATGCACAGACAATAAGCATTGGAGCGAATGTTTAACTCATACTCAAACATTACTAAAAGAAAAGTACAATATTTCACACACAACTCTCCAAATGGAGCCTGAAAATCATGTGGAACATAGAAATTGTGAATAAAAAACTTGGATTTTCGAAATATGTCGATGTAATATTGGGGCGAGATGAGAAGTTTAAACTCAATAACGGTAAACGGATTTTGGTGGTATTTTTTGAAAGGGTTGGAACAACAACCATAGGAAATATGTACACCTAAACTGTTCTAACCCCGCATTATTTCTGTGGGGTTTTTTTTTGATAAAACTATGTATATGACATTTGAAAAATTTAAAAATTTAGCGAAAACACAGACAACAATACCTGTGCACACTCGAGTATTGGCAGATTTATTAACTCCCGTTTCTGCCTATATGCGTTTACAAAAAAACTCTAATTATGCATTTATTTTAGAATCTGTTGAAAAGGGTGAACAGTATGCACGGTATTCATTTATTGGGCGTAATCCAGATGTCATTCTTCGTTTAGAGGGCGGACAAACCATTATTGAAAAAGATGGAAAAGAAACATCATCAAACCTAGATTATTTAACTTTGTTGAGAGAATATCAATCTAAATTCAATGCACCTAAAATTCCAGGTTTACCTACATTTACAGGAGGTTTGGTAGGATGTTTGGGGTATGAAAGTATTGTTTGGGTAGAGGATATTCCAACATACAGTTCGAATGAGTTAGAAACCCCAGATGCATTATTTATGCTGTTTAATAATCTGATTGCTTTTGATCATCTAAAAAATGAAGCCATTATATTTAGCAATGTTCACATAAATGATGAAACAGATTTACAACACGCATACGATGAAGCTATAAAGCAAATTGACGAGATGGGAAGATTACTTCACACAGATATTGACTATCAAACACCAGTTCGATTAGAACAGTCTAAATTAGAATCTAATTTTACAAAAGATGGATTTACATCAGCTGTAAGTAATGCAAAAGAATACATCAAGTCGGGCGATGTGTTTCAGTTAGTTTTAAGCCAACGATTTCATAGGCATACTATGGTGGATGCAATTACTCTATATCGTGCATTACGGACAATAAATCCATCTCCGTATATGTTTCATTTGAAACTAAATGGTACAGATGTCATAGGAGCGTCTCCAGAATTGTTAGTCAAAGTTCAAGATAAAGAAATTGAAATTCGTCCAATTGCTGGTACACGTCAAAGAGGAAAAACCACAGAAGAAGATGTGTTGTTGGCTGAAGAGCTGTTAAATGATCCTAAGGAACGAGCTGAACATCTCATGTTAGTTGATTTGGGTAGAAATGATGTTGGAAAATGTGCAGAGTTTGAATCAGTTGAAGTAAAAGAATTTATGATAGTAGAAAATTATTCACATGTTATGCATATTGTGTCTGATGTACGGGGGAAACTACGAAGGGATAAAGACAATTTTGATGCTCTATATTCTGGTTTTCCAGCTGGAACACTAACAGGTGCCCCCAAAATTAGAGCTATGGAAATAATAAATGAATTAGAACCTGACCGACGTGGCATTTACTCTGGTGCAATTGGATATTTTGATTTTGCAGGAAATATGAACACGTGTATAGCCATCCGAACTTTAGTTTTAAAAGATAATATTGCATATTTTCAATCTGGTGCAGGTATTGTGTATGATTCTGACCCAGAATTAGAATATGAAGAAACATTAAATAAAGCAAAAGCAATAAATTCAGCAATAGATTTTGCTGAAAATGGGTTAATATGAACTTAATTATCGACAACTACGATTCATTTACTTATAATTTAGTGCAATATATTGGTGCAATTGACCCCAATTTAGAAGTACATCGGAATGACAAAATTACCATTGATGAAATTAAAATAATGTCCCCCAAGAAAATTATAATTTCACCTGGTCCAGGTATCCCAGAAAATGCTGGAATTTCAATTGAAATTATTAAAGAATTTGGCAGTTCAATTCCAATTTTTGGGATTTGTTTAGGACACCAGGCAATTACAGTGGCATTTGGGGGTAAAGTGGTACGTGCTGATGAAATTGTGCATGGGAAAACATCTGCAATTAATCATGTTGGGTCAGAAATATTCAATGATATTCCTTCAACATTTGAAGCCACCCGATATCATTCATTAGTTTCTGAAGAATTATCATTTCCAAAGGAGTTGCGAGTTACAGCTCGTACTCAAAATAAATTAATTATGGCACTCGAACATTCTATATTCCCTATTTATGGTGTTCAGTTTCACCCAGAGTCAATCGTGACAGAATTTGGAATGAAAATGGTATCAAATTTTATTATGTCACATTAAACACACAAAAGTAATGGAAACAAAATTAATTTATAAAGAAGAAAATAAACGAATAATGGGTACCTGTTTTGAAGTGTATAAAAAAATTGGTTGTGGTTTTTTAGAGTCGGTATATCAAGAATGCCTTGAGATTGAACTTTATCGACAAGGAATTTTATCTGATCCTCAAAAAGAGATTAGTTTGGTTTACAAAGGAGGAAAATTAGGTAGTTATTTTATTCCAGCCTTTGTTTGTTTTGATAAAATAATTATAGAAATAAAAGCAGTTTCAAAATTGGTTGATGAACATAGATCTCAGGTACTGAATTACCTGAATGCAATAAAATATAAGTTAGGATTATTAGCTAATTTTGATATCATCCAAAGATTGAATATGGGAAGGTTCGGTATATGAATTTGTTGAGTGTATTTAGTATGTTTTGTGGGAGAAATAAATGAAAAAAATAATTGAAAAATTATTAGGGAATCAAGCATTGTCACAAGATGAAGCACGTGATGTTATGGAAAAAATAATGTCAGGTGCATTTGATGATGCACAAATAGCCGGATTTCTAATTGCATTAAGGGCTAAAGGAGAAAATTCATCAGAAATAGCTGGATTTGCACAAGCAATGCGAGATAAAATGACACAAATTCCTATTTCCTCAAATGCGATTGATATGTGTGGAACAGGTGGAGATGCAAGTGGTACATTTAATATTTCAACAGCAGCTTCTTTTGTAGTAGCAGGGGCTGGTGTTAAAGTTGCAAAGCATGGCAATAGGTCAATGACATCGAAATCTGGCTCAGCAGATGTATTATCTGCACTTGGTGTTGATATAACTTTACCACCAGAAAAAGTTGCACATTGTATTGAAGAACTTGGTTTAGGTTTTATGTTTGCTCCATCATTACACCCTGCAATGAAGCACGCAATTGGAGCTAGAAAATCACTTGCTGTGCGAACGGTTTTTAACATTTTAGGTCCACTTTGTAATCCTGCAGGTGTAAACCATCAAGTAATTGGTGTGTTTGATGGATCAATTACGGACAGGATGGCAAAAGTTCTCAAATTGTTGGGTTCAAAAGAAGCATACGTTGTGCATGGATATGACGGTCTTGATGAAATTAGCAATACTGCTTCAACAAAAATGAGTCATTTAATTAATGGAAAAATAGAATCAACTGTAATTTCGCCTTCGGATGTTGGGTACCAAACTGCATCAATGTCTGATTTGAAAGGTGGTATGCCTGATGAAAATGCAAACATTATATCATCAATTCTTAAAGGTGAACAAGGCGCAAGGCGAGATATTGTTGTTCTCAATGCAGCAGCTGGAATTCAAGTTGGTCAGAATGCAACTTCATTTAAAGATGGAATCAAAATGGCTGAAGAGTCTATTGATTCTGGGGATGCTCTCAAGGTATTGAACAACCTCAAAAATGTTAAATGACAATTTTAGATAACATATTATCAACAAAAAAGAAAGAAATTGAAATTTCTCAATCTGTTGTTCCAATGGAGAAATTGCAAGAGTTAAGCAGAGATTGTAAAATAAGAGATTTCAACAAAGCTCTTTCAGGTAAGTCAATGTCTGTTATTTCTGAAATTAAACGTAAATCACCTTCAGCAGGAGAAATTTGGATTCATTCTGACCCAATTGCGATTGCAAAAGCGTACGAAATTGCAGGTGCATCAGCAATTTCTGTTCTTACAGATGAAACATATTTTGGTGGTTCCATTGATTTTTTGAAAGTTGTAAGAGATGCTGTAAAACTCCCAATTTTGAGAAAAGATTTCATTATATCAGAATATCAAATATGGGAGTCCTTTGTGCATGGTGCAGACGCAATTTTACTGATAGTTGATGCTTTAACTCCAACCAAATTAGAAAAATTTTATGAAATAGCTACAACCCTTGGCTTACACGTACTTGTTGAAACTCATAGTACAGATTCATTTAAGCAATTAAATGATTTAGAACCTAAAATTACAGGTATTAACTGCAGAAATTTGAAATCCATGCAAACAAATATTGATTGGTTTAAGAAGTATCTTCCCCAACTTCCTGAAAGTGCAATCAAAGTTGCAGAAAGTGGTATTCATTCAAAAGAAGATTTACAGTTTGTCAAGTCTTTGGGGTATAATGCTTCTTTAATTGGAACAGCACTCATGCGAAATGGTACCCCTCAAAAAACTCTTTCGCAGTTGTTGGATGGTGTGAGAACATGATTACTACTAAAATTTGTGGAATTACAAATCTAGAAGATGCTCTAATTGCCTGCAAATATGGGGTGAATGCACTTGGATTTATTTTTTATGATAAAAGCCCAAGATACATAGATTCAGATTCATTAGAAAAATGGATTTTCAAATTACCAAATGATGTTGCAAAGGTTGGAGTCTTTGTCAATCATGAAACAAATTATGTGAATAATATTGTGGAAAAACTATCAATAGACTATGTGCAACTTCATGGAAATGAAAGTTTTGAATATTGTAAAGAAATCAACAGACCTGTTATTAAAGCATTCCGTATAAATGAAGAGTTTGACTTTAGTTTGTTGCAAGATTACAAGGTGCATGCATTTTTATTTGACACATTTAAAAATGGGAAAATGGGTGGAACTGGAAATACATTTGATTGGGAATTGTTAGCTAATAATGACGCAAAAACATTTGTAATTTTATCAGGGGGACTAAATAATTCAAATATTCTTGATGGAATTTGTAAAATTAATCCTTCAGCTGTAGATATAAATAGTGGCGTTGAAATTGAACCAGGGAAAAAAGATAGTGAAAAAATATTTCAAATAATGAATACACTAAAAAAATCGAAAACAACTAACAATATTTTTAATGGTAATTGATGACTTATAATCAACCAGATTCAAGAGGACATTTTGATGATTTTGGAGGGAAATATGTACCAGAAACACTTATTCCTGCTATTGTTGAATTAGAAAATCTGTATAATGATTACAAAAATGACCTAGATTTTAATAATCAATTATCATCACTTTTAAAAGACTATTCTGGCAGGCCAACACCGCTATATTTTGCAAAACGGATTTCAAACGAACTAGGGTTCAATGTGTATTTGAAACGTGAAGACTTAAACCATACAGGTGCACATAAAATAAATAATGCCTTGGGTCAAATTATGCTAGCAAAAGCAATGGGTAAAAAACGAATAATTGCTGAAACAGGTGCGGGTCAGCACGGGGTTGCAACAGCTACAGTAGCTGCACAATTTGGTTTGCAATGCATTGTGTATATGGGTGAAGAGGATATTAGAAGACAAAAACTTAATGTATTTCGCATGGAATTATTAGGTGCTGAAGTTCGTCCTGTTTCTTCTGGTAGTAAAACATTAAAAGACGCAACAAATGAGGCAATTAGAGACTGGGTAACTAACATTGAAAATACATACTATTTAATTGGTTCAGTTGTTGGACCACATCCATACCCAATGATGGTGCGAGATTTTCAATCTGTTATTGGTGAAGAAACCAAACAGCAGTTTTCTGAAGTTAAGGACAATAATTTACCAGATTTACTTGTAGCTTGTGTTGGAGGTGGTTCAAATGCAATTGGAATGTTTTATCCATTTTTAGATGATGATGTTCGACTTGTGGGGGTTGAAGCGGCTGGGCTTGGAGTTGATACGAACAAACATGCTGCAACAATTACCAAGGGGAGTTTTGGTGTATTGCATGGTTCTGGAAGCTACTTATTACAAGATGAGAATGGACAAATTCAGTTGCCCCATTCAATTTCTGCTGGTCTAGATTACCCAGGAATTGGTCCAGAACATAGTTATTTAAAATCAACAAAACGTGTTGAGTATGTCTCAGCAACCGATAAGGAATCTATTGAAGCATTTCAATGGTTATCAGAAAAAGAAGGCATTTTACCAGCACTTGAATCATCTCATGCATTAGCATTTTTAAAACAGAAAAAAAATCAAATCAACAAGGGGCAAAATGTTATAATTTGCCTTTCTGGTCGTGGTGACAAAGATGTGCATACTATTGCAGATTATTTAGAAAAAAAATATGAGTAGAATCTCAAATTTATTCAAATCTAATTCTGAAAAAGTAATTCCATTTATTACTGCTGGATTTCCAGAATTAGATTCAACCGTTGAGTTAGTATTGTCTGCTGAGAGGGCAGGTGCAGATATGATCGAGATTGGCATGCCTTTTTCTGATCCATTGGCTGATGGACCAATTATTCAGGCATCAAGTATGAAGGCAATTGAGAATGGAATCAATTTAGATATTATTTTTAAGCAGGTTGGAAAAATTAGAGAAGCTTCAAATATTCCACTAATATTGATGGGGTATATCAATCCAATTTTGAACTACGGTAAGTTAGAATTTTTGGATTATTGTATGTTACTTGGTATTGATGGATTAATTATTCCAGACTTACCACCTGAAGAAGCGGAAGAATGGGTATTAGAATGCAAAAATAGAAAAATTTCACCCATATTGTTGGTTGCTCCTAATACGTCAAATGAGAGAATTAAGATGATTTCTAAAATGGCAGGTGATTTAATTTATTGTGTAGCAATTTTGGGAATTACTGGTTCTGGATCTTCATCAACCAATAAATTGGCATTGTATTTAGAAAGAGTTAAGGAAAATAGTTCAACTCCCTATATTGTTGGATTTGGAATTTCAAACCGAGAAGATGTAGAAAATATAAATTCAATGTCAAATGGTGCTGTTGTTGGTAGTGCATTAATTAATAGAATTAATAGAACTGAAATTCCAGCAGGAGAGGTAGAAAAATTTATTAAAGAGCTAAAAGGATAGTATGAAAAAAATAGGGATAATGGGTGCAAAAGGAAGCTTTAGTGAAGAAGCGGCTGAGATGTTTGCTAAAAATCATGGAATTAAGAATTATACAATTGAATATTTGATTTCTACTGAAACTGTTTTAAGTGCAATTACTGATGAAACTATTGATTTTGGAATTTTTGCTATGGAAAATGCTCAAGGTGGAGTCGTCATTGAAAGTGTTGAAGCATTAGCAAAGCATCAATGTCATATTATTGAAATGTTTCATATTATGGTGCATCAGAATTTATTGGCAAAGCGTAATATTTTTATAGGTGATATTACAGAAATTCATTCCCATCAACAAGCACTGCGTCAGTGTAAGGAATATTTATCTGAGCATTTTTGGACAAGACCATTAATTGAAGCCGAAGATACAGCAGGAGCAGCACGATTATTGTCTGAAGGAGGATTGCCAGAAACAGCAGGTGTTGTTGGTAATAAGTATTGTGCAGAATTATATGATTTGAATATCCTCGAAGAAGATATTCATGATTTAAAAAATAACCTTACTTTATTTTTAGGTGTTGTAAAATTGAAATGAAAAAAGTATCATTTAGTATTATTGGTTATGGTAGATTTGGGAAGGTATTGCATAATATTTTGTCAAAGTATTCTGACAAAATTAAAATTTATGATGCATTTGATGATTTATCAAATAATGTAGGGTGTTTGGAAGAAGCTCTAGATTCTAACATTGTATTTGTTTCAGTACCAATTAGAAAATTTGAAGATTTAATTAAAGAGATTTCTCACTATAACTTGTACAATACAACAATAGTGGATGTTTGTTCTGTTAAAGTATATCCAGCAAATATAATGGATAAATATCTTCCTCAAAATGTTGGGATTATTTGTAGCCACCCTTTATTTGGACCAGATTCCTTTAGCCAATTTAGAGAGTTGAAAATGATGATACATCCACTACGAGATGTAAATAAACATTATAATATTTTAAAAGAGATACTTGAAAACTCAGCTGTTAGAATTGTTGAAATGACTCCAGATAAACATGATAAGCTTGCAGCATCAAGTCAGGGGATTACCCATTTTATTGGGAGGGTTTTGCATAAATCGGGTATTAAATCAACGCAAATTAACACTTTGGGTTTTAATGATTTATTGGGTGTGATTGAACAAACATGTAATGATTCATGGGATCTTTTTAAGGACCTCCAAAATTATAATCCTTATACCAAAGAAATGATTCATTCAATTGAAACTGCAATAGATGCAGTAAAAGAAAATATTAAATTGGAAAATTAATGCCAATTAGAGGAAATATTACACTACCAGGAGACAAGTCAATTTCTCATCGTGCACTTATGTGTGGTGCTTTAGCCAATGGAAAAAGTGTTATTAAAAATATTTCAACAGGTCAAGATGTAGAGTCAACAAGAACGTGTTTATCAGAATGTGGAATTTATTCTAAAAAAGAAAACAATATAGTTGAAATTGTTGGAAATACTTTTAGAAATCCTGAAAACAAACTTGATTGTGGTAACTCAGGAACAACGATTAGATTGTTATCTGGTTTACTGGCAGGTAAGAAAATTTCATCTACATTTACTGGAGATCATTCATTGAGTTCGCGTCCGATGGGAAGAATCATAGAGCCACTTGAAAAAATGGGGTTACAAATTATATCTCAGAACGGGAAATTACCCTTAAGTATCACATCAACAAATGCATTGCATGGCATCCGTTACAATCCACCAAAAGCAAGTGCTCAGGTTAAATCTTGTGTTTTGTTTGCTGGGCTTGGTGCAAATGCACCTGTTGTTATAGAAGAACCAATTCAAACACGTGATCATTCAGAAATTATGCTAAAGGAATTAGGAGTTGATATTGCTTGTGGTAAAGATATTATATTAAATCCACAATCAAATCCATTAATGCCATTTAATATGTGTGTCCCAGGAGACCCTTCGTCAGCAGCCTTTTTCTCAGCAGCATCAGCCATGATTCCAGATTCAGATTTAACTATCAATAATGTGTTAGCTAACCCAACACGTATTGGATTTTACGATGTGTTAACAAAAATGGGTGGAAAAGTTGAATGGTCAAACTTACGAACAGAATGTGGTGAAAAAGTTGGTGATGTTAGAGTACAATATTCGTTATTAAACGGTGTTTCAATTGGCAAGAAAGATATTCCTCGTATAATCGATGAATTACCCATTTTAGCTATACTAGCAACACAAGCAGATAGCCCCACAACAGTTGAAGGTGCCGAGGAATTAAGGGTTAAAGAATCCGATAGAATTCATGCAATATGTACTAATTTAAAGGCAATGAGTGCAAAGGTTATTGAGAAAAAAGATGGTTTTATTATCGACACTCCTAATATATTGCATAATACAAATATAAAAACATATCATGATCATCGAATTGCTATGGCTTTTACTGTTGCTGGTTTAAATGCAGGTCGTTACAATAGTTTAGATAATGAGGATTGTATTAATATTTCATTTCCTGAATTCAATTCAGTTCTAAAGAGTATTTTGAAATGAGGCAATTTGCAGTAATTGGGAATCCTATTGACCATAGTTTGAGCCCCAAACTTCACAACTTTGTATTTAATAAATTAGGGATAGATGCACATTATTCAAAGATATGTGTTGATGAATCTGATTTAGGTGAAATATTATTTAAAGTTAAAAACAATTCTCTTAGTGGAATCAATGTAACGTTACCCTATAAAAATATTATAACCAACTTGGTTGATGAACTTAATCCTAGAGCCAAGCAAATTGGGTCATTAAATGTTATTTTCGAAAACAATGGAAAATTACTTGGTAATAACACTGATTGGTATGGTTTTATAAAGTTACTTGAGATTAATAATATTAATGTAAATGCCAAAGATGTAATTGTATTAGGTGCTGGTGGCGTTGCTAAGGCAATTTGTTTTGCTTTAACGCAAAGTGGTGTTAATTCAATAAAAATATTCAACAGAACTCTAGAACATGCTTCTGCGTTTAAATCAGATATAATCTCAATATATTCATTAGCAGATGTTGAAAAATATGTTGATATTTCCTCGATAATTATTAATTGCACTTCATTAGGGATGTCAACCAAAAATTCTCCATTGCCAATAAGTATTTTATCCAAAAACCAAACACTTATTGATACTATTTATACTCCACTTAAGACTAAATTGTTAGTAGATGCGGAAAAGGTAGGAGCAAAAACTGTAAATGGATTAGATATGTTTATTTATCAAGGATTAGCATCGTTAGACCTTTGGTTTGGAGAATCGATATCGACAAGGGTAAATTTCGGTGAAATAAAACATTATTTAGAAGGCAAATTATGTTAACAAAACTTAATTATTTAACAGCAGGTGAATCACACGGAAAAGGGTTATTAGGAATTTTAGATGGTATCCCTTCTGGCATTGAAGTTTCTGAATCATATATTTCCAAGCAATTAATACGCAGACAATGTGGTCATGGACGTGGTGGAAGAATGAAAATAGAAACAGATTTTGCAGAAATTTATTCTGGTGTACGACATGGAAAAACTCTTGGTTCTCCAATTGGACTATTACTTAAAAATAAAGATTGGGGAAATTGGACGGTTAAAATGTCTGTTGAACCTGTAGTTGAAGAAATAAAAAAAGTAACACTACCTCGCCCAGGGCATGCAGATTTAGCTGGAGTTAAAAAATTTGGATTTGATGATATTCGAAATGTACTTGAAAGATCATCCGCACGTGAGACAGCAATGCGAGTTGCTCTTGCTTCATTTTGCAGAAAATTATTAGAAGATATTGGAATTGAAGTGGGTAGTCGTGTTACTCAAATTCATAATGTAGTTGATAACTCATCAATCCCTTCAGAACTTACTCCAAAAGAGCTAAATAGTAAAGCTGATACTTCCCCAGTAAGATGTTTGGATAGTGAGAAAGAATTACACATGATTGCATCTATCGATAATGCTAAGAAAGAGGGTGATTCTGTAGGAGGCATTTTTGAAATCATTGCAACAGGTTTACCCTATGGACTCGGTAGCTATACCCAATGGGATAAAAAACTGCATGCTCGAATTGCAGAATCAATCATGTCAATAAATGCATTTAAGGGAATTGAAATTGGGTCAGGTTTTGAACAAGCACATAAATTTGGTAGTCAAGTTCATGATGAGATTGGATATAATGGCAAACAATTTACACGATTTTCAAATAATGCAGGTGGAATTGAAGGTGGTATGAGTAATGCACAACCTTTGTTAATTAGAGCAATGATGAAACCCATTCCCACACTTATCAAACCGTTAAAGTCAGTTGACATCCATAATAAAGAGGAAAAACTCGCTCATAAAGAACGTACAGATTCCTGTGCAGTACCAGCTGCATCAATTATTGCTGAAAGTATGGTTTGTTTTGTTTTAGCCGATGCAATTTTAGAAAAGTTTGGTGGAGATTCTTTAAAACAACTTAAAGCACATCTGAAAATTTCAGCGAAATATTAAAGTGAAAATCCCGAACATATATTTAATAGGCATGATGGCAAGTTGGAAATCCACTGTAGGAAAGAAAATTGCACAAAAATTAGATATGCAATTTGTAGATACCGATGATTATATTGAATCACAAAAAAATATGTCTGTTGGTGAAATATTTAAGTACATGGGTGAAAAGTCATTTCGTAGTTTTGAAAATTCAGTATTACTAAAATTTTCAAATAATGATAACTTCATTGTTTCAACTGGGGGTGGAATTGTTGTTACAGAAGAAAATAGAAAAATTCTCTCTGTTGGATTAACCATTTTACTAAGGGCAAAACCAAGTACATTATCAAGCAGAGTAAGATCAGTTAACAAACGACCCCTTTTACAAAAATCTGAAAGCATTGAAAACGAATTAAGTAATATTTGGAAAGTTCGCAAAGATTGGTATGAATCGGTGTCAAATTATATTTTAGATACCGACGAAATGGATCCGGAAGAAGTAACAAACAATCTATTTCAATATCTCAAGGATAGTTATGCAAACCATTAGTGTACCATTAGGAAAAAGGTCATACCCCATTTGGGTAGATGAAGGATTACAGCAAAAATTACCCGAATTATTAAAATCAATGAATACGGGTCAAAAATGGATTATTTTCACGCACCCAACGATTAAAACCCTATTTGGACAGCATATTTTTGATAATTTAAAATCCAGTGGATTTGATGTACATTTAATTGAAATACCAGAAGGTGAAAATTCAAAATCACTGGAATCAATCAATAGAATTTATTCCCAACTTATTCAATTAGGGTGTGATAGAACATCAATATTGCTTGCACTTGGTGGTGGAGTGATTGGTGACATCACAGGATTTGTTGCTTCAACTTTTATGCGAGGCATTGATTATATCCAAATTCCAACAACACTATTAGCAATGGTTGACTCAGCAATTGGTGGAAAGACTGGTGTTAATTTAAAAGAAGGTAAGAATTTAGTGGGTGCAATTTGGCAACCAAAAGCAGTTGTTTCAGATACAAGTTGTTTATCTTCTTTACCAAAACGAGAAGTGGTTTCAGGACTTGGTGAAATTATTAAATATGGTCTTATTTTAGATGAAACTTTTTTTCATGAAGTTAAGCAAAATTTAAATAAATTTCTTTCGTTAGATTTAACTTTCTTAACCAAAACAATTGCTCATTGTTCAAAATTAAAAGCAGATATTGTTTCACAAGATGAAACTGAAGGGAATTTAAGACGAATATTAAATTTCGGACATACAATTGGGCATGCACTTGAAAAATATTTTGGAAATGATAAACTCAGGCACGGAGAAGCAGTTTCTTATGGGATGTTAGTTGTTGGGAAGCTTTCAAATGAAGATGGAAGATTGAAAATTGAAGATTTAAACTTGCTAAATGAAGTTATTAAGATGTTACCCCTCCCTCAATTACCAGATTTTGAACCTAATGATATTATTAGAATAATGCAATCAGACAAAAAAGTGAAAAATGGGAAGATACATTTTGTCCTTCTTGATGGAATTGGAAAAACAATAATTAGTGATTCAATAAATAAGGAATCGGTTTATAATTTGTTAAAACAACTAAACTCAAAATTCAAAAGTTAAATTGCAAAATAGAAAATAAAAAAGGAGATGTCTCGTGCAAAACATATTAAAAAAATAATAGCAAAGTCTGTTGTAACATCAAAAAAGCTGTAAATTAGCTTTGCATTTTTCATTTTAAACTTTGCATTTTGCAATAAAAGGATTTTCTACATGAACATACTAGTAATTAATGGACCAAATTTGAATTTACTTGGAACTCGAGAACCTGAAGTATATGGTACGGATACGTTGGAAGAGTTAATGATGTGGGTTGAAACATGTCAAGAAGGTGCAAATCATTCATTTAAGTTCTTTCAATCTAATCATGAGGGTGAAATAATTGATACAATTCAAGACGAACGGCATTGGGCAAAAGGAATAATTATTAATCCGGGTGCATTTACTCATTATGCGTATGCTATTCGAGACGCAATTTCTGCGGTTGATATTCCAACAGTTGAGGTTCACTTAAGCGATATTCATACACGTGAAGAATTTCGTCAAAAATCGGTAATTTCACCAGTATGTATTGCACAAGTATCAGGTTTAGGTAAAAACAGTTATTTAGAAGGGCTTAAAATTCTTGAAAAATCTAACAATGGAGTTTAATATTATGAACAAAACAACCAAACATATTACAACTTATTTCGTATTAATAATTACAGGAGTATTTATTTTCACCTCTTGTGATGACCCCGTAGAACCCGATACATCAGCACCAAC